>JBOFRN010000152.1:0-8643 GCA_051651025.1 Phocaeicola sp.
TAGCGGCTAACAATCGGGAAGGCTATTAGTGTATGACTGGGATACATACTGGCCAGCAAAATAGAGGTTAAGAAGGTGTATCCTAACAAATTCATACTGCTCCATACACCCAGCCCCATAGGGATTAAAAAGGTAATTAGACCAAAAACCAGACCCTTTATCCGATTTTTTTTAAAGTCCTCCATATCCATCTCGAGCCCAGCCAAGAACATGATGTAGTATAGCCCCACCTTTCCGAATATTTCAAAGCTACTATCATAGACCAGTAGGTTTAGCCCATGCTCTCCCACAAGTACACCCGCTAAGATCATACCTATAATGTGAGGAATGCGCAATTTACCCATCAAAATAGGTGCAAATAGAATAATCATTAGCACCGAAAAGAAGATCCAAGTAGGATCTGTGATGGGAAAATGTAGGTCGAGATTGAGTAAATGCATAGGCTTTATTCGGCGAATAGGTAATTTACGGACAAAATTACAAAAAAACATTCTTCCTACTATCTTTATATATTGAAATAGTTGTATTTTTGCCGCTCCATTCGTTACACTTTTTTGCGATAGGTAGCGAATTGTATAGTAATCTAATAAAAAAACAAAAACAAAAAATGAAAGTAGCTATTGTTGGTGCAAGTGGTGCGGTAGGACAGGAGTTCCTTCGCGTACTTGAAGAAAGAAATTTCCCTATGGATGAATTGGTATTGTTTGGCTCTGCTCGTAGTGCAGGACAAAAGTATACCTTTTGTGGTAAGGAAATCGAGGTAAAACTTTTGCAACACAACGATGACTTTAAGGGTATTGATATTGCTTTCACTTCTGCAGGTGCCGGTACTTCGAAAGAGTTCGAAAAAACCATTACCAAATTTGGAGCAGTGATGATTGACAATTCAAGTGCTTTCCGTATGGATAACGATGTACCTTTGGTGGTACCCGAGGTAAATGCAGAAGATGCATTGGAACGTCCACGTGGAGTAATTGCAAACCCTAACTGTACAACTATTCAATTGGTAGTTGCACTGAAAGCCATCGAAAAGCTTTCACATATAAAACGGGTGCACGTTTCTACTTACCAAGCGGCAAGTGGAGCGGGTGCAGCTGCTATGGATGAATTGTACGAGCAATATCGCCAAGTATTGGCTAACGAGCCTGTAACGGTCGAGAAATTTGCTTATCAATTGGCATTCAACTTAATTCCTCAAGTAGATGTGTTTACTGAAAATGGTTACACTAAAGAGGAGATGAAAATGTACCACGAGACTCGCAAGATTATGCACTCTGATATTGAAGTAAGTGCTACGTGTGTACGTGTTCCTGCCCTTCGTGCTCACTCAGAGAGTACATGGATTGAAACCGAAGAGGCTTTGTCATTAGATGCCATCCGTACCGCTTTCGAAGAGGCTGAAGGTGTAGTCTTAATGGATAATCCTGAGAAGAAAGAGTATCCTATGCCTTTGTTCTTAGCAGGTAAAGATCCTGTTTATGTGGGTCGTATCCGCAAAGACTTGACCAACGAAAAAGGAATGACTTTCTGGTCAGTAAGTGATCAAATTAAGAAAGGTGCGGCATTGAACGCTGTTCAAATTGCCGAATATTTGATTCAAGTAAAGAATATCTAATCTGCAGCAGGTTACGATAGATACAAGGGTGTGCTTCGGTGCACCCTTTTTTTTGTCTTCTTATTTATTTGTATCGCTACAAGATTATACCTATTTTCGCACGATTAATTCCCTTTTTAACTATACCCTTAATAGATATGTCTACAATTGCTCCTTTTTCGAAACCACTCTATGTTATGGTTAAACCCGTAAGTTCTATTTGTAACTTGGCTTGCACCTATTGCTATTATTTAGAGAAACACAATCTCTATAAGAATAGCAAACTGAATAATTTTACCATGACCGATGAGTTACTGGAGCGATTTATACAACAATACATCGAGTCGCAAACCCAATCTCAGGTGCTCTTTACTTGGCACGGTGGAGAGACCTTAATGCGTCCACTCGCTTTTTATAAGAAGGTAATGACCCTTCAGCAGCGCTATGCACGGGGCCGCACTATCGACAATTGTATACAGACCAATGGAACATTGCTCAATGACGAGTGGTGCCGCTTCTTTAAAGAGAACAATTGGTTGGTAGGCGTATCGATCGATGGTCCCAAAGAGTTTCACGATGAGTATCGAAGAAACAAGAGTGGTGCACCCTCTTTTCACAAAGTGATGAGTGGTATAAATCTGCTCAATAAACACGGTGTAGAGTGGAATGCCATGGCAGTCGTGAATGACTACAATGCCGACTTCCCCTTGGAGTTCTATCGCTTCTTTAAATCGATTGGATGTCGATACATTCAGTTTACACCCGTGGTAGAGCGATTGGTAGAGCACAAGGACGGTAGACATTTGGGCTCTTTGTCCGATCAGGGGGAGTATCCAGTGGCCGAGTTCTCGGTTACACCCCAACAGTGGGGAGACTTTTTATGTGCCATCTTCGATGAGTGGGTGCGCCAAGATGTGGGCGAATACTACATTCAACTCTTCGATACTACGTTGGCCAATTGGGTAGGCGAACAGCCTGGCCTCTGCTCCATGGCGAAGAGTTGTGGACATGCCGGGGTAATGGAGTACAATGGCGATCTATACAGTTGTGACCATTTTGTCTTTCCTGAGTACAAATTGGGAAATATTTATGAAGAGAGCCTCACGAAGATGATGTACTCCGAAAAACAACGTGCCTTTGGCAATGCCAAGCAAGATAGCCTGCCCAGTCAATGCCGATCGTGCAGCTACCTTTTTGCCTGCAACGGCGAGTGTCCCAAGAATCGATTTGTAAAGACTAGTGAACCGGGAAAAGATTTAAACTACCTTTGCCCGGGCTATGCTAAATTCTTTCATCACGTAGCTCCCTATATGGACTTTATGAAGAGAGAGCTATTGGCTCAAAGAGCCCCAGCCAACATTATGGAGGAGTTGCGAAAAAATAGCCTGTAGGCCTATTGGGTAGCAGGCAGCAATGCTGTTAGAAATTGATTGGAATGCGCTTAGCTACCTATTCCATTTTTTTATTGTAATTAGAAGACCTAAACCGTGCAATTTTATTCCAAAGAGGCGGCCATTGACCGCATGAATCAATGGGGTGCTACCCAGACCCCCTTTCTTTTTTTTGTGGACTATCTGCAGCAACATTGCTATGTAGAGCGATTAATCGATGTCGATGCCGCGCAATGTCTCTTCGATTTCGAAGGTAGGAGCAATGCGGCTAAGGCGGTTGAACCCTATCGGGATACCCTTTCGTGGCAAGTCACTCCTCCGAGTGCTTCACACTACCACACCGCCTTTTCGTATGTACAGCAGCAAATTAATGAGGGGAATAGCTTTTTAACCAATCTGACCTGTCGTATTCCTGTCAAGAGCAATGTAGGTATTCGCCAAATTTATGACCATTCACAAGCTCGTTATAAACTTTGGGTAAAGGATCAGTTTGTCTGCTTCTCTCCCGAGATTTTTGTTCGAATAAAGGAGGGCAAGATCTACTCTTATCCCATGAAGGGTACCATTTCGGCCACTCTTCCCCATGCCGAATCGCTATTGCTTAACGATCCTAAAGAGGCGGCCGAGCATGCTACGATAGTCGATTTAATTCGCAATGATTTGAGTATCGTGGCTACTCAGGTGCAGGTTATAAACTACCGTTACTGCGATTACTTACAGACCAACAAAGGAGAGATTATCCAAACCAGTACCGAAATAGGTGGTACGCTACCTGCCCACTATGCCGCTTCTCTAGGGAGCTTACTCTTCTCTTTGCTTCCTGCGGGCTCCATAACCGGTGCCCCTAAGAAGAAAACCAGGGAGATTATTGAACAAGCCGAGGGCTATTCTCGCAACTTCTACACAGGAGTAATGGGCCTTTTCGATGGCAAAGAGCTTGATAGTGCGGTGATGATCCGGTTTGTTGAAGAGGAAGATGGTGAGCTCTACTTCAAAGCAGGTGGTGGTATTACCAGTCAGAGTGAAGAGGAGAGTGAGTATAACGAAATAATAGCCAAAGTATATGTCCCTTTTTCTTGAAACCCTACGCATAGAGCAGGGGCGGGTTTATAACTTGCGTTACCATGCCGATCGAATAAGCAGAACGTTCCAAAAGTTGGGCGTAGAGCCCCTTCCTTTTGATACCCTTTGTCACGATGAAGGCTCCTTTCTGCATAGCACCGTTTTATCCGCCCTAAATAACTCTGTTGTTCACAATAGTGAGCAACGCATCAAGTGTCGCCTCGTTTATGGTGAGCAAGGTATTGAAGAGATTACTTATGCACCCTACACCCTGCGACCCGTCCATAGCTTGCAATTGGTAGAGGCTGCTACATTAGATTATAGCTCGAAATCGCTTAATCGTGATGCTTTGAACCAAGCCTTCGAGCAACGAGGCGAGGCCGATGAGGTGCTGATTACCCAAAATGGATACCTGACCGATACTTCCATTGCCAATGTGGCCCTCTTTGATGGTGCACAATGGATTACCCCCAAGCACCCTTTGTTGGCTGGAATCAAACGTGCCGAACTTCTTGAGCGGAAGTTGATTGTAGAAGGGGAGATACATCGAGAGGATTTACCCAACTATTCGCACATTCGTTGTTTCAATGCCATGATTGAGTGGGGGGAGTTTGAACTTCCTATTTCAGCAATCTCGTCGCGATAAATTGAGTCGAAACATTCGCCTTTTTATCGCTATTTACTCCCTCTACTACTCGTTTTGTAGTTTTGACCCTTCATCTTTCAGACTCTTTGACTCATAGTTGGTTAGGGTGAAAGCAGACCTCTTTGGTTACTATATAACCATTCACCCTTGTTTTAAGTTAACTTGCAGCTGGAATTAACCCCTTGTATCATTATTCCCTTCTAGTCTATCAGTGTCATATTATCGAAATGTTCTATAATCACATGTGATTATTATTAGAATATGATTACTTTTGTATGTTGTGGAATAGAAATAACGTATGACAGAATAGAAAAGATTAATAACACCCACATAGTTTTAGTAGACAAACAGAATACGAACAAATGGTTGGCTGAGCAACTAGGGGGTACAGAGCTTTTTCTCGGTGGAAAACAAATAAATTCCAGCCATTAATGCCGCAATTTGCAGAAATCATATAAATATCAAAAATTGACATAAAGGAGTTAATAGGTGCTCCGTTTAACAATGTATAACAGTACATTTATTTTACTAGTAGTTCAAAAATAAAATGCAAAAGAAAAAAATTAAATTTATAGACTTATTTGCTGGTATAGGTGGTTTTCATCAAGCAATGCATGATGTCGGAGGGAAGTGTGTATTTGCAAGTGAGATAAATAAATTTGCTAGAGCTTCATATGAAGCTAATTATAAAAACATATCACCAAATATATTTGATAATGATTATAAACTATTTAATTGTGATATAAATGAGGTTGAAATGGAGAATATACCAGACTTTGATGTTTGTTGTGGTGGATTTCCATGTCAAGCCTTTTCAATAGCTGGGAATAGACTAGGCTTTGAAGACACAAGGGGGACTTTATTTTTTAATATAATGAATATTGTAAAGTATAAAATAGAAAATGGCACTCCTCCTAAAATTTTATTCTTGGAAAATGTAAAAGGCTTAAGAAATCATCACAAAGGAGAAACATTAAAAGTTATTCTTGCTACTTTAGATGAATTAGGCTATAACTGTAACTATGAAGTTCTAAATGCAAAGTATTTTGGGCTACCTCAAAATAGAGAACGATTAATCATTGTAGCATGGAATCGTTCTCTAATTGATGTAAATAGTTTTATCTTTCCATTAGGTATAGATAAAACAGGAAAACTAATATTCAATAAAGAGAGACTTGAAGAGCAAGCAATTAAAACTAAAGTCTCAGATATTTTTGAACCAGAAGAATCCATTGATGCTTATTACACCATAAGTGATCGTATGTGGGCTGGCCACCAATTGCGTAAAGAACGCAATCGACAAAATGGCAAAGGGTTTGGTTATTCATTATTTAATAAAGATAGTATATACTGTAGTACTATTTCTGCTAGATATTGGAAAGACGGAAGTGAAATACTTATTGACCAATCTGAAAAGGGACTTAATCCAAGAAGGCTTACTCCAACAGAAGCAGGTAGGCTCCAAGGATTTAACATTGAAGGGAATGGATGGAAGACTCAGCAAAATAAAATTATAGCACAACAGCAAAAATATGAAATTGCAGTTTCAAGAAAAGAGGCATATCAACAATTTGGTAATAGTGTTGCCGTGCCAGTTATAAAGAGTATTGCAAGGGAAATTGTTAATCAACTATTATAATACAAACATGGAAGATCTATATTCATTCTTAACAAAAAAATCTGACACAAGCGATTTCAGAGCGGAACTTAGTAAACGAGGTGGCTATATAACATTTAGCAATTCTGGAAGGCGTGGTGGAAGTAAGTCATTTCATATTGGGCTTGATGCAATTTTGATAACATTAAAAGACATTCTATCAAATATTTCGATCTTTGAAAACTGTGGTACGTATGATGAAACAACTTGGAGAAATAATGGATCAACGTTTTTTACCGATCCCGTGGCTAATGCAAACTCTACAGTTCAGACTAAACCATTATTTTCTACTTTAAGCAAAGTTATTATATGGGCAAACCAACCAAATCTTAATAATGTTAACTCAGATAATACCATAAATTTAAGTGTTGACTGTTTGAATAAAGCAATTATGAAAGTTGATGATTTATGTAATTTGTTTACTCCAAGAAAAAAACACAACGAACAAATTGACAATCATTCACAAAACTACCAAAAACATAATTCATACCTCACAGCCATCCGTACCAAACCATTCCTGCTTCTTGCAGGAATATCTGGTACTGGCAAGAGCCGAATTGTACGTGAACTAGCCTTTAAAAGTTGCCCTTCCTATCTGCAAGATCGCGACAAAACAACTCCTGGTAACTACTGTATGATAGAGGTAAAACCCAATTGGCACGACTCTACAGAACTATTAGGATACTATAGCAACCTAAGTGAAGGGTATCAGTTTAAGAAGTTTGTGCAGTTTCTTGTAAAGGCAAAAATGTATCCTGAGGTACCTTTCTTTGTCTGTTTAGATGAAATGAACTTGGCCCCTGTTGAACAATATTTTGCAGAGGTTTTAAGTGTATTGGAAACTAGAAAAAGCGTAGACACCAGTGACGGTAGAGTCATAAAAACAGGAGTGATTGTGGAAGCACAACACTTTCAACAGCTAGGTAAAATAACAGGGTTAGTCAAAGTAACAGGAAGTGATTATAACCAACACTTTACTGATCGAGAAATTTACATGAAACTCTGTAGTCTCGATAAAACGGAAGGCATTAAGAGCGAAGTAGGTAATAAAAAAGAGCTAATTACCGAAGGGTTAACTTTACCCCACAATGTAATTATCATTGGTACCGTAAATATGGATGACACGACGCATCAGTTTTCACGCAAAGTGATTGACCGCGCCATGACCATAGAGATGAATGGTGGTAACCTAAGAGATATGTTTGGAGGTAGCAAAAACCTAGACTATCTTGATGATGAAAAGCAACAGGAGTGGCAAAGAGCCTTTCGACAAAACTATGTTACTGCCGACGAAGTACTTGAAACACATCCTACAGATGAAGCTCAAATAGTAGAACTACTCCCCACAAAACTTGAGGAAATAAACAAGGCCCTTAAAGGAACACCTTTTGAGGTGAGTTACCGTGTATTAAACGAGTTAACGATTATGGTAGGGGTAATACTTGACAAACAAAAAGAGGGTGAAGTGTTTGAGGAGATTGTAAACAGAGCTATTGACGCTATTCTGCTGATGAAAATTCTGCCACGCATAGAGGGAGATAGTGACATGTTTAATCTAAAGAGTTCAGTAATGGTTAACGGCGTAGCTTGTAACAATCGTTTAGAATGGTTGAGAGAACTAGCTCCAAGCTTTAATCAGGAAGAAGATGCAGCACACCAACAAACCGCTAAAGAGAAGATAGAAGAGATGATTGAGCGACTTGAGAACCAAGAATTTACTCGTTTCTGGCCATAATATAGTGTAAACTCCAAAGAATATGCAAACAGAAGTACTAAGGTTTAAGCATTCTGACTACGAAGTAATGGTGCGTACACAAGACATCAGCTACTCGTGGGAACGATTCAAAGGACGCATAAACTATACTCGTTACACCAACGAAGAGGTAAGCGCTCCTGAAAGTTATTGCAGATATACTGCACACGACGAGTGTAGTTTGCATCTTTATAACCCTGATAAAGGATTAGGAGAAAACTTCTCAGAGGAAAAAGAGTGGGATAAATTGTGGCCCGTCATTTTTGAAACTTGCAGATACCAAGTAAGGGTATTGTTTCACGAGATAGATGCAAACAGTGCGCCCGAGATTCGACACGTGCGGAAGGATGTGGAAGATTGCTTTTTCTTAGATGGGGATACCCAAAAGGGGGGTGAACTTTCACTGACAGGAGAAGTGGACTTTCTAAATGAACCTGGTCTGTTTCGTTTAGAGTTTAGCTACCAAAAAGAGGGAAAACGAAAAGAGTCGTTTGTAACATTCGAGGTGGTATCGCCTAAACTTGATACAAAGAATGACTA
>JBOFRN010000153.1:0-1171 GCA_051651025.1 Phocaeicola sp.
GGGTAGTGATATCAACAGCTTCTGGACAGCTGCCTACAAAGGAGTAGAGTATGCCAACAACTTTATCTACAATTTAGAATATAGTGCCCTCTTCAACAGCGAAGATAGTGACGTCATGCAAATGTGGGGCGAGGCCAAAGTGATGCGTGCCATGTTTTACCACGATTTAATGGTGATGTTTGGCGATATACCTTTTACCCTAACACCTAACTACGAGGCCAATTCATTTATTATGCCCGTAGTAAACCGAGAAGAGATTTACACCCAACTGATTGACGATTTAACATCCGTAGCTCCTCACATGCAGTTTGCCACTAATCTATCGGCTGGTGTAGAGCGTGTATCGAAAGAGTTTTGTTGGAGTATGATTGCTCGGATGGCCCTTACCTGTGGCGGTTACTCGCTACGTCCGGTCGATGGTAGCACCACTAGCTACGGCACCATGATGAGACCCACCAACTACCAAGCCTACTACCAAACAGCCAGAGCCTATTGCGACTCTGTTATCAGCTCGGGCACACACGCCTTGAACTTGCCCTATAACCAAGTATTTATTAACCAATGTAACTACACGGTAGTAAAAAATGACGACCCCATTTTCGAAATACCATTTGCCAAAAACAACTCCGGAAGAGTAGGTTATTCACACGGACCTAGAGGCGAAGTGTACGAAGGGCTATCGACCCACGTATGGGGAGAGAGTGACGGGGGCGCACGCCTCAGCGCATTCTATCGCTTCTCGTTCGACGAAGAGGATGTGCGCCGCGACTATGTAAATGGCATGTGGTACTACCTATTTGATGGCACCCCTACCATTCGCACAGACTATACGGTACACAACAACAAGTGGTCTAAATTCTGGGCAAGCAGTGGCAGTGCCATGGGTGCAGATAGCAAGGACAATACCGGGTTTAACTTCCCCTACATGCGCTATACCGATGTACTATTGATGTATGCCGAAGCAGTAAATGAACTCGAAAATGGAGTTGGCGGCGAAAATGGAGCCAAAGCGATTGATGCACTTCGCCAAGTACGTGCACGCGCTATAGCCGATGCAGGTAAAGTAGATGCCTACCTATCGGCAGCAGCTGGATCGAAAGAGGCTTTCTTAAAAGCACTACTTGACGAACGCAAATGGGAGTTTGCAGGTGAGAATATGCGTTGGAAAGAT
>JBOFRN010000154.1:0-1252 GCA_051651025.1 Phocaeicola sp.
CCAAAGGAATTTGTTACGGACGTAACTTGCCTTTGATTGGATTGCCTACGCTACAGGTGCTTTCGGTACCGGTATTGCTGCACGAAGAGTTGCCCGAAAATGCACTGCTTTGCCCCATGATTGATGCACGCCGTATGGAGGTGTACTCGGCCATTTATGACCGTGCCCTACAGGTAGTACGCGATACAGCGGCCGATATTATTGACGAAAACTCTTACTTGGAGTACTTAGAGAAACAGCCTGTTTACTTCTTCGGAAATGGCGCTGCCAAGTGTAGAGAGATACTAACACACCCCAATGCACGCTTCCTTGACGATGTACGTCCGCTAGCTAAATGGATGTTCCCCTTGGCCGAGAAAGCCAAAGCACAAGGTGATTTTAAAGATGTAGCCTACTTTGAGCCCTTCTATTTGAAGGAGTTTGTAGCTACCAAACCCAAAAACTTATTGTAAATGATAGAATATAATACCCAGCAGCGCACGCTGCCCCTACCCGAGTATGGTCGGAGTGTACAAAATATGGTTGATCATGCGTTAACTATCGAGGATAGAGCCGAGCGTCAACGTTGTGCCCATACGATTATTAACATTATGGGGGGGATGTTTCCACACCTGCGTGATGTGCCCGATTTTAAGCACAAGTTGTGGGACCACTTGGCTATAATGGCCGACTTTAAACTCGATATTGATTATCCCTACGAGATTGTAAAGAAGGAGAACTTGGGTATTAGACCAAACTGCTTAAGCTACCCACAGGGACCCATTCGTTACCGCCACTACGGACGTTTCTTGCAGCAGATGATTAAGAAGGCATCCGAAATGGAGGAGGGGGCTGCTAGAAAGCAACTGACTTCGATGTTAGGGAGCCAAATGAAACGTTCGTTGGTGAACTGGAACAAAGAGGGGGTAGAGGACCAAAAGATTGTGGCCGATTTACGTGAACTCTCAGAAGGGGCTATTCAATTGGCACCCGAGGATATTCGTTTGCGCAATGAGCAAGGAAACTTCAACCCACGCCGTCAACAGCGTCCTACGAACAATAACAACAATAACCAGCGTAGAAAACCCAATAACTAATCAACCTCTCTTTGCATGGCTTCATTTATAATCGAAGGCGGACACAAGCTTCAAGGCGAAATACATCCGCAGGGTGCTAAGAACGAAGTTCTTCAAATTCTTTGTGCTACACTCCTTACCTCACAGCAGGTAACCATACATAATATACCCAATATACTCGATGTAAACAACCTTAT
>JBOFRN010000155.1:0-1222 GCA_051651025.1 Phocaeicola sp.
ATTTGGAGGCTCCTAAAAATAAAGACCGTGCCTATTGGGTGGATCTGTTGTACCAACTCTCTGCACCCGTATTGAGCAACATGGCGCAAGGCAAGTTGCAAGAGAATATGTTGGTCGAAACAAGCCCTAGCTGGGACAACCGCGATATCCGTGTTACCTACATGGAGGCCTTCGGTCGCCTCATGGCGGGTGTGGCTCCTTGGTTATCACTACCCGATGACAATACGGCCGAAGGGGTAAAACGCAAGCAGGTGCGTGAGTGGGCTTTGCAGAGTTATGTGCATGCAGTCGATCCCCAAAGTCCAGACTACCTGTTGTGGCGCAAAGAGGGGCAACCTTTGGTGGATGCCGCTTATGTAGCCGAGAGTTTCTTGCGTGCCTACGACCAATTGTGGATGCCGCTTGACGATACCACCAAGAAGCGCTACATCGAAGAGTTTACGCAGATGCGTCGCATTGACCCTCCTTACACCAACTGGGTGCTCTTCTCTTCCATTATTGAGGCCTTTCTAGCCAAAGCAGGCGCACCTTACGATGCCTACCGCATTAACTCGGCTATTCGCAAAGTAGAGGAGTGGTACGCTGGTGATGGTTGGTATGCCGATGGTCCTGAGTTCTCATTCGATTACTACAGCAGCTACGTTTTTCACCCCATGTATCTAGAGACCTTGCAGGCCATGAAAGATGCCAAGGCCTATACCCGCATTCACTACGGCAAGTATTACGAGCGTGCCTTGAAGCGTGCTCAAAAGTATAGCATTGTACTAGAGCGTTTCATCTCGCCCGAAGGTACTTTCCCCGTTGTAGGCCGTTCTATGACCTACCGCACTGCCGCTATGCAACCGCTAGCTATGATGGCTTGGCAGCAAACGCTACCTGCTACCCTTAGCAACGGGCAGGTGCGTGGTGCCCTAACAGCGGTACTTCACCGCATGTACGATGGTCGTGAGAATTTCAATGAGAAAGGGTTCTTAACCATCGGATTCGCCGGTCACCAACCCGAGATGGCCGATTGGTACACCAACAACGGTAGTCTTTACATGACTTCACTCTCTTTCTTGCCACTTGGCCTACCTGCATCGCACAGCTTCTGGACCGATGCAGAGCGTCCTTGGACCAATAAGAGAGCGTGGGGTGGCGATGCCTTTCCCAAAGATCACCACTGGAAAGATGAGATTGTAACACGCGATCTATTTTAAGAAATATGCCATCACTTCTCCTC
>JBOFRN010000156.1:0-43491 GCA_051651025.1 Phocaeicola sp.
CACTAATACCTGAACGAGTGTATTGCTCATAGAGCTGCTTGAAGTAAGCTAAATTCCAATAGACCATAATTATTGTTTTAGCCACAAAGGTAAGTAGGAAAAGTCAATGGATCTAGACGGAGTTTACTGAGGGCTTACAATAATTGTTTGAGTGAAACCTACTTATTTTTGCTTTCACTCCCTTCACATGCGGTAAGACAAGGGGGTGGAGTGTTTTTATTCTGTGCTGGGGGGTAATCGTTAAAATACAAAGCTTCACACCTTGCTTTTTTGATATATATTGACAAAATTGCTCAAATATTTGATGGATTGTTCTGTTTTTGTGTTTTTTAATTAAGAGCATATATATTTAGTGTATATTGTGATTTTAAACCCCTAACAGCTGTTTAATTTCTATTAATTTAATGCAGTGTAATGATTTTTCTTTGTGTGTTTTGTTTTTTTTAATGGAGTTTGTAGTCATATTGTAACATTCTAAGAGGAGTTGTAGAATTATGTTTTTGAAATGATATATTTATTGTATATTTGCGCCCCAAATACAAAACATAATGTTATTCGATTTGTAGGAGATGTTAATTGTGTGTTTAATATAATTACTTAATTATAGTTGTTGCTTAACTCTATAATAAGGTGTAAGTTTTAATTTTTGATTTGTTTACATCTCTTGCTTTTCTGTTTAATCTGTTTTGTATGAGACTTTTAAATATGATTTGTGAATACATTTTTTTTTACACTATACCATTTTGAAAAGCATGAGCAAGAATCATTTCTTCTCCCTCCTTTCGCTAAGAGCAACTGGAGAGAATAATTACCGAAGAGTCAGAACAGCCTTGATGGCCTCTTTACTGATTCCTTCGGTTGCGTCTATTTACGCAGCTGATGAATCCACTGCTGTGGGACATCTTATTGCTAACAGTGATGCTGTGAGCACTGTACAGCAAGCAAATATTGTTTCAGGTACAATTATTGATGAAACTGGTGAACCACTTATCGGTGTGAGTATCCTTGTAAAAGGTACCACTGTAGGTACTATCACAGACATTGATGGTAACTTTTCACTAGATGCCAAATCTGGAGATGTACTACAAGTATCTTACATTGGTTACTCTTCAATTGAATACCCAGTTGGTTCTAGCAACGTTATTAAGATTACCTTGAAAGAGGACTCTGAAACTCTTGATGAAGTTGTTGTAACTGCATTGGGTATGAAACGTTCAGAAAAAGCACTTGGTTATGCCGTAACTGAGTTAAAAGGTGATGATTTGAACAAACAAGGTATCAATCCTGTATCGGCTTTACAGGGTAAAGTAGCTGGGGTTGAGATCTCTGGTTCGGATGGTGGTATGTTCGGATCGACTAAAATATTGATTCGTGGTGCTTCTACTTTAGGGGGAAATAACCAACCAATTTATGTAGTAGACGGAGTTATTCTGGACAACGGTATTAAGGATGGAGACGCTGATTACAGCTCTACAGATGCGGACTATGGTAATGAGTTGAAAAACTTAAATCCAGATGACTTTGCGACTATATCGGTACTTAAAGGTGCTGCAGCAACTGCTCTTTATGGATCGAGAGGTCTGAATGGTGCCGTTGTAATTACAACGAAATCGGGTAAAGGTCAAAAGGGAATTGGCGTAAATGTAACGCAAACTTTCGGTTTTGATCACATGTTTAAACAACCTGGTTTGCAAAATAAGTATGGTAATGGTAACTACTCAGGTAATGTAGCTTACGGTAAACAAGATGAAAATGGTAATTACTTTGCTTATGATAATGCGAACCAATTCTATTTGAATGCTGGAGGTTACCCAACATTAATTGGTTCTACCACGCGTCACTTTGGCCCTGCTTTTGATGGTCGTACTATCGAAAACTATGACTACTCATCTATGGCATACAGTGCCAACAACAATAACTTTAAAGATGCTTACAACTTAGGTTTCAATAGCAATACTAGTGTACAAGTAAGTGGCGGTAACGAAAAGACTTCATTCTATTCGTCACTTTCTTACCGTTATGCGGATGGTACATTGCCTAACAACAGCTTTGACCGTTTGGCATTTATGGCGAAAGCATCACATAAAATTACCAATAAAGTAGAGCTTGAGGCTTCTATCTCATTTGCAAACTCTAATCCTAGAAATGCACAAATGAATATTGGTGAGTATTTTGCAGATGGCACATTTGGACGTAGCTATGATACACAGTATTACCGTAATAGATATATGGGGAGTAATGGACAATTAGCTAATATCAATAATAGTGACGAATATGGAAATAATCCTGGTCGTGATATCTGGTGGAGAATGTATGAGCATGAATATACACAAACTGAGACCTCTGTTCGCCCTACTCTAGTTTTGAATATCGACATTACAGATTGGTTGAAGTTTAGAACTGAAGGAAACTTTAACTACTATTATAAACGTCATGAAAGTAAAAGACGTGGTCAGGGAAATGCTATTTCTAGTGCCTCAGAAAATGATAAAAATGGTTACTACGGAATTGGACAATATACAAAAGAACAGACCAATTTTAATGCAGCTTTCATGTTGAACAAGTCAATTGGAGATTGGAGTTTGGGTGGTTTTGTCCGTGGAGAGTTTTACAACAATATAGAGCAAACAATGGGCCAAAACACTGAAGGTGGTTTGATTATCGCCGATCAGTACTTTATTGGTAACTCAATGAATACGCCTAGTTATAGTGCTGTGATAGAAGGTGAAAAGCGAATGCTTTCTTTGGCCTTTCAAGCCAGTGTGGGTTGGAAAAACCAATTGTACGTAGATGTAACTGGACGTAATGACTGGTCATCTGCCTTGGTTTATACAAACGGGCATGGTAATTACTCTTACTATTATCCATCTGTTTCAGGATCTTGGTTGATTCATGAAACCTTTAAAGAGAAGATGCCTACATGGATTTCATTTGCTAAACTTCGTGGATCTTGGGCCCAAGTTGGTAATGATACTGATGCATATGTTATTAACTCTGCTTATTCACTGCTATCTTCAAAGCTGGATAATGGTCTTAGTGCAAGTGCTCTCTCTCTTCCTACAACACTATACTCTCAGGACCTAAGACCTGAACGTAAAAATGCATGGGAAATTGGTCTAGACTGGAGATTTTTAAACAACCGTATTGGTCTAGATGCTACTTACTACAAAGAGAATACAACTGACCAAATCATGTCGATTAGCTTGCCTTATGAATCGGGGATCAGAAATCAATTGGTCAATGCTGGTAACATCCAAAACAGTGGTATCGAATTAGCTTTAAATGCAACTGCTTTCCAAAACAAAGATTGGACGTGGGATTTAGGGTTCACTTACACACGCAATGAGAGCAAGATTATTGAATTGCATGAAAATGTAGCTGAATATATTACACTTTCAGGAGATATCGCTTATGGTAACTTCCGTGTAGGTTCTGTGGCTAAAGTAGGTGAAGCATATGGTACAATTATGTCGGATTCAAAACCTAAAATTGACAAAGAATCAGGTTTGCCAATTCTTGACGCAACTTCGCGTTACAGTAGTATGCGTGCTATGTACTACCAACGTAGTGGAGTAGCCGAAGAGCTTGGTTCAATCGTTCCTGATTTCTTAGGCTCTTTGAATACAACTGTGCGTTACAAAGATTTCTCTCTTTATGCAGCTCTTGATATGCGTTTTGGTGGTTATGTAGCCTCTTATGGTAGCCGTTACGGTACTACTTACGGTTTAACGAACACCTCTTTACAATGGCGTGATGAAGCTCATGGTGGTATGACTTATACATCTATTTGGGATGGTAAAGTTTATCACGATGGTGTAATCCCTGTAGGTATTATCGAAGGTGGTGTGGTTCTTCCTACACCTAACAATGGTAACTATACAGTGGCACAAGGTGGTGAAACTTACCAAGAACTTTACGACAAAGGTCTTGTAGACCCTCAACATGCTTCTACTTGGCACTATTGGACCAACTCTTGGGGTACAGGTACTATCAATGAGGATTGGTTTACTAAATTGAACTACATCGCTTTGCGTGAGATTACACTTTCTTACCGTGTTCCTCAATCGTTCGCTAAAAAATTAGGTGCTAGCAACATGAATTTAGCTCTTTCTGGCCGTAATTTAGGTTATTTGCTTAACTCAATGCCTAACGGTGAAAACCCAGAATCAGTGCGTGGTACATCAGCTTCTGAATTCCGTGTGCGTTCTTTTAATGGTTTGACTGCCAACTATACATTTACAATTAATGCAAGTTTCTAATTTGTATCTGAATTAAATAAAATAAAAATGAAAAAATATAATCACCTAATAGCAGCAGTAGCCTTGAGCGCTGCTGCACTTACTACGACAAGTTGCCGTGACGAGTTTGCTGATATAAATACGAATCCCTCACAGGTACCTACTGCTGAGCCTGCTTATCTATTTGCACAAGGTGTACTCGAATTCCAACCTTACGATTATACGTATTGGTTTTATGATGCACCTATGTTGTATAGCTGGAGTCAACTTGCAGTACCAACTAGTAGCATGACAGAGAATGTCAAGATAACAACTGCTACGGGTGGAGTAGATGTAATCAGAACCCTAAAATATTTACGCGAGATCGAATTTGTACGTTCGCAAATGTCTGAAGCGGATGCTGCAAGCCATGCTCAAACAGAGGCTGCAACCAAGTTGATGTCTATTTATTTGGGTTTGAATGCTGCTGATATAAACGGTGACATTACCTATACAGAGGCTGCCAAGGGTCTCCACGGAGGTACGTTTACTCCTAAATATGATAAAGTAGCTGAATTATATGATTTGTGGTTAACTGAACTTGATCAAGCTATTATAACCTTTAGCACTGCCACCAATCAGATTTTTTCTGGAAGCCAAGATATTGTATTCCGTGGTGATGTAAAGAAATGGGCCCAATTAGCTAATTCTTTAAAGCTAAAAATTGCTGTTCGTTTAATCTCTCAAGATAAAGGTAGAGCTTTGGCAATTGCAAGTGAAGTAACGAATGCTTCTTGCGGATACATTAACGAATTAGCTGATGCGATGTTGTTTAACAAAAGTACAGCTAACTCGAATGGTGATCAAAACTACATCTACAACTGGAATGACAATGTGATGTTAGGAAATGCAGCTAGTCAAAGTTTTGTTGATTATATGGTTTCTAACCTTGATCCTCGTGTTCGTTTTTGCTACCAAAAAAATGATTGGAGTGCTACAATTGTGCAGGCATTTTACGATCAGGGTAAAGCAATTCCTCAATTTGTAGAAAAAAATGTTGAATTTTCAACTGATGATAGTGGCAAAAAAACATTCGTTGCATGGAAAGGTGCAGGTGAACCTTGGGTTCGTTATTATGGATTGCCATTGGCATACAATGCCAATTTAAATCAAGCAGAATACGGTGACTGGTTCGATTATACCAACCGATTTAGATTGACTCTACCTGATGGAACAGGTCAAAAAACATACCTATCTTATTCTATGTTTAATTATCAGATGATGAGAGGGCGTGCTAATTTCTCTTTGAATACTGTACCTGGTGGTCCAACGATTGAGCGACTGACTCCCCGTCCTTGGTATGGTCTATACATGGGTGCAGGTGAGGTAAATCTTTATCTAGCTGAATTGAAACTTTTAGGTGCTAGCCTTCCTAAATCAGCTTCTGCCTACTATGAAAGAGGATTGGAAATGTCGGTTCGTGAATATGATTTATTGGCAGAGAAAAACCAAATTGCCTACTATAATGCGACTTATAATTACGATGTTCATGAAGGTACAATTGAGCTTAAAGCGGGCGAAATTGAAACAATGCTTAACTCTGCCGACTACCAATTAACTGGTTCATTGGATGAGCAATTGGAAAAAGTGTACTTGCAACAATTGATTCACTTTACGATGTATCCTTACGAACACTTTGTAACGGCTCGCCGTTCGGGATTACCTAAATTCAACTCTACACTAGTGGCTCGTGAAGACTATGCTGGCAATGGTATGGATGTAACAACGATCCCACGTCGTTTCCACACAGGAGTACCTAACGAGACAAGTTTGATGTATGCAAATCAAATGGCTGCTTACGAATCACAAGGCTATACTATGACTCCTCAAGGATCTACTAACTCTACTATTTTGAATGCAGAGCGTCCTTGGCAAGACAAAGGTGCTCCACAATGGGGTGCTGGTCCTAATATGTAATAGGCTTTTTACCTAATCGGTTTTACCATTATTAGGTTTATTATAGAATGAATCCTCCGAGAGCTTATGCTTTCGGAGGATTTCTCATTTCTGCCCGCCTTTCTCATAGCTAAATTTACCTACATCGTGATGTGTCTCTGCACAACCGTTTATGCAGGGCTGCGCAACCGTTTGTGCAAGGCTGTATAACCGCTTATGCAGGGCTGCACAACCGTTTGTACAAGGCTGTACAAGCGTTTATGCAAGGCTGCATAAGCGCTTGTACCAGATGGCATTTTTGAATGGGGTAGGAGAGCCCCTATAAAGCAAGAGGCTGACTCCTTATCGGGAGTCAGCCTCTTGCTTTATAAATCTGTTCGAATTACCGGTTATACATTAAAGCGGAAGTGCATAATGTCGCCATCTTTTGCTACATACTCTTTCCCCTCCACAGACATTTTTCCAGCCTCTTTAACGGCCGATTCAGATCCGTATTGGATGAAGTCTTCGAACTTAATTACTTCGGCGCGGATAAATCCTTTCTCGAAGTCTGTATGGATAACGCCTGCACATTGTGGTGCTTTCCATCCTTTTTCGAATGTCCAAGCACGTACCTCTTGTACACCTGCTGTAAAGTAAGTTTGTAGGTTAAGAAGTTGGTAAGCTGCTTGAATAAGACGTGCTACACCCGACTCTTCCAAACCTGCTTCGGCTAAGAATAATTGGCGATCTTCGTAGGTTTCTAGTTCAGCAATTTCCGATTCTGTTTTAGCAGCAACCACTAAAATTTCCGCTTGCTCATCTTTTACAGCTTCGCGAACCATATCTACATATTGGTTACCTGTAGCAGCGCTTTTCTCATCTACATTACAAACATACATCACTGGCTTTGTTGTAAGTAAGAAAAGCTCATTCGCTATCTTCTGTTCATCTTTTGTTTCGAAAGTGACTGTACGAGCCGATTTACCTTGCTCTAGTACCTCTTTGTAACGTGATAAGACTTCGAATGTAAGCTTTGCTGTCTTGTCATTTCCACTTTGCGCCTGTTTTTTTACCTTTTGAAGGCGCGTATCGATAGTTTCAAGATCTTTAAGTTGTAATTCGTAGTCAATGATCTCTTTGTCTCTAACGGGGTTTACATTGCCATCTACGTGCGTTACATTTTCATCGTCAAAGCAACGAAGTACGTGTAGAATCGCATCTGTCTCACGAATGTTAGCCAAGAATTTATTACCCAAGCCCTCTCCTTTGCTGGCTCCTTTTACCAATCCGGCAATATCGACAATCTCTACCGTAGTAGGAA
Source organism: Phocaeicola sp. (assembly GCA_051651025.1). Classification (GTDB taxonomy): domain Bacteria; phylum Bacteroidota; class Bacteroidia; order Bacteroidales; family Bacteroidaceae; genus Phocaeicola. The sequence continues at coordinate 7,477 of JBOFRN010000156.1, forward strand.
GAATGCGTTGTGGTTTTACCAATTCTGCCAATTGATTTAGGCGCTCATCAGGTACAGTAATGACCCCTACATTGGGTTCAATGGTACAGAAAGGGAAGTTAGCAGCTTGTGCTTTTGCATTGGATAGACAGTTGAAAAGAGTCGATTTTCCCACATTAGGAAGGCCGACGATACCGCATTGTAAAGCCATTATCTAGTTGTTTTTATGATTATTACCTCTTTAATTAGGGTTGCAAAGATAACCATTCTTTTTGTATAAATAAAAAAAGGCAGCCATCGCGGCTACCTTTTTCTGAGAGTTTATGAAAAGTGTTAGGTTATAGTGAGATCTTATTTATCCATTGTAACAGTCATTTCGGGTATGTGTACATACGCCTTCTTTTTGCTGTTCCATTTGTAATAGTTAGCTGTTACGCTTTTTCCTGCATATTCGAAGCGGATGCACAAATCATTTTCCCAGCAATTCTTGTTGCTGTTCCATTTTTGTGTTTCATCTTCTATACGCTGTTGGTTGGTATCATATTGGTAGTTATGCTTAATGTGATTGGTAAGCATAGCACCATTCATTTTGTAGACAGTCTCAGAAACGACCACGCCATTTACCTCTTCTGCGTTGTAAATAAGGTTGTCGCCTGGAGTTGCTGCAAAGCACGCTACATTAGTAGCTAACATAATTCCAAAAGCAACTAAGAATTTGCGTACATTCATTGTTTTCATGACTATTAGTATTTAGATTGTAACTATCAATATGTTTATTAATATGCCGCAAATATACAATGAGTAATGATACGAACCAATTATTTTCGAATAATTCTCTACAAGAATAAGCAAATGGTCAATGAATTAACAATTATTCAGCATTGTGCCTCTCTTTTCCATATGGAATTGTAATATTTTATAAATTCCCCACTTGTTAGTGCGCCTCTAACCAATTCTTTCCCCAGTCAAAATCGGCTTTTAAAGGTACTCTCATAGGATATGCAGCCTGCATCTCCTCTATAACAATTTGTTGTACTTTCTCTTTTTCTTCCGGAAATACGCTAAAGTTCAGTTCATCATGCACTTGCAAAACCATTTTCGATTTTATCCCTTCTGCTTGGAAGCGTTGGAAGATGCGCACCATGGCTACTTTAATAATATCGGCTGCACTTCCTTGTATGGGCGCATTAATCGCATTACGCTCTGCGTAGCCTCTTACTACGGCATTTCGTGAGTGAATATCGGGTAGATAGCGCTTACGCCCGAGTAGGGTCTCTATATAGCCTTTCTCTTTGGCTCGCTCTATGCTCTCGTCCATGTAACTTTTAATGCGTGGATAGGTCTCAAAATAGCCTTCAATAAGCTCTTTGGCTTCGCTTCTGGGCACATTCATTCGATCGGCTAAACCAAATACGCTGATGCCATAGATAATTCCAAAGTTGGCTGTTTTCGCTTTGTTTCGCTGATCGCGTGTAACCTCTTCAACTGCTATTTTGTATAATTTGGCTGCTGTAGCTGCATGAATATCATCACCGCTGTTAAATGCCTCAATCATGGCGGCATCTTCGCTTAGGTGAGCCATAATGCGTAGCTCAATTTGCGAGTAGTCGGCCGAGAAAAAGAGGCATCCTTCATCGGGTACAAAGGCTTTTCGTATCTCCTTTCCATCTTCATTGCGAATGGGGATGTTCTGTAAATTGGGATTGCTAGAGCTCAATCTACCCGTTGCAGTTACCGTTTGGTTGAATGAGGTATGTATATTTCCGCTCTTCTCGTCTATTAGCAATGGAAGTGCATCTATATAGGTGCTGAGTAGTTTTTTCAAACCTCTATGTTGTAAAATCTTTCCCACGATGGGGTGTTTATCACGCAATCCTTCTAGAACCTCTTCGCCCGTACTGTATTGACCAGTTTTCGTTTTTTTCGCCTTGTCGCTTACTTTTAATTTTTCGAAGAGTACTTCGCCTACCTGTTTGGGCGAGGAGAGATTAAACGCCATGCCTGCTAGCTCGTGTACTTCGTTTTCCAATTGTTGCATGCGTGCTGTAAAGAGTTCCGAGGTCTGTTTGAGTGCTTCGGTATCTACGCGCACTCCATTTTCTTCCATATAGGTAAGTACAGGCACAAGTGGCATCTCTACATCATAGAAAAGTGAGGTAACTTGATTCGTCTCTAACTCATGCTGCAAAATATGTTTTAGCTTCAGTGTCACATCGGCATCTTCGCAGGCATACTTGTAAACCTCCGTAGGAGAGAGGTCGCGCATAGAGCCTTGCTTCTTTCCCTTAGCACCGATGAGGGTCTCAATTTTAATTGTTTCGTAGTTTAGGTAAATTTCGGCCAAGTAATCCATGCCATGACGTAGTTCGGGTTGGAGCACATAGTGAGCAACCATGGTATCGAACAAAGGCCCTTTGATTTGTGCACCGTATTTATGAAGAACAATTAAATCGTATTTTAGATTTTGTCCCACTTTCTCAATTTGTTCATTTTGGAAGAGTGGATCGAAGTAGGCAACAATTTTTCTTGCTTCGGCACTATCGGCAGGCACAGGTACATAAAAGGCTTCATTTGCTTGGTAGCTAAAGCTCATTCCTACCAGTTCGGCTGTGATTGGATCAGTTCCCGTGGTTTCTGTATCTAAACTGAAAGATTTCGATGTCAAAATATTTTGAATCAATAACTCGATTTCTCTCTCATTATCAGCGAGATGGTATTTGTAAGGGAGGTTTTCTAGTGTGTTTAGATTGGACGAAAATAGATCATTCGAACCGTTGCCTGCAAAAAGATCAGCCTGAGAGGCTTGAGAAGAACTCTTTTTCTCGTCTGTTGCCTGATCGAACAGAGAGGGTTGATTATCGAATAGGGTAGGAGCACTTGCTTTTTTCTTTGTGCTACTTTTAGGTGTAGTCACCTCTTCTCTCTTTCCAAAGATGCGGTCACTTAAATTTCTAAATTCCATCTCTTCAAAGATGGGGCGAAGCTCGGCTTCGTTGGGAGTTTCGCGTACCAACTGGTCTAACTCAAGTGCTATCGGTACATCAATTTTTATGGTTGCTAGGAACTTTGAGAAACGAATTTTCTCTTCATTGGTTTCTACTTTGGTCTTGAGTGCGCCTTTTAATTCATGCGTATTCTCCAACAATTTTTCAATGCTTCCAAATTGTGCAATCAACTTTTGTGCCGTCTTTTCGCCTACACCCGGACAGCCTGGAATATTATCGGAGGAGTCTCCCATCAAGCCCAACATATCAATAACCTGTAGAGGCGATTCAATGGAGAACTTCGCTTTTACCTCCTCTATGCCTAGTACTTCGAACTCCTTATCGCCATACTTGGGTCGGTACATAAATACATTTTCTGTAACCAATTGCCCGTAGTCCTTGTCGGGAGTCATCATATACGTTTTTATCCCCTTTTGATGGGCTTGTGTAGCGAGTGTACCAATGACATCGTCTGCTTCGAAGCCACTAACTTCCAAGATTGGAATGCGGTAGGCGCGAATGATTTGCTTAATAATAGGTACAGATAAGCGGATGGCTTCGGGGGTCTCTTCCCGCTGTGCCTTATATGCCTCGTACGCTTCGTGTCTAAATGTAGGCCCTGAAGGGTCGAATGCTACCCCGATGTGTGTGGGGTTCTCCTTCTTTAAAACATCTTCAAGCGTATTGACAAATCCCAGTACAGCCGAAGTATTAAAACCCTTTGAATTTATTCTTGGGCTCTTAATAAATGCGTAATAGGCGCGGTATATTAATGCATAAGCATCGAGTAGAAATAGTTTTTCCATCCTTAAAAATAATTAGTTGAAAGTAAAAGTACAAATAAAATAACTCACACACTGTTTTTATTATTACTTTTGTACTATAAATAAAGCTAAGATGGAGAAACTTAACCTCATAAAAAAACCGATTGCTGCTGAGTTCGAAACCTTCAAATCACTCTTTGAAGAATCACTAAGTAGTACCAATCCGTTACTTAGTGAGGTCCTAAACTACATTAAACAAAAACAGGGTAAATTAATGCGCCCAGTGCTCACATTGCTTATGGCAAAGGCTACTGGTGAGGTCAGTATGGCTGTTTATCGAGCAGCTATTTCGCTCGAATTGCTACATACTGCCAGTTTAATTCATGATGATGTAGTCGATGATAGTGATCAGCGTAGGGGCCAGTCTTCGGTAAAGGGTATTTACAATAACTCACTTGCAGTGTTGGTAGGCGATTTCATACTTGCTACGAGCTTACGCCAAGCGGCACTCACCGGACGTACAGAGGTGGTAGAGTTAATTGCTCGTTTGGGACAACAATTAGCCGATGGCGAAATTGCCCAGATTGCTACCGTTTACGATGAATCCTTCTCTATGGATGCCTATTTTGACGTAATTAAAAAGAAAACAGCCGCACTCTTTATTGCTGCCTGCGAAGCGGGTTATCTAGCTGCAGGAGGTGATTTAACAGGCTTGGAAATGGCCGCTTTAATCGGAGAAAAGATGGGTGTTGCATTCCAAATTAAAGACGATTTACTTGATTATCTCTCTTCGGAAGAGATTGGAAAACCTTCAGGAAATGATCTTAAAGAGGGGAAACTAACCCTTCCTGCACTTTATGTATTGAATCAATACCCCAATCTCTCTATGCAAGAAGTTGCTTTAAAGATAAAGAAACAAGAGGCTTCTGAAGAGGAAATGAGTACATTCATTCTCTATGTGAAGGAGAATGGCGGTATAGAATATGCCGAGGAGCAGATTAAGTGCTACTGTGATTCAGCCATTGCATTGCTTTCTTCGGATATGGACGAGGCACTACGAGCCGCCTTTATTGGTTATATTCACTTTATAACCGAGCGTACCAAGTAGTATTTAGACCGATATACAAAAGCAGCCAGTAGGAGTTAGAAACCCTCTACTGGCTGCTTTTTTTTAGGCTTAACAGCCTCTCTTATGTTTTGCTTAGAAGCAGTTTACCTCTTCGCCCACAATCTCTGAAAGAAGTAGGTTGGCCATGCGGCTAGTTCCTAAACGGAATAGTTTGTTGTTTAACCACTCTTTGCCTAGCACCTCTTTTACGATGGTATAGTACACCAAAGCATCGTGAGGTGTATTGATACCACCTGCGGGTTTGAATCCTACTTTTACTTTGGTCTTGTTGTAGTACTCTTTAATGGCTTCACACATTACGTATGCCGCCTCTGGCGTAGCTGCTACACTCTCTTTACCCGTTGATGTTTTGATGAAGTCAGCTCCTGCATACATCGATAAAATGGATGCTTTCTTAATTTCTGATGCTTTTTCGAGTATGCCCGATTCTAGAATGACTTTGAGGTGTTTTGAACCACAAACGGCTTTAATTTCTTGAATCTCTTCGCACATCGTTTCATAGTCACCACGAAGGAACTTACCTACTGAAATAACAATGTCTATTTCGGTAGCTCCTGCGTGAATAGCCAATGCCGTTTCTGCAATTTTCACCTCAATAAATGTTTGTGAAGAGGGGAATCCAGCCGATACACAGGCAATCTCAATATCCTTCTCTTCGAGTGTATTCTTTACGGTTTCGGCCATGTTAGGGTATACACAAATAGCACCCACATTGGGTAAGTCTGGGTAGGTATCGGCATATTTGTTTACTTTTTCCGTAAACTCCATTACGCTCTCTTCCGAGTCAGTACACTTTAACGTAGTTAAATCGATGCAGTTGAAAAGTAGTTTTTTTACCTCTAGGGTATTGTTTGCTTCTACTTTCTCTGCAATAAGTTTCGCTACCTTCTCTTTAACCTCTTCATCTTTTAGATTGGTGTTGTATTTAGCCAATACATCGAGGTATTTGTCCTGCTCATTGGCAGAACTATATCCATAGTTTTCTTCCATAATTTATAGTTTGGGATTGTTTATATGTCTCTCTTTGTCTCTTTTTGTTTTCTTCTCTAGGTTTTGTGCCAGCGCTTCAGTTAGGTCTACACCCGTTTGATTGGCTAGGCAGAGTAGTACCCACAAAACATCGGCCATTTCATCGGCCAAATTCTCTTTTTCGCCTGCTTTAAACGATTGATCACCATATTTACGAGCAATTACTCGGGCTAGTTCGCCTACCTCTTCGGTTAGTATAGCCATATTGGTAAGCTCGCTGAAATAGCGAACTCCATAGGTTTTAATCCATTTGTCAATCTCTTCTTGTGCCTCTTTTAGGGTCATATTTACTCCTTTCTTTTTGAATCCATCGCGATGGTTACAGGGCCATCGTTTAGGAGCTCTACCTTCATATTAGCTCCAAATTGGCCTGTACCTACTGATTTTCCCAACCCTTCACTGAGTATCTTGCAGAAGTATTCGTACATGGGAATTGCTTTGTCGGGTTTTGATGCCCGGATGTAGGAAGGTCTATTCCCTTTTTTGTAGGAGGCAAATAGTGTAAATTGACTAATGACTAAGATTTCACCGCCCGATTCTAGAATGGAACGGTTCATGACTCCCTCTTCATCATCGAATATACGTAGCCCAATAATTTTCTTACAGAGCCATTCGGCATCCTCTTTTTCATCAGCATCTTCTACGCCTACTAGGATTAGCATCCCCTCATTGATGGCCGATTTGCAGTTTCCCTCAATCGTGACCGATGCGTGTGATACACGCTGTATAATTACTCTCATATGCTCTTATTATGCCAAACAAAAGTAGAAAAAAAATGATTACGCTTGGAGCGTTTCTTTTAGTTTTTTAGCAGCCTGCATGCCTACCACTGCAGCAAGCTCTTCTAACGAGGCCTTGCGGATGCGTGAGACGCTTTTAAATGCCTTTAAAAGGGCTGTTTTACGCTTTTCGCCTATGCCTTCTATTTGATCGAGTACCGAGGCTACTTGACGTTTGCTACGCTTATCGCGATGAAAGGTGATGGCAAATCGGTGCACCTCATCCTGTATGTTTTCTAGTAGATGGAAGAGCGGAGTATGCTGTTTGATACCAATAGTCAAGGCAGGAAAACCATACAAAAGCTCCGAGGTGCGGTGTTTGCTATCTTTAGCGAGTCCGGCTATGGGAATGGAAAGCCCCATCTCATCCTCTATAACCTGTCTTACTACCTCCATTTGCCCCTTTCCACCGTCTGTCAGAATCAAATCGGGTAGGGCTTCTCCCTCTTCTTGTAGGCGCAAGTAGCGGCGGCGAACTACCTCCTTCATCGAAGCATAGTCATCGGGCCCCTCTACGGTCTGTATGTTGTACTTGCGATACTCCTTTTTACTGGGTTTCCCCATTCTAAAGACTACGCAGGCAGCCACTGCATCGCTCCCCTGAATGTTTGAGTTATCAAAGCATTCAATGTGAATCGGTAGTTTGGGTAGTTTGAGTTGTTCCTGAATTTCTTTCAATAAACGGGTCTTTTTTTGCTCTGGATTGAGCTTATCAGCCTGTTTTAATCGATCAAACTTGTACTGTTTGACATTCATTAAGGAGAGATCGAGTAGGTGTTTCTTTTCGCCTCGCTGTGGGACAGTAAAGGTAATGTTGCTCATCTCGATGTTTAGTTCGAAGGGAACAATCACCTCTCTTGATACACTTCCATAGCGTTCGCGCATCTCTACAATGCCAAGCTCCAACAACTCCTCTTTGCTTTCGTCGAGTTGTTTTTTGTATTCAAAAGTAAAGGCCTGATTAATGCATCCGTTGGTAATGTGTAGGTAGTTTATATAGGCTCTGCTCTCATCCATCTCGATGGAAAAGACATCTACTTGATCAATAAATGAGGGTACCACCTCACTTTTTGCTCGGTAGTTTTCGATTAATTCGTACTTTTCTTTTAGCTTTTGTGCCTCTTCAAACTTCCATTCTGCAGCCAATTGCTCCATATCTTTCAGTAGAGTATCGCTTATTTGTTTGGTATTACCTTTTAGAATCTGTTTAACCTGTACAATGTTCTGTGTATACTCCTCCATGCTTTGAGCACCTACACAAGGGCCTTTGCAGTTTTTTATATGGTACTCTAAACAGACCTCAAATTTGCCTTGACGAATGGTTTCGGGCGTAAGATTGAGCTTGCAAGTACGAATAGGATAGAGTCTTTTTATAAGCTCTAGAAGCGCATTTAACGAGGGCAAATGGCTGTAGGGGCCGTAGTAGGTCGCTCCATTTTTGGTTAGCTGCCTTGTTTTGAAAATACGTGGAAAGAATTCGTTACTTACACAGATAGATGGATAGGTCTTATCATCCTTTAGTAATACATTGTAGCGTGGTTTGTGCTTTTTGATAAGGTTGTTTTCTAACAACAGTGCATCCTCTTCGCTCTTTACGACAATGTAATTGATATCGCAAATTTTACTGACCAATACCCGTGTTTTACCTATCTTTTGCTCTTTGTTGAAATAAGAGGAGACTCTACGTTTTAGGTTTTTTGCCTTTCCTACGTAGATAATCGTACCCTCTTTATCGAAATATTGGTAGATACCTGGGGTCTCAGGGAGGTTTGAAACAATTCCTTTAAGGTGCGTTTCTAGATTCTTCTCTTCACTACTCATGATATAATTGAAGTTCTTGCTAGCGTAAAATGGAGCCTCTTTCTCGGTTAATGGGCCTTTTTTTTGCCTTAGGATAGATTACTTTAGGAGTAGTTTCGTGGTATAGGCTACTCCTAAAGTAGGCTTAGAGTTGAAGCAGCGATGTGATTTCAACCTCTTCAGTAAAGGCTTTTCTTCCATTTAGCTCCTCTAATTCGATAACAAAATTGACGAATGCTTCCTTAACGCCACATGATTTTACAAGCTTGTAGGTAGCTGCCATTGTACCGCCTGTAGCTAGTAAATCGTCGTGAAGTAGCACTACATCGTTTGCATCAATAGCATCTTTGTGTAGCTGAATGGTGTCGGTTCCATACTCTTTTTGATAGGTTACCTCTATCACTTCAGCAGGTAGTTTACCCGGTTTTCTAGCCATTACAAAACCTGCATTTAAACGAGCTGCCAATGCTCCCCCTAGAATGAAACCTCTTGATTCTATACCTACCACTTTGGTAATCCCTTTATCCTTGTACATTTGGTAAAGAACCTCAATCAACTCATTTAGGCACTCTGGGTTTTTAAAGAGTGTGGTTACATCGTAAAAGAGTATCCCCTCGATAGGAAAGTTTGGTATTTCCCGTATGTTTTGAAGTAACAGTTCTTTTCTCATTTTCAATTTATTAGAATGTTTAATTAAACTATTTGTTTCACGTGGAACAATGTCCTTTATCGGCCCATGAGTACCAGTAGCACATTGATATCGCTTGGTGAGATGCCCGGAATGCGGCTTGCTTGAGCCAAGGTTTCTGGATCAATTTTCTTCAGCTTTTGGCGTGCTTCCGTAGAGAGTGATTGGAGTGAGTCGTAATCAAAACGGCCTTGAATACGTACCGACTCTAGGCGTTGGATCTTCTCAGCAATCAATCGTTCTCGATTGATGTATCCTTGGTATTTCATCTGAACCTCTGCTGCCTCTATAATCTCTTCTCTACGCTCAGGAATCTCGTCAAGTAGTGCTTGGAAAGCAGGTACCAGTGGAGCTATGTTTTTGAGTGTAACTTGTGGACGGCTGATTAAATCAATAAGCTTGCACCCATGGTTTAGGGGGGTGGTTCCAATCTGCTCCAAACCATCATTAATCAAGGCAGCTTTAATGGAGTACTCTTTAGCAAAAGTGACGACGCTTTCAATTATTTCGCGTTTGCGGCAGAGTGCATCGTATCGATCTTGCTTTACTAGCCCTAGTTGATAAGCTCTTTCGGTTAAACGCATATCGGCATCGTCTTGTCTTAGCAAGATGCGATACTCGGCACGTGAGGTAAACATGCGGTAGGGTTCATCTACACCTTTTGTAACCAAGTCATCGATAAGTACGCCAATGTAGGCTTCGTCTCTTCCTAAGACAAAGGGCTCACCACCGTGACAGTTGATGTGTGCATTGATACCTGCCATCAAACCCTGTCCACCTGCCTCTTCGTAGCCGGTGGTACCATTAATCTGTCCTGCAAAGAATAGGTTGCCAATCAACTTTGTTTCCAGCGTATGCTTGAGTTGTGTAGGATCGAAGTAATCGTACTCAATGGCATAGCCTGCACGGTAGATCGCTAGATTTTTGAATGCAGGTACCTTTTTCAAAGCTTCGATTTGTACCTCCATGGGAAGCGATGATGAGAAACCATTTAAGTAGTACTCTTGGGTACTTTCACCCTCTGGTTCTAAAAAGAGCTGGTGTTGCTCCTTGTCTGCAAAGGTTACAATCTTGGTCTCGATGCTTGGACAGTAACGTGGCCCAATACTTTGAATCTGTCCGTTGAATAGGGGAGATTCCTTGAGTCCACTGCGTAGTACTTCGTGTACTTCATTATTGGTGTAGCAAGTAAAGCACTCCAACTGTTTTAACTGACGCGGCTCCTCCATAAATGAGAAACGATGGAAGTCACTTTCGCCTGCTTGCGGTTCCATTAGGCTGTAGTCTACACTACGCCCATCGATGCGTACGGGGGTACCTGTTTTCATGCGTCCTGCCACGATACCGTGACGGGTAATCGATTCCGTTACCCCATACGATGCAGGCTCGGCACAACGACCACCTGGAAGAGATCTGCTACCAATGTGCATCAATCCATTCATAAAGGTACCTGTAGTAAGTACCACACACTTGGCATGGAAAGTAACTCCCCAGCTTGTCCGAACTCCCGTAACTTGGTTGTTCTCGACGAGCACTTCGTCTACCGTATCTTGCCAAATGTTTAGATTGGGAGTATTTTCCAATATTTCGCGCCACTCCCAAATAAACTTGGCACGGTCACACTGTGCGCGGGGGCTCCACATAGCAGGTCCCTTCGAACGATTTAGCATACGAAACTGAATGGAGGTGCGATCAGTTACCAATCCCATGTATCCACCCAGTGCATCAATCTCTCTTACAATTTGCCCTTTGGCGATGCCCCCTACAGCAGGGTTGCAACTCATTTGAGCTATCTTATTCATGTCCATGGTGATGAGACACGTCTTCGATCCCAGATTGGCTGCAGCTGCAGCTGCTTCACATCCGGCATGCCCTGCACCAATTACTAAAACATCATACTTAAATTCCATAGAATCAATTCTTTTAATCTCTGCAAAAGTACAAAAAAGTTGGCACATAGTAGGAGAGAGTTTCGTTAGAAAAGGGTGGGAGATGTGAAAGAAGGGAAAAGCACTCAAATTGCTTCTCACTAAGAGGGGGGGAGCGTGCTAATTTCGACGAAATGAGAGGGATTAAGGTAACGTTAGATTTGCGAAGAGATAGAATCTTTAATCCAAAAAAATAACTCCTATTGCAATTGGGGGATTGCCATAGGAGTTATCTTTGTCTCTTAGTAAAACAATTAATAGAGAACCATGCGAATTGAAAACCTACTGAAGCAAGTCGACTTCATTAAAGAGATAGATAAGTTGAAATACATTCAACGCAGAACCAAACTATTTAATAGCGACCGATGTGAGAATGATGCCGAGCATAGTTGGCACCTAGCTATGATGACTCTGATACTAGCTGAGCATTCCAATAAACCAATCGACGTGCTTAAAGTGGTTAAAATGGTTTTAATACACGATGTGGTTGAGATTGATGCAGGCGATACATTTATTTATGACGGAGCAAAGAATCATACGAATACCGAGGAAGAGTTGGCTGCAGCCCAACGAATTTTTGGTATTCTTCCCGCAGAGCAGGCTGAAGAGTTTATTGCTATTTGGACCGAATTTGAGCAGGGGGAGACAGACGAGGCAAGATTTGCCAAAACAATGGATCGATTGGAACCGTTACTACAGAATAGCTCTAACAATGGAGGAACGTGGCGTGAGTATGACGTTCCCTTTCATATGGTTTATGGAAAAAAAGTAGTCATGAAGGAGGGATCGAACACGATTTGGGAGTATGCTGAAAAGTTGTTGAATGAAGGGGTAGAGAGGGGCATTCTTAGAAAATAGGTTTAGTACTATTTTACACCTATTTAGTTCTGAGAAGATTATCTCTTCTTTTTTTCTGTAGGGTGAAATGGCACTCTCTTTTTCTTATGCTTGGGAGCGTGCTGAACCACTTTCATCGATTTATTGGCGCAATCTATAATACTTTCTTTTATGAATATTTTCCAAAGGAAAGTTTGTATATCCCGAAAGGACTATTACCTTTGCAGTGTTGTTTCCATTGGAAACTATTTAAAACGTAAGCATAATGAGAATTTATACACTTTCTGCACTTGGACTAGCAACACTCTTTGCTCTTTCAGGTTGCACGAATGGAACTAAAAGTACCAATAATCAGATTAAAACAGTAACTAAAATGGGAACAGTAGAGTTAAACAAAGCACTTTTCCTTGAGAAAGTGGCTAATTATGAAACCAATCCAAGTGAGTGGAACTATTTAGGCAATAAACCGGCATTGATTGATTTTTATGCTTCGTGGTGTGGCCCTTGTAAAATGGTTGCTCCTATACTCGAAGAATTGGCTCAAGAGTATGACGATAGTATTGTAATTTACAAAGTCGATACTGAAAAGGAGGAGGAGCTAGCAGCACTTTTCGGAATTCGATCCATACCCAGTTTGCTTTTCATTCCGATGAATGGGCAACCACAGATGGCACAAGGTGCAATGGGTAAAGCAGATTTTAGAAAGGCTATTGATCAACTTCTTTTAAAGAAATAAGAATGCGCTTAGCTGTTGATACGAATAGATGTCCACAAAACCATACCTGCCCCATGATAGCTCAATGCCCTGCAGGAGCTATCATGCAGGAGGGGGTTGGAGTGCCTGTAATAGATAATGAGAAGTGTGTAAAGTGTGGCAAATGTATAAAAATATGTGGCAAGAGAGCTGTCTATAAAATAGAGTCCAATGAAGAGATTGTGTAAAATACGAGATATCCAACGAAGCATTATGCAATTTGAACAAGAGTTTATAGCTTGTTACGGAATTTGCCTGAATGAAGGAATGGCACTTTGTTCCATTTGCCAGTCGGAAGAGAAAAAGTTAACATCGAGTGAAATTGGGGAATTGCTGGGGCTTACCTTGTCGAATACTTCAAAGGTACTTGCAGCTGTCGAAAAAAAAGGGCTACTAAAGCGCACACTAGGCAAAACTGACAAGCGCCAAATGTTCTTCTCTCTTACACCTAAAGGCGCAGAGTTACTTGCTGCAATTAAATGTAAAGATTTGGCTATTCCAGCCTCTCTCGATCCATTATTCTGTCAATAATCATAGAGAATTCATTATTCAATTAACTTGACTTTATAGTACCAGTCAAGCCTCTGTTTGCTAGCTTCTAAAGAGTTGGCCAGAGTTAAAACACTATTTTTTTATGCTCTATTTTATTCTACTAGCTTACCTGGTAGTTGCTTTTTTCTACCCAATAGTTGGGTTAATAGCCCTTATTTGTATGATTGCTCCTCCCTTGGTTGCCATCTATAAAGGTCGTTTTTGGTGTGGCAATTATTGTCCACGAGGAAATCTATACGATAAACTAATTGGAAAGATAAGTCGTAAGAAGCCCATCCCTACTTGGATGCGCTCTACTACATTTCGTAGCTTTATGCTCCTTTTTATTTTTACGATGTTTGGTGTTCAAATGGCCTCGGCTTGGGGAGATATTTCGGCCATTGGACGCGTATTCTGGGTAATTATAGCTGTAACGACAGTGGTAGGTATCGTATTGGCCATTTTCTATGCTCCTCGTACTTGGTGTAGCTTCTGCCCAATGGGAACATTGTCGGCTTGGGCGTCTCCCAAAGCACCTAAAGCAACGCTTTCTACCGTAAAAGTATCTGATGATTGTGTATTGTGTAAACGCTGTGAAAAGAGTTGCCCCATGCAGCTACCTGTTTACGAAGCCAAAGGAGCCGAAGTGGGATACTTGCATAGTGACTGCTTGAAGTGTGGTAGCTGTGTAAATGCCTGCCCTAAGAAAGCCATGAGACTTACTGCTCTTGAATAACTCTTTCTTAAGTAATACTCGGTAGAGAAAGAGCCTCTCTTTTGTCAGAAGTGATTGACAAAAGAGAGGCTCTTTATTTATGCAGTTCTTAATAGGAGTGCGCGATTTTCGGCCTCTTCCATAATTTCTCGTTCTCCAGGCCCTTTGTCGTCAATGCCACACAAGTGTAGAATACCATGAATAATGACTCGATAGAGTTCACGTTCGTACGGTTGATTAAACGCCTCGGCATTGGTAGCCACGGTCTCTAGACTTATAAATAAATCGCCTGCTATTCGATTTCCTGCGCAGTAATCAAAAGTGATAATATCGGTGTAATAATCGTGTTCTAAGTAGGTGCGATTTACCTCTAAAATTTTCTCATCCGAGCAAAATATGTAGTTTATTTCTCCTACACGTTTATGGTAACTAGCCGCTACATCTTTAATCCATTGGGTAGTTGCAGCCTGGTTTAGGCTAGGCATTTCAATCTCTTCGCAGTGATAATTTATCATATTGGTATATGCTTTACTTTTATGACTGCAAAGGTAATGCGTACGATTGGTTTACCCCCCATTTGAATAGATTATTTTTCTTAATATGAACCATTCACTCTCTGCCATTTTCTTAAATAATTCACTCTGTAATGATTCTTTACTTTCACCATTGTATCTTGTTAACTAGCACTTTAGATTGGGTGAAAGAATAAAAAAAGTTTTGAAAATGAAGTAAAACAAGGAAGAAATGCTTTTTTGGACCTATCCAAAGAAAAGATAGCAAATAAAGATACCTGCTATAACTCCTACGCCATCGGCAATTAATCCGCAAGAGACTGCATGGCGAGTTTTGGTTACTCCTACACAGCCAAAGTACACCGCTAAGATGTAAAAAGTGGTGTCGGTTGCTCCTTGAAAAGTGCAAGCCATGCGTGCAACAAATGAATCGACTCCATAGGTGTTAATGGCATCGACCATTAATCCCCGTGCCCCACTTCCACTTAGAGGTTTCATCAGTGCCGTAGGAAGTGCAGCTACAAAATCGCTCTTGATGCCAACAAACTCGACACTCTTCTCAATACCTGTTATTAAGAGATCCATGGCACCCGAAGCTCTGAAAACACCTACAGCAACCAACATGGCAACTAAATAGGGAATAATACGAACGGCTGTTTGAAAGCCCTCTTTCGCTCCCTCAATAAAGTTATCGTATACATTGTTTTTGCGACGTATGCCAGCAGCTATAAATCCTATAATGACCAGAAAGAGTAGGAGATTGGCAATGGTAGTAGAGTAGGTATCAATTTGCTCTTTGGGTAGGGTATGAAAAGCCCAAATAAGCGAGCCTACGAAGAGGCTCATCCCTCCTAGGCAGAGTAGGATGGGGCGATTAAGGAGAGAAATGCGTTGATAGGCACTTACGGCAAGAATTCCTGCTATGGTAGCAATAAAGGTGGTGAGTAGAATGGGAATAAATACATCGGTAGGTTGTGCTGCACCAAACTGTACCCGGTAAACCATTACGGTGATAGGGATAAATGTAAGGCCCGAGGTGTTAAGTACCAAAAACATAATCATGGGGTTCGTAGCCGAATCTTTTTTTGTATTTAATTCTTGAAGCCCCTCCATCGCTTTTAATCCCAAAGGAGTAGCTGCATTATCTAATCCTAGCATATTGGCTGCTAAATTCATAAAGATACTTCCCGTTACGGGATGCCCTTTGGGGATGTCGGGAAAGAGTCTGCAAAATAGGGGTGAGAGTAGGCGAGAGAGTAAATCTATAACGCCTCCCTTTTCGCCAATTTTCATGATACCCATCCAAAGAGCAAGTACACCGGTTAGACCCAATGAGATTTCAAAGGCCGTTTTTGAAGAGCTAAAAGTGGCATTGATTATTTCTGGGAATATGGCTGTATTTCCAGTGAATAGAAGTTGAAACAGTGCTACCACAAAGGCAATAAGAAAAAAGGCAATCCAGATGTAGTTAAGTATCATGCTTGGTGTTTGTATTAGGTAATCGTTCTATATAGGGTAAGATGTACGAGACTAGTTGAACTTTCCGATGGCTCATTCTCTCTATTTCCTTTTACAAATATAGTGAATCTATTTGCTTTGTTGCTCTTTATTTGTTTTCGTTTATTCGCTTATGGCTGCCTCAAGCTCTTTTCGTTTGATCGGTTTTGCTATAAATGAATTGCACCCTACTTTCAGCGCATCTACCTTGTCTAGATCAAACGCATTGGCAGTAACTGCAATAATAACGGTCTCTTTGTCGAATGTGCGAATTCTCTTTGTTGCTTCTAATCCACCCATTTTAGGCATCTTCATATCCATTAGAATTAGGTCGAATTTATGTTGTTTGGCTAGCTCTAAGGCTTCATATCCGTTTACGGCTCGCGTTAGGTTGCACCCTTTTAAAATGGTATGAACTAGTAGATAGTTACTGTCATTATCCTCTGCAACAAGAATGTTCTTTACAATCTTTGAGGATGATTTACTCCCTTTATTAATACTTCTTTGGGGGGAATCAGTTGCCACCTCTTGCAAGCTCTCAAGTTGTGCCTCACAGGGTAACCAAACCCAGAATATAGAGCCTTGACCCACGCTGCTTTCTACACCGACTTTGCCATTCATGGTCTCTGCAATCGCTTTGCAAATGGATAAACCAAGTCCTGTTCCTTGTGCGAAATCATCCAATTTGCCAAAGCGCTGGAATAGTTTATCCATTTTCTCCTCTGGAATACCAATTCCTGTATCTTGTACAAATAGAGCCAATCCATTCTCTTTGTAGTCATAGCCCATTTTAATGAAACCTTCGGTGGTAAACTTGACTGCATTGTTAAGGTAGTTGGTTATAATTTGCAAGCATCGATTCTTATCGAGGGTTACTATGCATTTGCTAAATGGATTGTGGAGTTGTAGCTCTACTTCAGATCTTTCGCAACGTGGCTTGAGTGTAGAGTAGGCTTCGTTTACGAAGCTGCTGAAATCGAACTGCTCCATGCGTAGTTCTACTAAGCCCGACTCTATTTTTGATAGGTCGAGTATATCTCCAATCAGTCTCAGTAGTAGATCATTATTTGAGTTGATAATTCGGATATACTCCTCCTTCTCGGCACTCTCTTCTGTATGTTGTAATAACTCAGAGAAACCAACAATAGCATTTAGTGGAGTTCGTATCTCATGGCTCATATTGGCCAAAAAAGCTGTTTTTAGTTTTCCTGACTCTTCTGCCTTCTCCTTAGCTATTCGAAGCTCTTCTTGAATATGTTTATCTTGTGTTTTGTCTATACAGATAGAGACATACCCTTCAATTTCAACTTTGGCATTAAGGATGGGAGTACATCTAAATTCAAAATTATCGCCGTGCGGAGCTCCTTCAACGATGGCATCTTTAATAATCCACTCAATCTCTGAGTAGCTTCGTTGAATGGTTATTGATTCTCCTCTTCTGAGGCCCTCTACCGAGCTATTTCCATCTTTAACTCCTATAAAAAGATTGGTATTGCAGGCTATTCGGGAGGTATCTATGCCTAAGAATTGAGAGATTGCTTTGTTGCTTGATTGTAAGTTTCCCTCTTTGTCATAAATGGACAACCCCACAGGCATACACTCCTTGATTGTTTCGAGTAATTCGACTTTGCCTGCAAGTTGTTTTTGTACATAATAGGTTTCGGAGATGTCTCGGCACACTCCATAGGCTGCTTGAGTTAGCTCTCCTTTATCATTTCTTATTGCTACAGCCGATACTTCATAGGGCTTGTATCTTAAATCCCAAGGAGTTTTGTGATGTATAACGATACTACTAATTTTATCGTCGGATAGGTTTTTAAGAAACTCTTGTAGTTTGTTGGCCTCCTCTAATGTTTCAACTAGCTGAAAGGAGTCGTCAATTGTAATGTTCACTTCATTCATGTTGTAATCCATCATAATAACTTGACCACTGCTTTCATCTCGCCTCCATCTTACTGTACTTGCCGATTTTAAGGCGATGTTTAGCTCTCTAATAAGCTGTTCTTGTTTTGCCAGTAACTCTTTGGTTATAGATTCTTTCGCTTTTAAAATTCGAAGGCGGTAGAAGAAAAAGAGAGAGCTAGCTCCAATGATTAATATACATGCAAGTATTCCTTTTTTGTATTGTTCAAATAAGGAGGGTGGTGCATTTAGGAATTGAGTTTCAGGCGGGAAATCAGAATAGGTAAGGCCACGAGGGAAGGCTATATTGCAGAGTACATAAGGTTTGCCTGCGGTAGGATAGTATGAATTCAGGTGACGGGGTTCAATCCCTTGATTAAGTATCTTATCAAGAGTGGTTGAAAAACTGTTTCTAAACTCTCCATAATCAAAGGTAACTCCCGAATGCATGCCCCCACCAAAGGTGATAATATCACCGAGGTTTAAGGTGAATATGGGTGTTTTACAGGTGCTTATTAGTAAATTGGTATTACTTACTATAGATTCACCTCGTTTGGTTTTATTGATATAGAACCAAGAGGAAAACAAAATAGCCGTTTGGGTAGCATCTATATTATTTAACAAGCTTAATAGCTGATTGCTATTCATCTGCATGGGGGTAAAGGAGAGTAGCTGAATTCCAGGATGTTCACGGGCAAGAATAGTTCTTAAATCGGTTTCTATATCTTCATTAATCTGTCGAGTATCTCTTATAAAGATAAGACTCTCTAGTTGAGGGTGCCTTAATTTAATGTAATCCAAGTTCTCTTTTAAGAAGAGATTGCTGTAAAAGAAGGTTGTATTGTACTCATTCGTAAGCTCTAAGATAGGAATACGTTTGTCATTAGGTATTGAGTTTTCATCGAAATAGAAATCAGCCTCTCCTACATAGTTGCATGCTGAGTATAATATAATGGGTATATCGCCCCACATCTCTCTATACTTATCGCGCAATGCAAACGCTGGAGCACCTAGCAATATGAGTACTCTTGGTTTATTGGCCCCATAAATCTCGAACAAACTCTCTTTGAATCCTTCAAAGTCTTTCTGATTTCTGACCAAAAGCATCTGTATATGTTCAACTGATATAGATAGATTCGGTTGTGTTTGAGCATATTCAGTCAGCTGATAAATGATTCGATTACTCCATGGATAGGCATCTGTATAAGAATTTATACATAGAATGTACTCATTATTTGAAAATGCGAACAGATGGCAAGTTGTGTTAATAAGGTAGATAATTAATAGAAATACTCTTTTCATATTGTGCTCTATTAAATGTTTGATTTTCTGTCGAAGTTTACTTCACAAAGGTACTAATCCTTCCTTCCTACCCCAAATGAATGTTAATGTTATTTTGATTATTAGTAAGATAAGCTTATTCAAACCCCTTTTTCTCTCTTTAATTGACTCTAAGTGTTAAATAGATGGCCTGTTTTTCCATCGGCCTTCCCCTCTGTAATATAAATGAAATAGATATGTCACGCTCTTGTTTTACTCTCGTAGTGGCTAAGTAATGTTAACTTCCTACTTTTGCGCAAGATTAATTAATACAAAAAATTGTATATGAAAAAAATTGTAAGAGTCGCTTCTGTTCTGCTACTTATGTCGGGAGTTTTTACTAATACTTTCGCTAATGATGTGATAGATAATGCGAACTATGGCGCAATTCGTGGTCGTATTATTGATAATACACAGGAGACGCTTCCTGGAGCTTCGATTTTCATCGAGGCATTGCAGACAGGGGTTATTAGTGATGCTAATGGCTTTTATACACTTCCTAACCTAAAACCAGGAACTTACAAAGTAAAAGTTACTTATGTGGGATATAATCCCATTGAAACAACACTCATTGTTCCCAAAGGAAAAACGATTGATAAAGATATCGTTTTAAATGAAGGAGTATTGATGCAAGAGGTTGTTATTGGAGGAGCTTTTCAAGGACAAAAGAAAGCAATTAATACACAAAAGAATAACTTAGGGATTACCAACGTGGTCTCTGCTGACCAAGTTGGTAAGTTTCCTGATGCAAATATTGGTGATGCTTTGAAGCGTATCAGTGGTATTAATGTACAATACGATCAAGGTGAAGCTCGCTTTGGACAAGTACGTGGTACATCGGCTGATTTAAGCTCTGTGACCATTAATGGTAATCGTATTCCTTCGGCAGAGGGTGATTCTCGTAATGTGCAGTTAGACCTGATCCCTGCCGATATGATTCAGACCATCGAGGTAAGTAAGGTTGTTACTGCTGATATGGATGGCGATGCGATTGGTGGAGCTGTAAACTTGATTACTAAAAACTCTCCCTATAAGCGTTCTATCAATGCTACAGCTGGTAGTGGATACAACTGGATAAGTGAAAAAGCACAACTTAATTTAGGCTTTACTTACGGGGATCGTTTCTTTAACGATAAGTTAGGTATGATGCTTTCTGCTTCGTATCAAAATGCGCCTGCGGGATCTCATAACGTGGAGTTTGAGTGGAAGGAAAAAGATAATGGAGATGCTTATGTAAGTGATTATCAAATGCGTGACTATGTTGTTACTCGTGAGAGACAAAGCTACTCAGCAGCTTTTGATTATGAATTTAATCCTAACCATCGTTTGACCTTTAAGGGTATTTTTAATAACCGTAATGACTGGGAGAACCGTTACCGTACAACTCTGAAAGGATTGAAAGAAGATGGTGAAGCTTCTGTACGTGTTCAAACTAAAGCCGGAACAAAAGAGAATAAATATACTCGTTTAGAACGCCAACGCACGATGGACTTCACTTTAGGTGGTGAGCACTTGTTTGGAGCTGGATGGGAAATGGACTGGAACGCTGGTTATGCTACTGCTTCAGAATATCGTCCGGGTGAACGTTATCTAGACTTTGAATTGAAGAAGCAAAAATTTGATATCGACTTGAGCGATACTCGTTTTCCTTTAGCTTCGGCTCAAGCAGGTTCTACGATGACACTTAGCGATGCTTTCAGCTTGAAAGAATTGACAGAAGAGGAGCAAATGATTACAGAAAAGGATTTACGCTTTGTTGCTAACTTTAAGAAGGACTTCAACAACGGTTCTCGTTTGAAGTTTGGTGCGAAGATTGTAAACAAGACCAAAGAAAAAGAGGTTGACTTTTACGAATATACACCAGAAGATAAGAAAGCTTTCGTTAAAGAAAGTATGAACTATACGACTGATAGAAGCAATAGCAACTTTATGCCAGGCTCTCAGTATCAAACTGGTAGTTTTGTTACAAAAGAGTATATTGGAGATTTGAACTTACAAGACGCTTCTCAATTTAAGAAGGAGCAAATTCAAGAAGAGTTGGCTGGCAACTACGATGCTACTGAAACAATTACGTCAGGATATGCGCGTTATGATCACAAATTCAGCAAAAGATATCACTTAATGGCTGGGGTGCGTTTGGAGCATACAGCATTGGCTTATACGGGTCGTGAATATGATGCTGATGAGGATGTTACAACGAAAACAGAGCGTATGAAGAATAATTATCTGAATGTTCTTCCTTCGGTATTGTTTAAATGGGATGTAAATGATGAATTCAAAGTACGTGCTTCGTATACACAAACATTGAGCCGTCCAAAATATGCTGCTTTAGCTCCAAGTGTAAACATTAACCGTAGTGATTCTGAAATTACAATTGGTAATACAAACTTGAATCCTACACTCTCTTATAACGCTGACTTAAGTGCAGATTACTATTTCAAAAGTATTGGTTTAGTAAGTGCAGGTATATTCTACAAGCGTGTTGATGACTTTATTGTTGATCAAGTAAGAACGAATGTTGAATACAATGGAGTGGAATATAGACGCTTTACACAACCAATCAATGCAGGCAATGCGGATCTTCTAGGTGTAGAGCTAGCGTACCAACGTGATTTTGGATTTATCTCGCCAGCTTTGAAATGTTTAGGTTTTTATGGAACATATACGTATACTCATACACGCGTTAGAGACTTTAATTTTGAAGGACGTGAAAATGAAACAGACTTAAGCTTACCTGGATCTCCAAAGCATACGGCAAATGCTTCTTTGGCATTCGAAAAAGCAGGTGTTAGTGTTCGTGTGAGCTACAACTACGCATCGTCATTTATCGATGAAATGGGTGAAAGTGCATTCTTCGATCGTTACTATGACAAAGTTGGTTACTTGGATGCCAATGCAAGTTATACATTTGGAAAGCAGTTGAAAACCACGATTTATGCTGAGGCTACTAACTTATTAAACCAACCTTTACGTTACTACCAGGGTACTCAAGATCGTACTATGCAAGTTGAATACTATGGTATGCGATTGAATGCTGGGGTTAAAATTAGCTTCTAATTAATGCACAAATAAGACACACACACAAATAAATAATCCGGAGTTCACCTATTTGAACTCTGGATTATTTGTTTTTAGAGATTTTAAAATAACAAATTCATAAACTTTTTCATTGATTTTAGCTTAGCCTGTTTGCCTCTTTCAGAAGGATAGAAAAGGATTACCACTCATTGCACTACCTTAGTAAAGCATCATTCTAGTAGCAATTATGTTAGGCTGTCAATTAGAAATAAATAAATTTACATTGTGAAAGAAGGAAGAACTCCTATTCTTGTTTCGTTTACTTTAGATAGAACCATTTAAAAACTTAAAATAGACTGGATATGAAAAAAATGATGTTTATAGCTTTTACACTTTTGCTTTCAGTAGCAAGTTTTGCACAAACTCCTGCTGAATGGGAGAGTTTAGAAAGAACGGTTAATTTCTATATGGCCAACGATTTGGGACGTAATGGCTATTATGACCAAAAGCCAATCGCTGAGGTTATGGGTGAAATGGCCGATGTAGTAGGTCCTGAGTGTATTTTTGCTGCAGGTGATGTACACCATTTTGAGGGGGTACGTAGTGTAAATGATCCATTGTGGATGACTAACTTCGAGTTGATTTACAAGCACCCTGAACTTATGATTGACTGGTTCCCTATTTTGGGTAATCACGAATATCGTGGTAATACACAAGCAGTCATTGACTATACAAACGTAAGCCGTCGTTGGACGATGCCTGATCGTTACTATTCGAAGGTATTCAAAGAAAAAGAGGTGACAATTCGTTTTGTAATGATTGATACAGCTCCACTAATCGATAAATATCGTACAGAGACTGAGCAATATCCAGATGCTGTAAACCAAGATATGGAGAAGCAACTAGCTTGGATTGATGCAGAACTTGCAGCTGCTAAAGAAGACTGGGTTATTGTAGTAGGCCATCACCCCATTTTCGCTGAAACTAAAAAAGATATGAGTGAGCGTACTGACTTGCAACAACGTTTAGATCCAATCTTGCGTAAACACAAAATTGATATCTACGCTTGTGGTCATATTCATAACTTCCAGCACGTGCGTATGCCTAAAAGCGATATTGATTACGTAACAAATGGATCGGCATCACTTGGTCGTAAAGTTGCAGCTATTGAAGGAACAAAATTCTGTAGCCCTGCAACAGGTTTCTCTCTTTTTGCTGTAGATAAAAAAGAATTAAATATGCACTTTGTTGACAAAACAGGTACTGTTATTTACACAGTAAAGAGAACCAAGTAAGATTAGTTTGATTATTAGGTAATTTAAGTACATTTGCGGTATTAACTGTAAATGTACTTTTTTTATGTTAGATACTCTCTTCTTAATCATTGGATTGGCTGCTATCTTAGGTGGAGCCAATGCGCTGACTGATGGTTCGGCAGCTATCGCTAAACGGTTTAGCCTGTCCGATTTAGTCATTGGACTTACCATCGTTGCATTGGGAACTTCGGCGCCCGAGTTAGTTATTAGCCTTTTTTCGGCCATCAATGGAAGTGCAGAGATGGCTATTGGCAATGTGGTTGGAAGCAATATTTTCAATGTTCTCATGATTGTGGGGTGTACGGCATTGGTGCTTCCCATCGAAATGGGAAAAGGTATGCTTAGTAAAGAGCTCCCCTTGGTTGTTCTCTCTTCTTTGGTTTTGGTGGTATGTGCCAACGATGTGTGGTTAGAGGGATCTGCTATCAATATAATTAGTCGTGGAGATGGAATTTTACTTCTCTTCTTTTTCTTAATCTTTATGCGCTACACCTTTGCGATTGCACACAATCAGCCTGAAGGTTCTGAAGTTGAGGGAGAGGTGAAAAAAATGTCTATGGGTAAAGCTATACTCTTTGTTTTACTAGGTTTAGTGGGTTTAATTGTAGGTGGAAAACTGTTTGTTGATGGTGCCAGTGGAATTGCTCGCATGCTGGGAGTTAGTGAGTCCATTATAGGTCTTACGTTGGTAGCTGGGGGAACATCGCTACCTGAACTTGCCACCTCGCTAGTTGCTGCTCTTAAAAAGAATCCTGGCATCGCTTTAGGAAATGTCATAGGTAGTAATCTTTTCAATGTGTTTTTAGTGTTAGGATGTAGCTCTGTTTGTTCACCATTGCCTTTAGGAGGAATAACCAACCTTGATTTAGCAGTTCTGACCCTCTCAACTCTTCTTTTTTGGATTGTTGGGCGCTTCTTTAAAGAACGTATGGTCACACGTTGGGAGGGGGCTTTTATGGTTTTTTGCTATATCGCTTACACTGTGTACCTCATTGCATTGCAGTGAAAAATGGCTTCATTCACCCTTTTTGTTCAAAAAAACAGCTATCTTTACCGACTGAATATTATTTCATAAAACATGGCAATTACGATTAAAAAAGTAACTACTGGTAAAGAATTAAAGCAGTTTATTCGCTTCAATTACGAACTATATAAAGGAAATGCATACTCTGTTCCCGATTTGTATGATGATATGTTGAGTACTTTTAGTCCAACAAAAAATCCCGCTTTTGAATTTTGCGAGGCGGCTTATTTCTTGGCATACGAGGAAGACATAATTGTGGGACGCGTAGCTGCTATTCTTAATAAGAAGGCCAATGAAACTTGGGGAAAGAATGAAGTTCGATTTGGATGGATTGATTTCATTGACAATATAGAGGTCTCTTCTGCTCTTCTAAATGCAGTTCAAGCATGGGGTAAAGAGAGAGGGCTCGATAAAATGGTAGGGCCTCTTGGATTTACAGATTTGGATGCTGAAGGTATGCTTATTGAAGGTTTCGATCAAATAAGTACTATGGCCACTATTTACAACTACCCTTACTACCCCAAGCACATGGAGAAGTTAGGTTTTGAAAAAGAGGCTGACTGGGTAGAGTTTAAGTTGATGGTACCCGATAAACTACCTGAAAAGTTTATTCGTATTTCTGAGATTATTATGCAGAAATACAAATTACGAATTAAAAAGCTCAAGAGTCGTAAAGAGATTAAAGAGGGCAAATATGGGCAGAAATTATTTGATTTGGTAAACGAATCGTATGCGCCCCTTTATGGATTCTCAAAATTAAGCCAGAAACAGATCGATCATTATGTAGATACCTACTTATCTCTTCTCGACTTGCGCATGCTTTCGATGGTGGTCGATGAGAATGATGAGGTGGTAGCTATGGCAGTCTCTATGCCTTCGTTAGCTAAAGCTCTTCAGAAGGCCAAAGGACGATTATTGCCATTTGGTTGGTTCCATTTGCTTAAAACTCTTTTTATCTCGAAACCTAAGGTGCTTGACTTAATGCTGATTGCTGTAAAACCAGAATATCAAAGCAAGGGAGTAAATGCCCTTATATTTTATGATTTGGTTCCTACCTTTAAAGAGATGGGCTTTGAGTATGGCGAAAGTAATCCAGAATTGGAAGAGAATAAGAAAGTACAGTCGCAATGGAATGCTTTTGACTCCACGTTGCATAAACGCCGTCGTGCATTTGGCAAGAGTATTTAATAGATAAATCGATAACGTTAACCCACACTACAATTCAAACAAAGATGATAGAAGAGAACAACGAACTGATAAACCAAGGTACTGTGGCTTATACGGATGATAATATCCGTCACCTCAGTGATATGGAGCACGTCCGTACCCGCCCAGGTATGTACATCGGAAAGTTGGGCGATGGTTCACATGCTGAGGATGGCATCTATGTCTTGTTAAAAGAGGTGCTAGACAACTGTATTGATGAGTTTAAGATGAATGCAGGAAAGCGTATTGAAATTGATATCGAAGAGAATCTAAAAGTTTCGGTGCGTGACTATGGACGAGGCATTCCACAAGGAAAGTTAGTTGAGGCAGTTAGCAAACTTAATACTGGAGGTAAGTATGATAGCAAAGCCTTTAAAAAGAGTGTAGGGCTCAATGGTGTTGGTATTAAAGCGGTAAATGCACTTAGTATTGCTTTCGAAGTACACAGTTATCGTGAAGGTGTAGTGCGCAAAGCTTCTTTTACAAAAGGGGAGTTGCTCTCCGATTTAACGGAAGATACCAACGAAGAGAATGGGACCTTTATCCATTTTCAACCAGATAAGAAGCTCTTTGAGAACTATAGCTTCCGCCATGAATTTGTCGAAACCATGTTGCGTAACTACACCTATCTAAATACAGGTCTGGTTATGATGTACAACGGTCAACGAATCGTATCTCGGAATGGATTAGTCGATTTGTTGAATGATAACATGACGGCAACTACACTCTATCCTATTATTCATCTTAAGTCGGAAGATATTGAAATTGCTTTTACTCATACAGGACAGTATGGAGAGGAGTATTACTCCTTTGTAAATGGGCAGCATACCACACAAGGTGGAACGCATCAAAGTGCTTTTAAGGAACATATTGCTCGTACCATGAAGGAGTACTTTGCAAAGAATATGGATTTTGCCGATATTCGTAACGGATTGGTGGGTGCTATCTCTATTAATGTAGAGGAACCTCTCTTTGAAAGTCAGACTAAGATTAAACTGGGTTCAACCAATATGACTCCTGGTGGAATCAGTGTAAATAAGTTTATTGGTGATTTCATTAAAGTTGAAGTCGATAACTTTTTGCATAAAAACACCGATGTGGCCGATGTGATTCTTCAGAAGATTCAAGAATCTGAAAAGGAACGAAAAGCGATAGCAGGAGTGACCAAACTAGCGCGTGAACGTGCTAAAAAAGCCAACTTACATAACCGGAAACTACGTGATTGCCGTATCCACCTGAATGATAATAAAGGAGATCGGAAAGAAGATAGCTCCATTTTTATAACCGAGGGGGATTCGGCAAGTGGATCGATTACCAAGAGCCGTGATGTTAATACGCAAGCCGTATTTAGTTTACGTGGTAAGCCTTTAAACTCTTTTGGATTGACCAAGAAGGTTGTTTACGAAAATGAGGAGTTTAATCTGCTTCAAGCAGCACTTAACATAGAAGATGGTATTGATGGGCTTCGTTACAATAAAGTAATTGTAGCAACCGATGCCGATGTAGACGGTATGCATATTCGCCTATTAATTATTACTTTCTTCTTACAGTTCTTTCCTGATTTAATCAAGAAGGGGCATGTGCATATTCTTCAGACACCACTTTTCCGTGTACGTAATCGTAAAAGAGGTGTATACGAGACCATCTATTGTTACAGTGATGAAGAACGGATTGCCGCCATTGAAAAACTAAGTCCTAACCCGGAGATAACTCGATTTAAAGGGTTGGGGGAGATATCGCCCGATGAGTTCAAGAACTTTATTGGTAAAGAGATGCGACTTGAACAAGTATCGCTTCGTAAAACCGATTTAGTAAAGGAACTATTGGAGTTTTATATGGGTAAAAATACGATGGAAAGGCAAACTTTTATTATCGATAACCTGGTAGTAGAAGAAGACATAACTAAAGATATAGAATGAAAAGAGCACTCTTCCCTGGTACCTTCGATCCCTTTAC
The DNA here is from genome assembly GCA_051651025.1 of Phocaeicola sp. Taxonomy (GTDB): domain Bacteria; phylum Bacteroidota; class Bacteroidia; order Bacteroidales; family Bacteroidaceae; genus Phocaeicola. The sequence goes on from JBOFRN010000156.1 coordinate 35,145, forward strand.
TATAGGGCACTATTCGGTGGTAGAAAGAGCCCTCTCCTTTATGGATGAGGTTATTATTGGAATTGGTATTAATGAGAAAAAGAAAACCTATTTCTCAACAGAAGAGCGGCTCGAAATGATTCGTCAACTCTATGCCAATGAACCTAGAGTTAAAATTGAGGCTTATAGCTCATTGACAATCGATTTTGCAAAGGAACATGAGGCTCAATTCATCGTACGTGGTATTCGTACTGTAAGAGACTTTGAATATGAAGAGACAATTGCCGATATCAATCGAAAGCTTGCAGGAGTAGAGACTATCCTGCTCTTTACTGAACCAGAATTAACCTCCATAAGCTCTACTGTAGTGCGAGAGCTGTTGCATTTTGGGAAGGATGTATCTCCCTTCTTGCCACAAGGAATGAAAATAAATACCAAATGAAAGGACAATGGCTTTCTTGGGCAGGCATTCTTGCCTGCTTTTTTGCTATTACAGCAGTAGCACAAGAGAAAAACAATTATGCAGAATCGCCTGCTCGAAAGTTGCAAATGGCTCAATTTGCCATTGCCAATCTTTATGTAGATCAAGTCAATGAGAAGGAGTTAGTAGAGAATGCCATTGTAGGTATGCTCAAAGAATTAGATCCGCACTCTGTCTATTCGAATGCGGAGGAGGTTAAGAAGATGAATGAACCTCTTCAAGGAAATTTTGAGGGAATTGGTGTGCAGTTTAATATCTCAGAGGACACCTTACTTGTTATACAACCAGTTTCGGGAGGGCCCTCAGAGAAAATCGGAATTTTAGCTGGCGATCGCATTATAGCAGTGAATGATACCATTATCGCTGGTGTTAAAATGAGTACTGAAGATATTATGCGTCGCTTGAGAGGCCCTAAAAACACAAAGGTGACTCTTAAAGTTGTGAGGAGGGATGTAGATGAACCCTTACTCTTTACAGTAAAAAGGGATAAAATACCTGTATATAGCCTCGATGCACACTATATGCTAAATCCGCACATAGGCTATATTCGTATTAACCGATTTGGTGCAACTACATACAGCGAGTTTCAGCGAGCAATGGCCGAACTTCTGGCACAAGGTATGGTCGATTTAGTGTTGGATTTACAAGGAAATGGGGGTGGATATTTGAATGCATCAATAGATCTGGCCAATGAGTTTCTCGGTAAAAAAGAGCTAATAGTCTACACCGAAGGGCGTAGAAATCCGCGGAGTGAGTTCTTTGCCAAAGGCGATGGCGGTTTTCAAAAAGGAAAGCTCATTGTCTTGGTCGATGAGTATTCGGCTTCTGCTAGTGAGATTGTGAGTGGAGCCGTTCAAGATTGGGACAGAGGGTTGGTCGTGGGACGTCGTACTTTTGGGAAGGGGCTTGTACAACGTCCGGTCGATTTACCCGATGGCTCCATGATTCGTTTAACCATTGCTCGTTACTACACACCAGCAGGCCGTTGTATACAGAAACCTTATGAAAGTATAGAAGAGTACAATCGTGATTTAATAGAGAGATACAATAAGGGCGAGATGATGAGTGCAGACAGTATTCATTTTCCAGATTCATTAAAATATACCACACACAAGCTTGAACGTACTGTATATGGTGGTGGCGGAATTATGCCAGACTATTTTGTACCGGTAGATACTACCTACTATTCTACCTATTACAGACAACTTAGTTTCAGAGGTGTTTTGTTGAAGGTGCATCACAAGCAGATTGATACCCATCGCAAAGAATGGAAAGATAAATACAGCGATTTCTCGGATTTCTTAAGAAACTTCGAGGTTACGGAGGAGGCATTAAAACAAACTGTAGACTTTGCAACTGAAATGAAGATAGAGTATAGTGAACTTGATTTTGAACGATCACTGCCCCTACTTAAATTGCAACTGAAAGGATTAATAGCCCGCGATTTATGGGATATGAACGAGTATTATCAGGTTATAAACCAAATTAACCCAAGTGTGCTTAAGGCTGAGCAATTACTACTACAGCCCGATTTTGAGGCGCTTTTCTTGAAAAGATAGCTTATAAATCACTCTTAGGAATGCTATTTCTTCCCAGTTATTATCTTTTGATCAACTTCAATATAGGGAGACAAATAGGACTTATTTCATTTTTACAACAATAAAAAGGATCTGTTTCGTAAAAAAAAGTATATTTGCCATTCGTCCTTAAGTTAGGAGGATTCTTTATGTGTACCTATTAAAAGTTAGCCCCCATGAGAGTCATACTCTTTTCTTTTTTTATTCTAGTCTCTGTGCACTTAGTACAGGGCAAAGACTCATCTGTTACCACAATTAAGGTGGGTGGATTTAGTAATCAAGCTCCCTACGTCTTTGATGATGGGAGTGGCAAATTAGTGGGGCTAGCAGTCGATTTATTGGATGCAGTCATGCATGAAATGGGTCGTACATATGAACTCAGCATCTATGAACCTTCCAATTATTCGCCTGCTTCTGTTCTAGAGGAGTGTACGATATTTCTTTCTCAACCTTATGATCCCAATTTAGCGCTTAACTACTATTTCAGTAACTCATACGATGTGATTGGTTATGATGTGTTGAGTAATGGTGAAGAGGTTTATAGAAACCCAAGACAACTGATAGATAAAGTCGTTATTTTGTTGAAGGAAGGACTTTCTGAATCTAAAATGGAGTTGTTTGGTGTTACAAATGTAAAGGATCTCATTTATGTAGAGAACCTAAATGATGGTTTGAATCTACTCTCAAAAGGGATTGGAGACTACATGATTTGCTCCTCGAATCTTTCTAATTCGATGGTTAATCAAAAAGATTTGTTAAGTATAAAAAGTTATGATTCAGGATTCTCAAAAACTAGAATCTGCTTTATGCTTAATGAAGTCGAGTTAACCATGAAGATAAATAAAGCGATGGAAGTGTTGGTCAAAAATGGGACTTATCAGCACATCTATAACAAATGGTTTAATATTCCTAAGCCGCTTATTAGTGGACTTGAACTGGCCATTGTAGCCTTATCCTTCTTGGTTATTCTTCTTTTCTTAGTACTTTTTATCTTCATCTTAAAAGGAAGAGTTAAAGGTAATCTTTTAGAACTGCAAGAGAAGAACTCGTACATATCCAATCTTATCAATTCAATTCACTTGCTTAATAAGCGAGGGGATGTTACCATACTTATGTTCGATGTACTTGAACACAAACTATCCGTACTTCGGAAGAGTGATTTTGTTTCAACCAATATCTCACTTGAGAAGCTAGAAGATAAAATTCATCCAGAGGATCGAGATTACTACTATTCAGAGTTGCAGAAGCTATTGAATGGAACTTTGCAAGAGCTTTCTATTGAGTTTAGACTTTATAGTAACTCCCAAAACCAATACAATGATTATACTTGTATTATGAGTCCTGTAAAGGTGAATTCGAAGGGAAGGGTGGTTCGTTATATTTTGTCACTTCGCAACGAAACTGATTTAAAGGAGTTGATTCGTGAACGAGAGGAGGCAATGAAGAGTTTAAGTTTGGCTTTGGGAGTAGCCAAAATAATTCGTTGGAAATACTATTGGGAAGAGGCGACCTTTTCCATAACCGATAAAGAGTTAAATGAAAGACGATTTACGTTTCAACAGGTTTCCGCATTAATTAGTGAGAAAGATCGTCACAAACTGAATTTAATGCCTCGTCTTGCTAGCAATGAACTCGATGAATTCAATGCAACCATGTGGCATAGAACGCCTGATTCCGATTTGTATAAACCTTATGAGGTTCACGTTTCAGCGATTCGTGATAAGGAAGGTAAACTTCTCTTTATTCATGGTATCTCCTATGATATTTCTGAAATATACAATTATCAAGAGCAGCTAAACGAGAAAATAGAGTTGCTCGAAACAATTGAGGAGAGCTTACCTGTTGGTATGATGGTTTATGATAAAGAGGGTAACTTGCAAAGTGTAAATGAAGCCCAAGTGGCTCTTCTTGGTGTAGACCGAGAGAAAATGTTAGGCGAAAAATTTAATCTATTCAATCATAAAAGTATTGGTGAGGGGGCTCTTAGAGCCATTCAATCAGGGCTAACAGTTGATGTTGAGTTAACTCACTCGGCCATATCGCAAGAATTGTACCCCTTTATGGATGCTAAAGCTTCGCATGCTGTTTCTCTTGATATGAAATGTACCCCAATCAAAAGTTCAATGGGAGAACTAAAGGGATACATTTCAATTTACATTGACACCACGCAAATGCATCGAGATAAAGAGGAAATAAGTCTTCTAAAGGATCGGATGCTTTTGGCACTTCACGCTGGTGAACTAACAGTACTTCGCTATAAACCTAACGAGCAGATGGTTCATATTATTAATGGTGACACTTCGTTAGTAGGAGAATCCCTCTCGCTGCATGAGGTCCTTGAGCTTACTCATCCTGATGATTGCAACTCTATACAACAATACTTAAACTCCATCACTACCCGGAAAGAGAAAAAAGTCAACTTTGATATACGTATGAAGCCTGCTGCCAATGTACGTCACTATCGATGGTATCGCCTCTCTTTTACGGCAGAGTTAAGGAATGAATCCATCTCTAGCTTAATTGGGACTGTAAAGGATGTAACCAAAGAGGTTGAAGGAAAAATATCTCTTGAAAGAGCCAAGGAGAAGGCAGTAGTATCGGAGAGGCTTAAAATGGCTTTTCTAGCCAATATGAGCCATGAAATTCGAACTCCTTTAAATGCAATTGTTGGTTTTTCAGAGTTGTTGCAAACTGCCGATACGGATGATGAACGCGAAGAATATGTGGGAATTATTAGTAAAAATAACGAACTCTTATTGCGGTTGATTGGTGATATTCTGGACTTGTCAAAGATTGAATCAGGTTCAATGAAAGTGAGACAGTCAAAATTCGATCTGGTCGAAAAATTTAATGAGATCTATCAAACGGTTTCTACACAACTTCCTACTTCACAGATTCAATTTACTTCCGAATGTCTCATGTCCGAATGCATGGTTCTTCTTGACGAGGAGCGTGTAGCACAAGTTATGAATAATTTTGTTTCGAATGCCGTGAAATATACAAAAAAGGGAACCATAACAATGAGCCTTATTCGTGAAGATGAAGGGGTAAAGTTTTCAGTGACCGATACCGGCGTGGGTATTGAAGAGGAGAATCATCCCTATGTTTTTCAGCGCTTTCAGAAATTTGATTCCTTTGTACAAGGAACTGGGTTAGGTCTTGCTATTTGTAAAGCGATTGCCGATTTGTTGAAAGGCGAAATCGGATTTACTTCTCGAAAAGGGGAGGGGTCTGTTTTCTGGATTTGGTTTCCTCTTACTCTCGATCATACGGAATAGTAAAAAGAGTTGGTTCTCGTTAAAGTGAATCTCTTTAATCAATCAAGTGGGGCTAAATAAGGCGTAAAAAGCCCTATTTAACCTCACTTGATTGTTCTTACTATTAAGGAATTATTTCCTTAATCATTTGTATTATCGATAGTTTTCAATTACTTTTGCACGATAATATTTCAACAATTAACTGGTATTTTATTTCTAACAATTAAATAATTTAAATTCAATCATTTATGTGGTTATGTAATTCTTCTATCGGAAGGAAAGTGGTAATGAGCGTCACTGGTGTTGCCCTTATCCTTTTTCTAACGTTTCACATGGGGATGAACCTTGTTGCCATCTTCTCAGCAGAGGCTTACAACATGATTTGTGAGTTCCTAGGTGCTAATTGGTATGCGTTGGTAGCAACAGCAGGTTTAGCTGGTTTGTTTGTGATTCACATTTTGTATGCTTTCTGGCTTACTATGCAAAACAGAGCGGCTCGCGGTAGCGAACGTTATGCGGTGAATGGTAAATCAAAAGGGGTAACTTTTGCTTCAAAGAACATGTTGGTTCTTGGTATTGTAGTAATTGCTGGTTTAGGTCTTCACCTTTTCAACTTTTGGTACAAAATGCAATTTGCTGAAATTATTGGCAACCACCACTTAGGCGAGTTTGGTCCTACTAACGGTGCTGCTTACATTCAAGCTACTTTCTCTTGCCCAGTTTATGTAGTACTTTACATTATTTGGTTGGGTGCTTTGTGGTTCCACTTAACACACGGTTTCTGGAGCTCGTTGCATACGCTAGGTATGAACAACAAAGTATGGTTTAGCCGTTTGAAGTGCATTGGAAATATCTATTCTACACTTGTAATTTTAGGTTTCCTTGCTGTTGTTTTAGTATTCTTCTTCCAATCTCTTTGCGGTGGTGCTGCGTGTGGCGCTAGCTGCTGCTAATGGGCCGAATGTGTAACTGATTTAAATTGAAATAACAATATGACTACTATAAATTCAAACATTCCTGCTGGCGCATTAGCCGAGAAATGGACAAATTATAAAGCACACCAAAAATTGGTGAATCCTGCTAACAAACGTCGTCTTGACGTAATTGTTGTGGGTACAGGTCTTGCAGGTGCTTCGGCTGCTGCTTCATTGGGTGCATTAGGTTTTAAAGTATTAAACTTCTGTATTTCAGATTCACCTCGTCGTGCACACTCTATCGCAGCACAAGGGGGTATTAATGCGGCTAAAAACTACCAAAACGATGGTGACTCGGTTTACCGTCTTTTCTACGATACAATTAAGGGAGGTGACTACCGCTCACGTGAGGCTAACGTTTACCGTTTGGCTGAAGTAGCGAACGATATCATTGACCAATGTGTGGCTCAAGGGGTACCTTTTGCACGCGATTACGGTGGCTTGTTAGACAACCGTTCATTCGGTGGTGCGCAAGTTTCACGTACTTTTTACGCCCGCGGTCAAACCGGACAACAATTGTTGCTAGGTGCTTACTCGGCATTGAGCCGCGAGGTACAACGTGGTAACGTAAAACTATACACTCGTTACGAAATGCTTGACGTAGTATTGGTTGAAGGCCGTGCACGTGGTATCATTGCACGTAACTTGGTAACAGGTAAAGTAGAGCGTTTTGCTGCGCATGCAGTTGTTGTAGGTACTGGTGGTTACGGTAACGCTTATTTCCTTTCTACAAATGCTATGGCTTCTAACGGTTCGGCTGCTATGCAGTGTTACCGTAAAGGTGCTTACTTTGCGAACCCTTGTTTCGTTCAAATTCACCCAACTTGTGTGCCTATTCACGGTGACCAACAATCAAAATTAACGTTGATGTCTGAGTCATTGCGTAATGACGGTCGTATCTGGGTTCCTAAAAAGATTGAAGATGCAAAAGCATTGCAAGCTGGAACAAAGAAACCAACTGAAATTCCTGATGCAGACCGTGACTTCTATTTGGAGCGTCGCTACCCTGCATTCGGTAACTTGGTACCTCGTGACGTAGCTTCACGTGCGGCTAAAGAGCGTTGTGATGCTGGTTTCGGTGTTAACAACACAGGTTTGGCTGTATTCCTTGACTTTAAATATGCGATTGATCGTTTAGGTATCGATGTAGTACGTGCTCGTTACGGTAACTTGTTCGATATGTACGAAGAGATCTCTGACGAAGATCCCTACCACACACCGATGATGATTTTCCCTGCTATTCACTACACAATGGGTGGTATCTGGGTAGATTATGAGTTGATGACTTCTATCAAAGGTTTGTATGCTATTGGTGAAGCTAACTTCTCTGACCACGGTGCAAACCGTCTAGGAGCTTCTGCTTTGATGCAAGGTTTGGCTGATGGATACTTCGTATTGCCATATACTATCCAAAACTATTTGGCAGATCAAATCCAAGTGCCTCGCTTCTCTACCGATCTTCCTGAGTTCGTAGCAGCAGAGAAGGCAGTAAACGATAAGATTAAGAAATTGATGAGCATTAAAGGTAAACGCTCTGTAGATTCTATCCACAAGGAGTTGGGCCGCATTATGTGGGACATGGTTGGTATGGGACGTACCCAAGAATCATTGTCTACTGCATTGGCTAAACTTAAAGAGGTAAGAAAAGCATTCTACACCGACTTGCGTATTCCTGGTGATGCAGATACATTGAATGTAGAGCTTGAAAAAGCGATCCGTTTGGCAGACTTCATCGAAATTGGTGAGTTGATGGCTTACGATGCATTGAACCGTGAAGAGTCTTGTGGTGGTCACTTCCGCGAAGAACACCAAACTTCGGAAGGTGAAGCACTTCGTCACGACGATCAATTCTCGTATGTATCTTGCTGGAACTACAAAGGCGAAGGCGTAGAGCCCGAGTTGATTAAAGAAGACTTGAACTATGAATTCGTGAAGGTTCAAACTCGTAACTATAAGGCTTAATCATTAATCGTTTAGAATCATGGAAAAAAGTATAAATTTCACACTAAAAATATGGCGTCAAAGAGGTCCTAAAGAGAAAGGACACTTTGAGAGCTTCCCAATGAAAAACATTACAGG
>JBOFRN010000157.1:0-2414 GCA_051651025.1 Phocaeicola sp.
TCAAATAACTCTTCATCTGCGCTTGCACCTCTACTAATTCTTTTTCAAGGGTATCAATCTCAGCTTGAACAGCAGTAATATCAATTTCAGCCTCCTCTTCGTAGGTATCTACATAGCGGGGAATGTTCAGGTTGTAATCGTTTTCGGCAATCTCTGCACGAGTGGCTACGTATGCATATTTATCTTCGGCTACACCTTCTGGCAGATTGCCTTCTGCAAAGGTGCGGTAGGTATTTACAATGTGTTCAATATCCGTATCACGCAGTTTGTTCTGGTTCTTGCCATTTTCAAACTCTTTGCTAGCATCAATAAAGAGTACGTTTTCGCTCTTTTTGCCCTTGTTGAATATCACAATGGCTGCTGGAATACCTGTACCAAAGAAGAGATTGGCAGGCAAACCAATGACTGCTTCCAATAGATTTTCATTGATGGTTTGTTGGCGAATTTTCCCTTCGCTTGATCCACGGAAGAGTACACCGTGAGGCACCACTACACCTACTTTGCCGCTTCCTTCGTACGCCACCTCTATCATGTGGCTAATAAATGCCCAGTCGCCTTTGCTTTTAGGGGGGGTGCCACGCCAGAAACGATTGTATTGGTCTGAGTCGGCTTGGTCGGCTCCCCATTTATCCAAACTAAAGGGTGGGTTAGCCACTACGGTATCAAACTTCATCAGTGCATCGCCATCTTTTAACTTGGGGTTACGCAACGTATCGCCCCAACGAATAGTGGCACTATCAAAGCCGTGCAGCAGCATATTCATCATAGCCAGTGCCCAGGTGCTGCCGTTTAGCTCTTGTCCGTAGAGCGAGAAGTTTCTACCACCCACCTCATTGCCCGCTTTAATAAGCAGCGAGCCTGAACCACACGTAGGGTCGCAGATGCGTGCACCGGGTGCACTTTTAGTTAGTTTTGCCAACAGCGTAGAAACCTCTTTTGGGGTAAAGAATTCGCCTGCTTTTTTTCCTGCATCACTTGCAAAGTGCTCAATCAGGAACATATAGGCATCGCCTATTACATCGTTGCTCTCTAAGTGGCTTTCGTCAAACTGCATCTTTTCATCCGCAAAATCGCCCAAAAGGTTTTTTAAACGGGTATTTCTATCCTTAGTCTCGCCCAAGTTGCTGCTGTTGAAACTGATGTTACGGAATACGCCACTGCCATCTTCCGAGCTTAACTTGGCACGGTTTGCCTCCTCTAGGTCAGCAAGTGCAATATCAATCAGTTCGCCTAGATTGTTCTCATTTCTTTTCTCATACAGGTAATCGAAAGTACTTGTCTCTGGTACCACAAAGCGTTCGTGGCGCATAGCACGTTTGGCTCGTTCTATATCACCTTCGTATTTTTCTAAATACTCGTTAAACTTGGCTTTGTTTACATCGCTCACATACTTCAAAAAGAGCATGGTTAAGATATAATCTTTGTACTGGCTTGGGTCAATAACCCCTCTAAAGGTATCACATGCTTTCCAAACTACGTTGTTAATCTCTTCTTGTGTAATTTTCTTTTCCATTACTGTATGCTGTTTTTTACTAAATGATCAATTAAAATGTCTCTTTTCTCTGCCAGTAGTTGGCGTATTGCTCGCTCTTTTTTTTGAAGCGCTGCTACTTTAATGATAGTTTGCTGTCTTTTTATGGAAGGTACAGGAATCTCTAATTCACCCAACATGCCTTTCGTTATAGAAGGTATAGATGTACCTACCGCTTCTGTGCTTAGCTTGGAAAGGGTGGAGGGTAAATTCAAATACCAATTCAGGTAAGTAGGAAGGACTGTCAGGTTATCGCTTAATCGTACAATTAAAAAAGAGGAAGATGCTACACATCTCTTTTCATTTTCTTCAAAAACGACTGAAAAATTCGTTGTGCCTTTCGCAGCAAATAAAATGTCATTTGGAGTAAGATAGTGATGTTTATTCTTTTTTGGCACCTCTACAGTTGGCACTAATAAATGAATTTTATTCCCTTGATTATCATAATCGCCCACCTGCAAATAGACTGTATCTGCATTGGGGGAACTTTTTAAATAAACCCCCGTTTGAATTTGTGCAATATCTTTAATTGTTACCTTCATCTCTATTTCGTAATTTCTCTACAAAGAAATAAAACGCTTTTTAATTAAGCAAGTTATAATTGATTTATTTTTCGGTAGAGAAACTACAATTATAAATTGCTGATTCAAGTGCATAATGTATTTTCTTTACATTTCATTCCCCTCTCTTCACCCGTCATCAACCGGTATTAAACTATCTCTTAGAGAGTACATCTATTGAGTCCCCAATTTCCTACGCGGTACGAGGGCGGTACGAGAATTGACGCAAAAAGGGTTACTAACGATTAAAATCGAGAGTAACCCGCAAAAAGAAAAGCACTCATCGTGAGTGCTTTAACTATAGAATGTGATTGTTTTTAATG
>JBOFRN010000158.1:0-3315 GCA_051651025.1 Phocaeicola sp.
ATAAATGGAATCCATCAGTCATACACTACAATAAGCTCTAAGCTTAAAGAAATAAGAAGTAAGAATAGAAAAATAGAGGAGTAGCGCTAACTATATAGCCCTACTCCTCTAATTATATAAATAATATCATTTCCAATCATCTGCACCCCTCAATTTAAGAGACTCAGTGAAAGCCCTCGCCTTCTCAGCAGCAACAGCCTCATCCTCTGGCGAAGCAAAAGCATGTCTATATCCACTAATCTTTCCCCACTCACCACGAGTAAAATCAGGAAAAGCTACCGGAGCACAATTGTTATCCATAGACAACTCACCAAGCTCAGCTAGTGAGCACCACTCAGCCAGATCATAAACATCCATATCAAGAGGCAATCCATTCTGAAGACAATAAATCAGTCGCGCATCCATTATAAAATCCATACCACCATGATCACCAACCCTCTTAGCCATCTCCTCATATCTCTCCAATATAGGATGCTTATACTTAGCTACCAAAGCATCCATCTCCTCTTTGGGTAAGAAGCTATGAGAGTCAAGCTTGTCAACAACAGGCTCAACACCTGATGCAACCATCTGTTTTGCATCCAGAGCATAACCCTCAGAAGGATACTTATTTGCAAAACCCTTACTACCCGTCAACTGATACAATCTCGTATAAGGCTGAGGGGTCATCACATTATGCTGAATCTCAATAACCTTCCCATTCTCCGTTCTTATCATCGTTGTGGTATGGTCACCATTACGGAAATTCTCACAAACCTTTCCTGTACGCTTCTCTACCAATTCCCTACCTACAAAAGATTTTGTATCCATTGCAATCAAGGTTTTAAGTCTATCCCCACGATGAATATCCAAAGCCTGAGCCACTGGCCCCATGCCATGAGTTGCATAAACATCCCCACGATGCTTCATGTTATACTCCAACCTCCAACCCAGATTATCCGTTGTATCACTCTTCCAGAAGTGATTCCAGAAATCCTCCAGATTATGAATATAAGCACCTTGAGCTCTAATCACCTCACCAAACACACCCTTCTGAGCCATGTTTAGCGTATTTATCTCATAAGCATCATAGCAGCAGTTCTCAAGAATGAAGCAGTGCTTACGCATCTTCTCACTAAGATCCACCAAAGCCCAACACTCCTTTAGGTTCATAGCCGAAGGGACCTCAATAGCCACATGCTTACCACTTTTCAATGCCATTTCTGCCACATTAAAGTGATTAGCCCAATCCGTAGCCACATAAACCAAGTCAATATCATCCCTCTTACAAAGCTCATCATACCCATTCACACCCGAGTATATAGCCGCTTTAGGCATTGAAGCCTCCTTTAGGTACTTCTGACACCTCTCAGCACTCGACTCATAGTAGTCACAAAGAGCCACCACTTCAACCCCAGGAATATGAGTAAAACGCTCTACTGCTCCAGAGCCACGCATACCCAAACCAACAAACCCTACACGCACACCCTCCATCTTCTCAACTGTAAGAGCTAGAACACTCTCTTGATTTGCACCCCTAACAGGCTCCTCAACGATGATAGTACCCTCTTGCCAATGCCAACGAGTACCTTTATCAGTTATATTATACTTTACACCCTGCGAACATGAGCCCAAGAGTAAGATCTGTACCACCACTAAGATTGAAATAAGTCTCTTCATGCTATTAATTATATGTTTTGTTGTAAAATAGACTAACTGCGAACAAAGCAAATATAATTCAATTAAAGTTTAATTTCACAATAAAACAGACTCAATCGACCATTTATCTACCCATAATGACAAAAATGATACGTTTCTAAGAAAAAAAGCATTCAAAAATTTTGAACTTAAAAAAAAAGCGCTACCTTTGTATCGAATTAATGACGCGGATGTGGTGTAATTGGTAGCCACGCCAGACTTAGGATCTGGTGCTGCGAGGCGTGGGGGTTCGAGTCCCTTCATCCGCACTAAAGAGTACAAACTTATTGTTTGTGCTCTTTTTTTTATGCATTATCACTAGTGTCCCGTTAAAATCGGGACGAATTAAAAATTAATTAAATAACCCCGGAATAAGGGGATCGAGTTGCTCTTTGACATTATTGAAATTAGTCTTATAGAACAAGTCACGTAAGTGAGTCTTGTCCGTCAATGAGATGCTAAGGATTTGCAAAACTTCATAAGTTGAACGATTCAGTTGCATATCATGTTGAACAATGGCTACCAAGCAATATGTGATTATTGCAACACTAATCTGTATTCTAACAGCATTCTCGGTTGTACCCCAGAATCTCTTTATTTTGAGGTGCTGCTTCAACCATTTGAAGAACAGCTCGACGAGACATCTTTTCTTGTAAAGGTTGGCGACATCAATTGCAGTGATATGCTTAGCATTCGTTAGAAAAGTAAACTCACGTTCATTTTCTTCATCATAGAATCGGATAAGTCTGAAGCTCTCAGGGTATTTCTTTTCGGAAAGATATCCAGTGAGTTTTACTTCAGCATCAGTTAGGATATTATTCGGCATTCTACGTTTCCATTTGACTACCTTATACTTTAAATTCGTCTTGGCTCGGACAACATAAAACGAACCTGTAAGATGTATCTTGTAGAGTTCCTTAAATGAATCATAGGCTCTGTCGAATATATAGTAGGCATCTGGTTCATAGGGAATTGACGACATTACTTTAGAATCATGCTTAGAGGCAGTCGTTACAGTATAGAAAGTTGGAACTTGTGCTTCGATATCATAAAGAACATGTGCTTTCACACCGCCTTTCTTTTTGCGAAACTTAGCCCAAGGAAATATAGCAAGACATAGCGGAATAGTTGTAGAATCAAAAGCATACTTCTTCCCTGGTATATCAAGAATGTTAGTCGAACGTTTTTCGCTAGCCTCCCTCATCATGTAGAAAGAAAAATCTTCAAAGATTCTGTAATCACGATTTTGATTGGCTGCAGCAAGCGTCGTTTTCGCGATAGGTTCTCGACCTAATCCAAGATGATATCGTTTACCTTGATGTGCTTGCAAAGCGACGACTAAGTCACGTAAACTTTCTCGATTACTAAGTTGACCAAACATCATTACAAGGAGTTGATTCCAACAAGTGAAATGCTTCACATAATGATTTCCTTGGTATTTTTTTACGAGATAGTTGAAATGATTTCTATCTATGAAACTTGTAAGTTGGGCAAAGATGTACTTATCTATAAACATAGCAGTCTAGTTTAGGCTGCGAAGTTACAAATTCAAGTCCGTTGACTTTCTAAAGCACTTGTAAAAGACTATATTTCAATTATTTCAAAGAACTACTTATCCACTTTAACGGGACATTAATG
>JBOFRN010000159.1:0-8973 GCA_051651025.1 Phocaeicola sp.
ATTTTGAAGCTATGCCAAGCGGAAAGAAAAGAAAAAGACATAAAATGTCTACGCACAAGCGCAAAAAAAGACTAAGAAAGAACAGACATAAAAGCAAAAAATAATTTGTAGTCTGTGACGACTAATAAAGAACAAACCTTGCAAAGTATGGAAACAGTCTTTCGGGTTTGTTCTTTGTGTTAAGTTGTAATTTGAACCTAAAATCAAGCAAAAAAGTGACAAGCGAATTAATCATTGACGTACAACCCAAAGAGATCTCAATCGCACTCTTGGAAGACAAGAATTTAGCTGAGTATCAGAAGGAGGGCAGAACAGCCTCTTTCAATGTGGGGAATATGTACTTAGGACGGGTAAAAAAAATTATGCCTGGACTAAATGCATGCTTCGTGGATGTGGGTTTTGAAAAAGACGCTTTTCTTCACTACTTAGACTTAGGAGCTCAATTTAACTCGTATCAAAAGTATCTAAAACAGGTCTCTAGCGACCGAAAAAAGCTCTACCCCATTTCGAAAGCAACCATACTACCCGACCTAGAAAAAGAAGGAACTGTATCAACAGCCCTTCAACAAGGCCAAGAGGTATTGGTGCAAATTGTAAAGGAACCTATTTCAACCAAGGGGCCAAGGCTAACCTGCGAAATTTCATTTCCAGGACGCCATCTGGTATTAATCCCCTTTAATGATAAAGTATCGGTTTCACAAAAAATTAAATCGAGTGAAGAGCGTGCTCGCCTAAAACAACTGCTTCAAAGCATTAAACCCAAGAATTTTGGAGTGATTGTGCGTACCGTCGCAGAAGGAAAAAGGGTAGCCGAACTCGATTCAGAGCTAAAAGCACTGCTGAAGCAGTGGGAAGATGCAATTACCAAAGTACAGAAATCAACCAAGCCACCTACGCTTGTATACGAAGAAAACAGCCGAACGGTTGCTATGCTACGCGATCTGTTTAATCCATCGTACGAAAACATCTACATCAATGACGAGACCGTTTTCAATGAAATTAAAGATTACGTTTCGCTTATCGCACCCGAGCGCGCAGGCATTGTAAAACTGTACACTGGAAAGTTGCCTATTTTCGACAACTTTGCTGTCACCAAACAGCTTAAATCCTCTTTTGGCAAAACAATATCCTACAAAAGCGGAGCCTACCTCATCATTGAACATACAGAAGCTCTACACGTAGTAGACGTGAACAGCGGAAATCGCTCTAAAGCAAGCAATGGCCAAGAAGCGAATGCACTCGATGTAAACCTAGGTGCTGCTGATGAACTAGCTCGCCAACTCCGCCTACGTGATATGGGAGGGATTATCGTTGTCGATTTCATTGACATGGCGGTAGCAGAAAATCGTCAAAAGCTGTACGAACGAATGTGTCAAAACATGCAAAAAGACAGAGCTAAACACAACATTCTGCCTCTAAGCAAGTTTGGATTGATGCAAATCACTCGCCAGCGCGTACGCCCTGCTATGGATATAACAACCGAGGAAGCTTGTCCTACCTGCTTCGGAAAGAAGACTATCAGGCCCTCCATCCTTTTTACAGATACACTTGAGAGTAAAATAGACTACCTATCTAACAAGCTGAAGATAAAGAAGTTTACCTTATACATCCACCCATACACAGCAGCCTACATCCAACAAGGATGGGTTTCATTGAAACGAAAATGGCAAATGAAGTATGGAATGGGAATTAAAATTGTCCCCGATCAAAACCTAGCCTACCTTCAATACATCTTTAAAGATGCAAATGGTGAGGAGATAGATATGAAAGAGGAAATTGAAATTAAGTAAATAAAAAAAGAAAGAGGGAGCAATCAGTGATTGCTCCCTCTTTGCATTCCACCCAAGCTTCAACTAAATAGACAAACCTCCCCTTTTGAGCCGAATAGCCGAAGAATGATAAAAAAAATCAAATTCACACAATGGCATCAAATACTGGCCTAAAAAATTGCTCATTTCATTAAATACACTACCTTTGCAGGATACAATAGTATCATATTGTTCAAAAACATTAAAGACTTAATAGATATGAATATCAATCAACTTTTGGCTTCACTAGAGGCAAAGCACCCTGGCGAATTAGAATACCTACAGGCTGTAAAAGAGGTACTTATTTCGATAGAAGATATATACAACCAGCATCCTGAATTTGAAAAATTCTCTATCATCGAGAGATTGGTTGAACCCGACCGTATTGTCACCTTCAAAATACCCTGGGTAGACGATAGAGGAAAAGTGCAAGTAAACTTAGGCTACCGCGTACAGTTTAACAATGCCATTGGCCCCTACAAAGGTGGATTACGCTTTCACGCCTCTGTAAATCTATCAATCCTTAAATTTTTAGGATTTGAGCAAACCTTTAAGAATGCACTCACAACCCTTCCTATGGGTGGTGGCAAAGGTGGATCCGACTTCTCTCCTCGCGGAAAGAGCCAAGGTGAAATTATGCGCTTCTGCCAAGCCTTTATGCTAGAGCTTTGGAGACACATTGGTCCTGACGTCGATGTACCTGCTGGCGATATTGGAGTAGGTGGTCGCGAAGTAGGCTACCTGTATGGCATGTACAAAAAACTAACACGTGAATGTACGGGTACACTTACAGGCAAAAGCCTTGAATTTGGAGGCTCTCTAATCCGTCCCGAAGCAACCGGCTTTGGAGGTCTTTACTTTGTGAACGAAATGCTTAAAAACAAAGGCATCGACATCAAAGGAAAAATCATATCGGTATCTGGATTTGGCAACGTAGCTTGGGGGGCTATCATCAAAGCAAACGAACTTGGTGCGAAGGTAGTAACTAT
Source organism: Phocaeicola sp. (assembly GCA_051651025.1). Taxonomy (GTDB): domain Bacteria; phylum Bacteroidota; class Bacteroidia; order Bacteroidales; family Bacteroidaceae; genus Phocaeicola. Next base: position 2,798 of record JBOFRN010000159.1, read on the forward strand.
TTCAGGACCCGATGGATACATCTATGACCCGAACGGAATTACGGGCGAAAAAGTAGACTATCTACTCGAACTAAGAGCGACGGGAAATGACATCGTTCAACCTTATGCCGAAGAGTTCCCCGAATCCACCTTCTTCCCCAACAAACGTCCATGGGAAATCAAGGTCGATATTGCACTTCCTTGTGCTACACAGAACGAATTAAATGGCGAAGACGCTTGTTTATTGATAAAAAATTCCGTTCTTTGCATCGGAGAAATATCTAACATGGGCTGCACCCCCGAAGCAATTGATCTATTCGTCGAAAAGAGAATTCTTTATGCACCAGGAAAAGCAGTTAATGCAGGTGGCGTGGCAACTTCGGGCTTAGAAATGACTCAAAATGCTATGCACATTAGCTGGACAGAAGAGGAGGTAGACCAAAAACTTCTCCAAATCATGAACGGAATACATACACAATGTGTAAAGTATGGTACAGAGCCTGATGGCTATATTAACTATGTAAAAGGAGCAAATATTGCTGGTTTCATGAAAGTGGCTCATGCCATGATTGGACAAGGAGTAATTTAAACTCAAACAAACAGCAATACGAGCTTTTAAGATATCTCGTTTAGTTGTATTTGTATTTTGTATTGTAGTTTTACGCTACCTGCCTGAGAAGGTCGGTAGCGTTCTTTTTTTTCAGATTCGGCTACTCAAAAGAGGCTGGAACCTCATTATCACCCACTCGCCATCGCTTAAACTGGTAGGGCAATTCACTACCCACTTCATCTACCCACTTATTTAAAGCCTCGAGCACTGAATGGGTCTCATTGTAACGAAACGCTGCATCATAAAGGTAACAATCCGTAGCTATAATAGAAGACGAGGGAATCTGAACCAAAGGACCTAAACTATAAAAGCAGTTAGAGATTAAAACCGAAGGGGCACCTATTCTATCATTCAGCATCGCACCGGTGCGCAAAGGGCGACCTGAGGCCTTATAATAAGAGTTCGCTATATTCACCTTCCCCCCTGAGGCCCGCAAACAAATACCCGAAAAAATACTCTTAGAATCATTCACAAAGGTATTTTCACCCGAAAAACAGTTGTATACATCTCCATAGTTACAATCAACAATAGCTCCAGCCCCCATACCATCCGCACCACAAGCAAAACGAGAACCCCAAGACCAACAATTAACAATTGCTCCATAAGAGGAAGATGCAATTGCCCCACCCACCCCTGCAACCAGGGAAAATGAGCAGTTTTCGACCGAACAGTGATCAATCAAACCCTCATTTACAACCGCAATAAAGGAAAAATAGGTGACTGAAGTACCCGTTCGAACAATTCGAGAATCGCGTACGTGAATATTCCGAACAACCCCCTCCTTACCAATCTTTCTAAAAAGCCCTGCATACGCGTCCAAAGAGTTCAGATCCAAGCCACGAATGAAATGATTGTTCCCTTCGAAGCAATCATTAAATGGACTACTAGTACTACCTATCATCGAAAGACGAGCACTCTCCTCGGGAGTAAAACAAAGATCATTCAATAAATAGTAGGTCATTACACCCGATTTCTCTTCTCCAAAATCAGACAAACTTTTCTCACCCGCGTAACTCTGATTGGTATACAACTTGGCAAAAGCAATAAAATCTTCGACCGTCCGAATACCAACAGATTCCTCCACACTCTTTAAATGGTAAGCGTACCGATGATTGCTCTCGAAAGAGCTGGGGGCTAACACATGTGTATACAACTCCCCTCTCCACTCCAGGGTAATCTCTAACTCCAAATCGGAAACAGGAGGTATAATAAACTGATAACCGCCCTCCTCTTGAGAAGTCAAACAAACGGATTGACTCTTCGTAAAGTCGTACTGCAAATCGGCAGTAGTTGGCGATAAAGCAACAATTGAACAAGGCATCTTCATCCACAAAGCAGTTAAACCCCTTTCCACCTCTGGGCTAAGCGTTACAGTAAGCAACGAAAAACGGTGCTTAAAAGTAAGCTCTATTTCACTTTGATAAGGTAACTCCAACACATCGTAGAGCACATCGATTAAGCGACCATCGCCATACAACTCATTTTCGGTATACAAAAGTTGATCATAATAAGGATAAAGGGCAACCAATAGCGCATCCGACTCTTTCTCATCCCAAAACAGCTCATTATCTCCCTGCCAGAAGAAACCATTCCACCGATAACAGCGATTAAACGCGCTCAAAGAACCCGTAGCATTTATCAATATCTCACTATCAATAGGCAAAGATATGGAACGAGAGAGAGGATATACCCCCTCTAATGAGGTGTCAAAACTGGAGGCAAAATCCTTCTCCCCGATTTCTTGACTTTCTACGACAGAAATATCTCTATCCATACAACCCCAAAGCACAGATGCCAAAAGCCCAATTAAAAGGAAAGCCGGTATTCGCATAGACAAGGAGAGTTTTAGAAGAGAGGTAATTTATCAAATAGAGCAACTTGCCCAAATCTGACCTACAAAAAAAACAATAAAAAGAACTATTTTGTTTAAAATAATGAAGTACTGCATTTTAACCCCTTACCACTAGGGCGCTCTCCGAGCGGAGAGAGTAGGTGGAAAATTAATTATCAAGAATTGCAAATCAACCTAGAATTTTGCTTGAGGCACAAAAAGAACGCCATTCCACAACTTTTGCAGGTGAGCTCCAAAAGCAAACTAGAACCATGCCAGAGAAACAAAAAAAGAGGTTATAATCTATTGATTATAACCTCTTTACAAAGTAGTCCCGAAGCGATTCGAACGCTTGACCCACGCCTTAGAAGGGCGTTGCTCTATCCAGCTGAGCTACGGAACCAGCCTCATTTGCGATTGCAAAGGTACTACATTTTCTGAAACCTGCAAACTATTCTTGCTTTTTTTTCAATTAAAATCTATTTTTCTTAGTGCACAAGGGAGCAATGGCAGGTAAAAAAGAGCATCAAAAACAGATCTAACAAACTCTTTTTCAACACCTAACAACCCAAATAAGGAGCTATATTGAAGCGTCGAAAAAAATTGCACCAAAAAGAAGAGTATAACAAAATAATCGGCACAATGCACAAAAAGAAGCTGCATACCCGCCACAATATCTCGATCGCTATGCATTCTTCCCGATGTATATCCAAAAACAATACCCACCATTCCCATCCCTATCGAGACAATGTAGTAGATACCTTGTAAAAAAGGAGAGTGATGCAATGACCCCGTTACACTCCGAAGAAGCGTAAGGGGCGCATACGTAATGGAAAGAACAAGGAGCATATAGACCACTCCTACCAGCAAAGAAAAAAGCAGTCCCATCCGCTCCTTTCGCGTAACGGTGTTATAAGCCACACAAAGCTTTTTACAGGCGGTTATCCATCCCGAATGAAAGAGTAGTCCACCTCCTATAAAGAGAATCATAACAATGCCCAGCGCAGGGGTATCCATGTAATTAGGCAAGGCGTGTCGCAACTGCCAACGCAACGCATCGGCCGTAAGCAAATTTTGCACCTCGGGCACCCCCTGCATACTCGCCACCCACGAGGCGAGAACCACCCCAAGCGTTAGTAAGAAACAGAGAGTGGCTGGATGAATGAATCGAATGTTACTCTTCATCGGGTTCTAGTTGATCAATATCGATAATCCGTAGTTCCAAAGCACGAGTCACCAAGCGACAAGCGTTGATACCCATTCGTTCATCGGGTGTAAAGAGGCGATTCACCAACTCATTTTGTCGCTTCTCAATCGATTTTACCCCAAAAGGCATACCGCGAAGCTTGGTCACCATCTCTTTGGTATACCCCAAAGCCAAGTGACGCAAAAGACGTTCATCGTACTCATCGATATCGTAATCAATAATAGCCTCTTGCCGGCGTTGCTCCTGCGCTACCGACTCTTTAAAGCGCCCCACGATCTTCTCGAGTATGGGATAGTTAAAGACCAAACGCTTTCCCTCCATTACCGCTTGCACATCGATAGCCGTTAAAAGCTCACCCGTTTTAAGGATAATTCCATCGGCCCCCGCTTGGAGTACATCTACCCAAAGCTTCTCATTCAGCACCTCACCTGTAAAGATGAGCACCTTTAGTTCAGGATGTTTCTTACGTAACGAGGCACAAATATCGACCCCAATGGTAGTCGATCCACCTAGTCCCAAGTCTAACAATACCATATCGGGGATTTCCACCTCCATCAATGCCCAAAACTCCGCCTCGGTCATGGCTGTTCCTATAATTTCGGCATTGGGTATTTCGTGTCTAAAAATCTCTTGAGTCCCCTTCAACTCCAGCTTCACATCTTCTACTAAGATGACCTTAAACTTCTTGTTCTCCATATGGTTAATCTCTTTTTTTCTTTCGTGGAATGGTAAACCAAATGGTGTATCCCACTCCCTCTTTGGCAGGTTCTGCATTGATACGACAGCCTCTTCTGCCTGCAAACTCATCGTGTTCGCGTATAATTTGTTTACTAATTAAAAACTCGGTTCCACCCAACAGGCCGTTTCGATCCGACTTCATACGGTTTAGTTGCGGAAAGAAAAGCAGATTCAATTCTGCTTGGGTATACGTACGACGCCTATCGGTAAAGTCGAAGCGTACAAAATCGCCGGCTTCACGCAGAGTTAGTTCGAGGGTCCCCTCTTCAGGATGGCACATCGCCTCGTTTAACAAACACTCCAGCAACAACTTCAACTGAATGGCATCGCCTACCATCCAAACCTCTTCGGCATCCATCACTAGAGTCAGCTTCCGTTTTTGTCGCTTTATGAGTTTCGATAAATAGCGTTGGGCATATGCAGCAAGCTCGGCTGCAGCAATTGTTCCTCGGCGGAAGGTAACCTCTTCCAGTTGGCGAGAGGCACACGAAGCAAGTAGTGTAAATACCGATTTGTAGTAATCCATCAACTCGCCGATTGTCTCCACCTGCTCTAAATCGCCAACCTCCCACTCCTCATGATCCAACTTTTCGATAAGTTGTTTCACCTTATTGGGGTAGTATACCGTTTCGTGCTTAATAGTGGACAGACAGTTGTCTAGCACCAAATTCTGCACGTGTAATTGATTCTCCTCACGCTGTATGCGTCTAGCCTCATCGTTGGCACTCTCTACATCGCGGTACTTCTGTTCCATCAGCACCAAGGCCGTGTGAGCCAATACTGCCACATAGCCTGCCACCAATTCCAACATAATCCGATCATCCTCTTGAGTCCAACCCGGTGCTATTTGCAGCGCTAGCACACCAATGCAGCTCCGTTCGCCTCCGGTCTCTATCCAAAGGGGTAACGCCTTGAACGAACTATTTTCTCGCCACACAGGCGCTCTATTTACAAAGCAGCGAGCCATTAGCTCTTGCAGCGCCTCATTCTCGTCGGTCGCATGTGAAAAAGCGTGATGCAACACTCCATCCTCTGCCCCATAAATGGCGATGCCCAACTGGTGAATAGAAACCAATTCATTCACCTCTTGAAAGAGTGTATCTACCAACTGTTTGGCTACCTCGCTTACCTCCAGGCGGGTAGTTTGCAACGTTTGAAAGGCGCGTTTATTGATATTGAGCACCTGCTCCAAGCTGTATTGATGAAAAAGATTCTTCCGCAAATAGAGCAGATAATAACCCACTAGCAAGGCAAAAAGCAAGATAAAACAGAGTACAATGGCAATACTCTTATTGGTCGATGAAACCTGCATCTTCTGACAATACTCCTCCAACGATACATCTTCACTCAGCTGCTTATAGAGCGTGGTATAGGCGTTGTTATTGTAGCGATAAGCCTCTAAATCGCCCAAAGCCAAGAAAGCCACCGCTGCCTCATTTCGCACATCCAGCAAGGTATAATAATCGGTATTAATCTGCTGAGAGAGCCAAAACAGCTCAGCTCCTCGTCCCTCACCCTGCAAAGTAAGATAAGGCCTTTTCAGTCCCATTTGCTCCTGATAGTGGCGATTTAAAAGATGAAACGCGCTATCGGCATAAAGCAATGCCTGGCGGTAGCGTCCATCTACATTGGCGCGGTAAACCTGATTGGCATATCCATTGGCAGCCATCAAAAGCGAATCGACCGAGAGTGCCTTCGCACCCATAACCGAGGGTTCCATCTGCACACCTAGTTGCTCGCCCGATTGACATCCTGCCCCCACAGTGAGGAGAAGAATCAACCACATCCAGGCTCGTTTTACCCCTTTAGGC
>JBOFRN010000160.1:0-3075 GCA_051651025.1 Phocaeicola sp.
GGGGGTACGCAGAGAGGCCTCTACATTGCTGGTTAATGATTTGTCGACAACCATGTAGCTATACTTGCCGTTTCGATTATTCTTGCTATCAAAGAACCCGCCCTGCCACTCTACGCCGCTCACGTGCTCTTTAATGGGAGTCAGTTCAAAAGGATTGTAGGGTGATATTTTATAATCTCTAAAGGCTTCCATGTAGGTGTCAAATCCTTTCTGAATATCTTGGGGTGTATGCAGGTTGTTGTACTTCTTTACATTTTCTAGATTCAATCCAAAGCCCGAACGCATGGTGGGGGAGTCGGGTAGTGCAAAATTCCATACATTGAGTTTGATGGGTATCTCCTCCTTAAACCCATCGCCTGTCACCGTAACTGTGGCGGTGTAGACTCCTTCTTGGGCCTCTTTGGGTGTCTTTATAGAGATCCAATAGGGCTGATTTCTGCCTGCTTTTAGAGTTTCACCTTCTTTGTAGAGAGGCAATGGATCGGGCCACTGCCCTTTAAAAGTATAACTGTCTGTAGGGTGCGTAACGTTTACATACTCCACTTTTCGAACCGTAACGGCCGAAGCATCTAGCGTTCCCTCTTTCGATTCAAACGTAGAGAGTGAGATTTTTAGATTCTCAATATCGTGCTTGGGATTGAAGACAAGAATAAAGGATTCCCACTCGTTCTTGGCACTCGATAGTTCTATTCGTCCCTCTTTCTTAGAGGGTGTGGGTGCATCTTGCATCACCTTGTAGGCTCCTTCGGCCCACCAAATGGTGGCTTCGGGTTTTTCAGCAATGAGTTTGCCATAGCCTCCGGTGGCTAGGTGATTCGGGTCGACTTGTTGTTGGGTAGATTGTGCAGTTAGTTGCATGGAGAGTGCCCAAGCGGCACAAAATAGGGATAGGTGTTTTACCTGCATAATGGGTAGTCTGTTTTATATAGGTTAAGGTACGAATGTTTTTTCAAAGGTATCGCTTTTTTTATAGATGGGCAAAAGATGATGAAACGAAACGAAGCAGATGAGTTGAATTTAGAACTTTAGTTTATGGGAGTTTTGAATGGAATCGACTAAAAAGAGTGGGCTTCTAAAACAGAGAAAAGAACCCTATCCATTCGCTAATTCGCATTTGATAGAGTTCTTTTCTTGATTTATGATGTTGCAGTTTGTAACTTTTTGGAGTAATCACTTTACTCTTGGCATCTTCTCCTGATTATTGAATAGATGCATTACAATCGGTAACTGTTGCTGTTAGTATCCCAACTGGTAGGGCTCCTCTACTGCGGGTACGCCTTCGCGCATCCATTCAGGCATGGGACTCCCCTTTAAGTAGTGATCAAAGAACTGTGCCATGCGAATCTGGAAATCTTTCTTATTCGGCATCAAGGTAGGCCAGTGCGGTTCGTCTACATAGTTTAGCATCCAGCAGGGTTTGCCCAACCGTTTCAGTGCTACGAAGTACTCAATTCCTTGATACCAGGGCACGTGTCCATCTTTGTCGTTGTGCATAATCAGGATAGGCGTATTTACTTTGTCCATGGTAAAGAGAGGCGAGTTGCTAGAGAAGCGCAAAGGGGCATCCCAAGGAGTACCTGCTATGCGGCTCTGACCGTGTTCGTATTGGTACGTACGCGATAGACCCGATCCCCAGCGAATGCCTCCGTAGGCACTAAACATATTGACTACGGGTGCTCCCGATTCAATAGCAGCAAATAGATTGGTACGAGTGGCTAGATAAGCTACTTGGTAACCGCCCCAACTGTGTCCTTGTGCTCCGATGCGAGCCTCATCGATATAGCCTTTCGAAACAAGTTCGGTAACACCTGGCATAACACAGTTGTAGCAGCTCTCTCCAGGATAACCATCTCGGTAGTGAATGTCTGGATTGAATAGAATGTATTCGTGGCTGTTGTAGTAGTGATAGTCTACGGTAGAACGATTGGGTTCGGGCATGCGGAAGTTGTGAAGCGTAGTTGCATTTCTCTCGTAGAAGTTCACAATCAGAGGGTACTTCTTCGTGGGGTCAAAATTGGCCGGCTTGTAGACCACTCCCTCTATCAACGTTCCATCCAAAGATCTCCAAGAGATGAGTTCGGCACTTCCCCACAAGAAAGGGGCTTGCTGTTTATCTCCTTCGGTAAGCTTTACAGAGCTTTTAAAAGTGAGATCAGAGTAGTAGAGGTCTGGAAACTTCTCGAAACTCTCCATGGTGTAGATAACCTCTTTGCTCTTTTGCGCTTTCGAGAGGGTACGCAACATATAATCTCCTCCTAACAAGAATTTCGGAGTAGCAGGTTTTTGCAGCGAGATTTGGTAGTAAGCATATCCCTTGGTTACTTCGTTGAATGCCAAAAGCAGCTGTTTTTCCTTCAGGTCGATAATACGTGATGTATGTGAACTACTCGTTTTTTTACGATCTAATTCAATCACTCGATACGACTCTCTCTTCTCCCGTCCGTTGCGTGTTAGGTTGATAGGGGCTGCTTCATTGGTAGGCGAGAGCTGCCAGATGTCGTAACGATCGTATAGATAGAGTTGTGCATCGCCCTTGCTCCAGCCCGCTTCGCCATGTGCCCGTGGATGTGCGGGTACATCATTCTCCTCATTCCAAGCAGTAAATGTTCTGGGGTCGGTTAGCTGGTGTTTCTTGAGATCCTTTAGCGACCAAGCATACCAGCAGCTATCTGCTTCGGCATAGCCATAGGCATAGTTGCTTTCGGGCGAAAGTTTGTAGGAGGTGTAATCTGCTTGGCTAAGTAGTGTACGTTCCCCACTCTCGAGCGATACCACGTAATAGTCATGGCGCGTGCGACTTTCCCACATCGATGAGAGTGAATAGGGTTTGGTGGTAAATAGCAACGCAACGCTTGCTTCTGCTTCGTCTCCTAGCACCACATGGGGTAGCTCCTCATGGGCCAATTGGAAGACACTTCCTTGCAAAAGGTTGTAGACGGCTTGGTAGCTTCGTTGTGTATCTCTCTTTTTATTGAACGCTTGTACCGTGTATTGTACCGGTTCATCCCAGTTCCACACTTGTACCTTGGGCCGATTTTCGGCTAACTCTGTGGTCTCCTTCTCGAAGGGTTTCGG
>JBOFRN010000161.1:0-2613 GCA_051651025.1 Phocaeicola sp.
TGATAGTATCGGCGAAGCGGTACCATCACAGCGCATTAAGCGGTACCACTCTAGCGCACCAAGCGGTACCATCATGACACTGTAAGCGGTACCATTCGTAGCGCTCTAAGTGGTACCAAGAAAATGGGTTTGCCAATTCATTAACCACATATCTTTGTACATGAATTTAAATCTGTACACGATATGGCAAACCCCAATTTGATTATGTCAAAACTTAAACGTGCATTTCAACTTCTTTCGGCGAGTATTCCTCAACGCGAGATTTGTCAGCAATTGCACATCGGGCGTGGTGTTCTTAGTAAATACAAGAAGGCTGCGGACCAGAGATTGTTATCCTATGCAGACGCTGGCAACCTGAGCAATGAGGAGTTAGAGTCATTTCTTAAGTCTACCAAACCTGAACCTACACCCTCTTCACCTGAGCGAGTAGTTCTGGATGAGTTACTTCCTGATTATGTGTCTGATTTAGCACACAATCGCTACCTAACCATCCAACAGCTTCACGAGCAGTATCGCCAATTGCATCCAACTGGTTATGGATATACCCAGTTCAAAAAAATGATTCGTGATTATCAGTATACTCACAACCTTATCTACCACAACACCTACCTTCCAGGTGTTGAACTTCAGATTGATTTTGCAGGTGATTCTCTTTGGTTAACCGATTCCAAGACAGGAGAAAAGAGTTCGGTTGTCGTATTAGTCTGTCTCCTTCCATATAGTGGTATGGGGTATGCCAAAGCTTTGTACAATGCTTCTATGGAGTATTTCTTTAGTGGGCTCTCTGATGCATTCACCTTCTATGGAGGCACTGTACGTAAAGCCAAAAGCGATAATATGAAGCAATGGGTAAAGAAACACGACCGTTACGAACCAATCTTCAGCGATGCAGCCTTGGAGTGGAGTGCTTATTATGACACAACTCTCGAAACTTGTCGTGTGCGTGCTCCTCGGGATAAAGGAGCAGTTGAAGGGCTTGTGCGAAAGGTGTATAATGCCGTCTATGCACCACTGCATCATGAAGTTTTCCATACCCTTGAGAGCTTGAACAACCGTATCTTCGAGTTAATGGATACTTTTAACAGTAAACCCTCCAAGGTTACTGGTCGTAGCCGTATAGATGTCTTCAAAAGTGAAGAACAGCGTACACTCGGCATACTTCCGCAATCTCCCTACCGCTTTAGATACCGCAAAGAAGTAAAACTAACAGGTACCTACCACATCCAAATCGATAAGCACAAGTACAGTGTTCCTTATCAATATGTGGGCCAGTTATTAACGGTAAGTTGGGATGTAGAGACCGTAGAGATATATACAGGGCTTGCCCGAGTAGCTATACATACCCGAAGGTTTACACAAGGTTACTCTACCTTTGAGGCACACATGCCAGCTAAACACCTTGCGTATAAACATGGACAAGGCTACAATGCAGCTTACTTTTTGGAAGAGGCAGAAATTATTGGCCTGTACACAAAAGCTGCTGTAGAGACTATTCTGAATCGAAATCGACATGTAGAGCAAAGTTACAGTTCTTGTCAAGGAGTTATGAGTCTGAAACGAACTTATGGGAAGGAGCGTCTTGAAAAGGCATGTAAGCGGTTAGATGGTTGTTCGTCTGTCACCTATACAATGATAAAGAATATCCTTCAGAAAAATTTAGATCAGGCTGAGAGCACACAACCAACCTCTACTATCCCTCAACACGATTATGTAAGAGGTGCCGATACGTTTAACAAAATAATGGAAACCAAATGAATACCAACGAAACTATCATACAACTTAAAGAATTGAAATTAAGAGGTATGACCTCTTCACTAGAGGCAATAATGAATCTGCCCATGCAGAACCGCCCCACCCTTGAGTTAGCAATAGCAAGAATGGTGGAGGCAGAAATACAAGATAGAAAAGAACGCAAAACAGAAATGTATCTAAAGATAAGCAGACTTAGATACACTGCTCTGATTGAAGATGTAATCTGTGGGTCAGATAGAAACTTCACTAAAGAAGATCTTTCAGCACTCTCTGATTGCTCATTTATCAGAAGGCATGAAAACCTACTTGTTCAAGGAAAGTGTGGTTGTGGAAAGTCGTTTCTTGTGTGTGCTTTAGGAAGACAAGCATGTATGCTGGGGTATAGAACCGCTTATTTAAACATGAATAACTTCGTAGAAAAAGTGGCCCTGAGTAAACTAGATGGTACCTTCTTAAAGATGATAACCTCACTCGAGAAGAATGATTTAATCATACTTGATGACTTCGGATTACAGCCACTAGATACAAATACGCGTCTAGCATTATTACAGATACTAGAGGAAAGGTATGAACGTAAATCCATTATTATAGCCTCACAGTTACCCATAGCCAAATGGTACGACTACATCGGAGATGCAACTTTAGCTGATGCTATCATGGATAGACTCGTAGCAAATGCGAGTAAAATAGAACTAAAAGGAGAATCTATGAGGCAAAAAAAGAAAAAATAAATAGATTTGTAAAGTACAAGGTAAATCCAAATTCTTGGTACCGCTTGAACCGATACAAGTGGTACCGCTTACAGCGCTGAGGTGGTACCACTTAATGCGCTACGATGGTACCGCTACAGCGCTATGCGCA
>JBOFRN010000162.1:0-1437 GCA_051651025.1 Phocaeicola sp.
TCCAAGGGTGCAACCGACTCTAGCGGATAGCTCCATGTAAAGAGTGAATCGCCACGGCCATCAATGGCAGTAACCAACAAAGCATTGGCTCCTTTCACAGCAGCAGGTAGTTGAATGGTTCCTGTTGCTTTAGGTGCTACGTTAGGACCTTTTACCTCGCCCGCTTTCAACACTTTCACCTCTTGCTTGGCTGTAGCCGAAGGAAGAGTTACATATTGATAGCTAAAGCGACACTCGTTTAAGTTGGTAAAATCGTATCTATTTTCCAGTTGCAAGGTTCCGTTGAACGAGGCATCTATCTTTTCGTTGGCAATTTGTACCGGGCACCATACTTGCTTAATGGTGTAGTAGCTACCCTCCTTCTCGTGGTGAGGACCTACAATACCATCGGCACCAAAGTTACCCACGTTATCAATCATTCCGTTTCTATCTACACGCTTCACCCCTTCATCGGCAAGTACCCAAAGGAATCCACCCGCACAGCGAGGGAAGTTGCGCATCATCTCCCAGTAGTCATGTAAACCTGCTCCGTGACCCCCATCGTACAAACCGTGTAAGAATTCGGTTGGCATAAAGATTTCGGGCAGACGCATGTAGTTTTGCGACTCACCGTACGAGCGGTAGTGCATGGTTTCGAAGCCACTGAAGTTCCCTTGTGGGTGAATAACCGGACGCTTTTGTGGATCGTATTTGTGGAACTCACCATCTAGTTCAGTATTCCAACCTTGTTCGTTCCCATTGGCCCACCAAATAACCGAAGGGTGGTTCACATCGCGTGTAACCAATGATTTCACCAACTTTTGGCCCACAATGGTTTCGTGTTTGCCGTGCCATCCTGTTAATTCGTTCATTACGTAAAGCCCCAATGAGTCACACGCTTCTAGAAATTCGGGATCGGCTGCGTAGTGGCTCAAGCGCACGGCATTCATGTTCATGCTCTTAATAAGCTCTACATCCTCGATGTTTTTCGCTTTGCTCAACGTACGACCCGATTCAGGACGGAAGCTGTGGCGGTTTACCCCACGAATCAATACCTTTACGCCGTTGATGTAAAGACCATCGCTCTCGCGCACCTCGATGGTGCGGAAACCAAACTTTTGATACTCGGTATGGATCGCTTTACCTGCACTGTCTAGCAATGTAAATGCAGCCTTGTACATATTGGGCGATTCTGCCGTCCATGTTTTTACATTGGACACCTTCATCTCAATCAAAGCACGGTCGCTTGCCGAACGAATATCCGATGTTTTCTCAGCTACCTTCTTTCCTTTGCTATCGGTAATTACCGTACGAATCTTACCACCCTCTAGGGCCGCATTCAATACACACTCGGTGGTAAAGGTACCATCGCCCAGGGCATTCACATTGAGTTGTGCAATGTGTTGCGCCGGTTTAGAGACGATAAATACCGGACGGATAATTCCCCCGAAGTTCCAG
>JBOFRN010000163.1:0-1312 GCA_051651025.1 Phocaeicola sp.
AATCTCGTAAGCTTTTTCAATTAATTCTTTCTTCATGATATAAGTTTTGTAAATGATTTATGTTTGCTAATTAAGTCTATGCATTTAAGTTATAGATCGGTTCTGTAGTAATTTAAGTAGAGTTGATAGGCACTATCCCACGCCTCTTTATCTTGCGGTTGGAACGAAACGGTCTCGATAGAGGAGGCGATAAAGCTACGCATCTCGGCTATATCTTTTACCTCGCCTGCTGCTTTGGCTTGAATCATCAAGTTGCCAATAGCTGTACCCTCGGCAGGACCTGCTACTACAGGCACTCCCACGGCATTCGAGGTAAATTGGTTCAATAGGTTGTTCTTTGATCCACCACCAATTACATGCAAGCACTCAATGGGGAAGGGAGCCATCTCTTGCAAAATGGTAAATACCTGGCGGTAGCGTAGGGCTAAGCTGTCAAAAATACAACGGGTTATTTCGCCGTGTGTTTCTGGAATAGGCTGCCCCGTAGCCCGACAGTACGAAGCGATGGCTTCAATCATTGATGTAGGGTTGGCAAAGCAGGGAGCATCGGGGTTAATTACACTGCGGAAGGCAGTCGATGCCAAAGCAGCTTCAATTAATTCAGGATAGGAGTAGTTACTGGTTGACTCCCACTCTTTGCGGCAGCGTTCTAACAACCACATACCGCAGATGTTTTTAAGGAAGCGGGTGGTTCCCTCGATGCCTCCTTCGTTGGTAAAGTTTTGTGCAAAGCTCTCTGCACTAATAATAGCATCTGCGACCTCTATGCCCATTAAACTCCAAGTTCCTGAACTAAGGTAAGCAAAGTTCTTTTGCAAAGCAGGCACGGCGGCTACGGCCGAAGCGGTATCGTGACCCGCTACCGCAATGACTGGAATGGCTTCCAACCCTGTTATCTTTTGAATTTCGGGCGTGAGCGTACCCACCTGTTCGCCTGGAAATACGAAACGGCCAAAGTTGGCAGCACTCAATCCAATTTCACTTAATAGCTCGTTGTCGAAAGCTTTGGTGCGTGGGTCTAGCATCTGCGAGGTAGAAGCAATGGTATATTCGGTTACCTTTTCACCCGTAAGCATATAACTCAAAGCATCGGGGATAAAAAGTACTGTTTCGGCCACTTCTAGGGCAGCGCATCTGTTTTTTCGCAGGGTAGCCAATTGGAACAACGAGTTGAAGTTCATGATTTGGATACCTGTCTTATTGTATACTTGTTCGCGGGGAATGCGCTTAAAGAAGGCTTCGGGAGCTCCTACGGTATGAGGGTCACGGTAGCTATAGGGGTTGCGCAACAAACCACCATCTTTGCCTACAA
>JBOFRN010000164.1:0-77572 GCA_051651025.1 Phocaeicola sp.
TCGCTCATTGTAGGCCAAGGGTCCCTCGGGAGATGAATAGGAGGAGATCGCAATGGAGTCCACTCGATTCATAAACTCATTATCCTCTAATAACTCATGCAGTTGATTCATGCTGGATTGGTTGGTCAAATAATCAACCTCCAAAACCACTTTGTCAAACTTGTAATAGAGTACAATTTTCTCTTTTTTCTCACCTACATCTTGTAGGGTGTGTCCCAGCATAGAATGACAACAAGCTAGAAACAACCATCCAAATAACAACCTAAAATTTATCATAATTTTCAACCAATAAGAAAAACAAGCTAAAAAATAGAAAAACTCACATCCTATAAAATATTTTACGTACAATAATACAGTTATCAAAAGCAAATTTCTTTTTCAGTTTTATAATTCGAAAGCCGAAAACGTTTTCATTTAACGGAAACGTTTTCAGTAAACAGCAATTAAAAGGTAAAAAAACAGGCCAATAAGCAGGAAAAAAATGAAACAAAACAAAAGCAAAAAACAAACAAAAACCTGATTAACTGACACTTACAAAAGAAAACCAATATTGTACGAAGAAAGATATGGAGCTTCTACAATAAAAAAAATAGAGGGCTAAAATTTGCTAAAAAGGTGTAGACTATCAAATTAAAACGAACAAAAATCACTCCTAAACAATAGGTTATCAAAGGGTTATAGCATTAAATAATTATTTTAAGATATAAAAAAAACAGAAAAATGCATCTAGAGAAAATAAATAGCCTCACTCACAAAAAAAGGTTGAAATGACTCTACATTTCAACCTTTTTTTCTATTATTTATCTATGAATAATCTACCAACCGGGATTATTGGGGAGCAAATTGGCATTCAATGAAATCTCATTGAGTGGAATAGACCATAAATAGTCCCTAGCTGGATTAAAGCTTCGTGACTCTACCAACACATTCTTCCCAAAATCATCTCTATCGGGATTGAAAGAGTTAAGAATACCATAAGCGGGGCCATTCATTACGGTCGAAGCAATTTTCCATCTTCGTATATCAAAGAGGCGATGATCTTCAATGGGAAATTCGACTCTACGCTCACGACGTACAATCTCTCTTAGTTCAGCTTGAGAAGTAACCAAGACTTTGGGCATTTCGACCCCTTTACGACCTCGAACCTCATTGATCGCATCCAATACCGATGCATCAATTGCGTTACTCTCTATTTTGGCTTCGGCATATACCAATAGAACTTCGGCATAACGAATCAGGAGTACATCGTTGTACGAGTTTCCATCCCAGTTTCCTTCAATGTCATTGGGAATGTATTTCTTGTAATAGTACCCAGAAAAAGAGGCATTACTAGCTCCGAGTTTGTCAATCGAATTCTCTTTGGTAATATCGATTGCGATTCCATTCACCTCCGTACCGGGTACTACAATGGATAATTGAAGTCTAGGGTCTCGATTTTCGAAAGGAGAAGCTGGATTATAAAGCGGAGAACTCTCAATACTTTTTCCGTCTATACACTCGTAGCTATCTATCAACCCTTGCAGAGGAACCACTTGCCCCCAACCACCTAGACTGGGTCCACCCAGCCAAGTAGCCCAAGGATGCGAATAGATATTTTTGAGGTACTGAGCCGAAAGAATAATCTCCTTACTTTGCTTATTGGTTCCATCAAAAAGAGTCAAATAGTTCTCATCAATTTCATAGACACCCAATTTCATCACTTCAGATGCGGCATCGGCTGCCTCTGCCCAACGTTCGTCATAGAGAGCAATACGGGCTAAGAGTGCCAAAGCAGCCCCATTCGTTACTCTTCCCCAGTTGCTCGCATCGTAACTATTGGGTAAGAATTTGTTTTGAGTAATCTCTTTCAAATCAGCTATCAAGAAATCGACCACCTCTTTTTTAGGAGTTCTAGAGGGTTGAAATCCATCTATTTTAGGAGTACTGGTAAGCAGAGGTACATCGCCATAAAGGCCAATCAACTGTTGGTAAGCATATGCACGTAGCACACGTACCTCGGCTCTGTATCGCTCCAATTTATCTCTATCCAGTGAGGTTATTTTATCGATATTATCAGTCACATCATTGCAAGCAGCAATCATTCGATAGTAGTGTGCCCAGTGGTTGGATATAAAGCCATTCGAAGCTGTAGCCGATCCATTACCTGCATACTGAATATCGGAAGGCCAGTTAGACCAAGAGTAGCTATCATCGGTAGCACATGAGATAAATGCTTGAATATCGGTATTTCCCAAATAACGGTAGGCATTATTCACCGAACGCTCTGCATCGGCAGGCACTTGCCAGTTGGTTGTATTTGCAATCGCATCCAGCGGATTAAAATCGAGCTCACACGAAGTAAGCCCGAAGCTTGAAAGCGAAGCCAGACAAATATAGAGGTATTTTTTCATCATACTATTCATATTAAAATTCGAGATTTACACCAAAGGTATAGGTTTTTACTTGCGGATAATATCGGGCATCATTGGGTGATTCAGGATCGATATCACTAGGTAAACCCGAGAGAGTTAACAGGTTAATACCCGATGCATAAATTCTACATTTTGAAATGGGCGTTTTAGCCAAGATCGATTTCGGTAGGGTATAACCCAATTGCACATTTTTCAAACGAAGATAGGCTCCGCTTTTTATCCAGAAGGAGGAGGATTGATAGTTTTGATTGGTCGTAACTAGGCGTGGGAACTGTGCATCGGTGTTGGTAGCCGTCCAGCTATCTAGGTGGTCCGATCTAAAATTCCCATCGGTATTCATCGGAGCTTTCTCGATGGCCAATGTATGGATACTGACTTTAGCTACTCCTTGCAAAAAGGCTGAAAAATCAAAGCCACGATACTCTGCTCCTAAGTTAACACCATAGGTATAACGCGGAATGTTACTTCCTTGATAGACCATATCATCAAAGCTAAAGGATCCCGATTCGGTCTGTTTTTGATAGATGATATCACCCAAACCTACACTCGATGAGATACCTGGATATTTTTGCAACTGCTCTTGGGTTTGGTAAAGACCCAATGCTTGATAGCCATAATAGCTATTGATGGGTTTACCGGTTATTAAACCCGTTACATTGTTGTTGTTATCTGAGGATAGTCTATCGGTTCCTTTAATATCGAGTACTTCATTCTTCACATCGGATAGATTAAAGCCTACCGAATAATGAAAGTCGGTACCTATCTTATCACTGTAATTTACAGCAACCTCCCACCCTTTGTTTTGCACTTTACCTGCATTTTGGTAGGGAGCAGAGAGGCCAACCATCGATAGAATAGGCAATCGCATCAATATATCACGGGTTGTTTTAACATAATAATCAAACGTAAAACTCAAGCGGTTAGAGAGGGTTGAAAAGTCAAGTCCAATATTGGTCATTCGAGTAGTTTCCCAAGTAAGGTCGGTATTGGGGTAGACCGACATACCTGCCGTTTGATTTAAGGTACCACCAAAGGGATAGTTACCCAAAGAGTAGGTAGTTTGGTAAGGATAGTTTCCAATCTTATCATTACCCAGTTCGCCCCACGAGGCTCTTAATTTTAAATTGTCGATGGTTTCAACCTCCTTTAAGAAGGCCTCTTCCGAAATTCTCCACCCTGCCGAGAAAGAGGGGAACCAACCCCAACGCTGATTCTTGCTAAAGCGAGACGAACCGTCTCGACGAATATTAGCTTCCAACAAATATTTGTCTTGGTAGCTGTAGTTAAGTCGACCAAAGAGTGAAAAGAGTCCATATTCTGAGGCACTACCCGTTGTGTTTTGGCCGTCTCTACCCCCGGCATTAATTTGAGTTAACTCTCCATTGGGGATACCGGTTCTATAGCCTGTTAGGTTATCGCCTCGCTCTTTGAGGTAACTCACCCCCATCAATAGAGCTAGGTGGTGCTTAGAGAGGGTTTTAGAATAATTAGCCAAACCTTGATAGTTTGTGAAGGCATACTTATCGGACTGCTTCGTTATATTGTTCATTCCAATGGTACGAAATTGGCTATTTTCGGGGAAGTTGGTCGAATAGATTAAGGAGCGCTGATGAAGGCTGTTGTAATCATCGCGCATCTTAAAGTTTGCAATACCGGTAAACTTCAAATCGGCAAAGGGTTGGTAGCTGGCGTTAAATCCGGCCGTATACAAGTTACTTTTATACTCATTCAATCCACCCTCTTCTTGGATTCTCATTATATTGTTTTCGCCTCTCACAACAGCCCATGTACCATCGGTGTATTTATTTACATAGGTAGGGTTCGTTGCATGTGCTGTACCAAATTGTCCCCAGGCTCCTAATCGGGGTTCACTCCGATTGGCCAAACGGGCAGAAAGATCTACATTCAATCTAATTTGTTCCGACACTTTAATATCGGTATTTAAACGCAATGTAAATCGCTCAAAATCCATATTTTGGATCAAACCACTTTGATCTAAATAGTTGGCAGACAAGGCATATTTCACCCCTTCATTTCCCCCTTGCAAACCCAAACTGTGTTCTTGTTGAAAACCACTACCGGTCAATATATCCTGAATCCAATTGTTGTCTGCATATTTGTTAAGATCTCGGTTGGGATTGTCGTAAGCTGCAATCTGCTCTTGGCTGTAGTAGTAATTGGCTCCTCTATCCGAGTTCTCGGCTACTAAGTTAGAGAGTTTCATAAAATCTTGTGCCCCTACATAATCGGCCATCCGCGTAGGCGATTGCCACCCTACATAATTGGAGTAGGTTATTTTAGTTTGGCCTGATTCACCCCGTTTGGTGGTAATAAGAATCACCCCATTGGCCGCTCTTACCCCATAAATGGAAGAGGCCGCCGCATCTTTAAGAATAGACATTGACTCAATGTCATTGGCATCTACATCATTAATATTTCCCTCTATACCATCAATGAGTACCAAAGGGTCGTTGTCATTTAGGGTTCCCCGTCCGCGAATTCGGATGGTTCCTGTATCTAAACCGGGTTGCCCAGAGTTGGTGGTAACCGTTACTCCAGGAGCCATACCTTGCAGAGCAGTCGAAAGTTGTCCGACAGGTCTTGCAGCAATTTCCGATTTATCGACAGCCGTAACTGCACCGGTTAAGTTTACCTTCTTTTGAACACCATAGCCTACAACTACAACCTCCGATAAAACCTCGGTATCCTCTTTCAAAGTGACGGTGATAGGCTTACCATTTTCTACTTTCCACTCTTGAGTTTGATAACCGATGTAGGATATTTCCAACACAGCATTCGTGCTGATATCCAATCGAAAACTTCCCTCTAAATCGGTCACTGTACCGTTAGAAGCCCCTTTCTCTTTGATTGTGGCCCCTATGATAGGCTCACCATTGGCATCAACCACTTTCCCCATTGCCCCTTTTACTTGTATCTCTTTCGAATTCAAAGATATACCCTGAGCAAAAATTGGAGAATGAAAGCAACTCATTACCAGGGCTACTGAAATAGCCCTACTAAAACATCTCATAACATTTTTGATTTTAATAAATAACTACAATTAAGAATTGGGAGAATAGCTATTCTTCCCTATTTTTGTAGAAAGTAACCTGAAGAGCTGATTTCTACAAAGGAGATGGGTTCTATCGATTCGGAGCGTGTGTCCGCACGCTTCGAATCCGCTTTACCACCCCCACAGAATAGACTAACTGGATGGGATTTTTTTCATACACATTTTAAGGTTACACAATTACTAACAGACCTTTTATAAAAAAACAGATCGTTACCTACCAGCCTTTCATTCCATATAGGCTAGTCGGATATAGGCATTTACCTCGTCTTTTCTCTAAAAAGATGGTCGAGATAAATAGTTCCATTTGTAGAAGATAGCTAAAATAGGCTGAAAAGCCTCCTTTAGAGGTGCATCAACTTCATAGATAGATTTAATTAATAAAGGTTCGGCAAAGGTATGAAGTTAAGCTAATCAGTCACTTAAAGTCCAAAAATAGCTTCTATTTATCGCCTATTTTCGTCGGAAACGCTTCCGAAAAGGAAAGAAAACTGCCCAAAGAGCCTAAAAAAACCATTTCTAAAACTTTTTTCAAAGTTTCACCCAAGATAACCACCTATAAAACAAGCGATAGCGGTGAAAGTAAAGGATTCTTACATTTCACCGCTATCGAGTGGACTACACGCTCTATTAGTAAGTAAGCACAACCACTTTAAACTGATTTCCCATCTTGCTATGTACCCGCTCAATGCCCCAACTCAATAATAAGCGACTAAAGCTACCCGGCTTAATATCGGACATAGCTATGGGATAGCGCTTTTTAAGTAACGAATAGATAGCCGCTCCTGTAAAAAGCTGATAGGTTTCCTCATCCTGTGGTATAGCAAATGTTCGAAAGAAAAGGGATTGAGCCGAGGAGAGGCGCGAGAAACGTTCGTTTCGTTTTTGCCAAGCCCCCTCCTCTTCCTTCGTGAGCCAATACCGCTCGCCCATGGCTAATAGCGCCTTTAATTGCGCAAAAAGTTGTTTGTGAGCCAATGGAGTTGCATCAATGGGGTGCGTTAGCTCCATACATAGGTACCGACGGCTACCCGAAGCATCGGCCAAAATCTCTGGCTGATTGCTTGTGCCGATAAAAGAGGCCATGCGAGGCATGTGGCTAAATGAAGCCCGATGTGCTTTTCGAAAATTAATGGTACGCATCTGCATTAAATTCTTCAACAGAGGAAGCTTCTTAATGGAGAGGCGATCAAACTCATCGAGATTGATTAATCCAAAGTAGGCCAGTTTCTGTTCACACCCCAACTGTCCGGTAAGCTCAAAACTATCGGTATAGTAGGATTTGAGTTGATCGGGCATTAATAGACTACAAAAGGTCGATTTGCCCCACCCCTGTTTAGTGCTAATAAGTAAAGGTGCCACCGAATTGGCACACTGAGCAGGCTTACCCATCCATTGCACGGTCATTCCCAACAACCAGCAACGAAAACCTGCTACCCAGAGCTCGTCGGTAGAGATGCGATGGGCCAAAGGGGTAATCCGATCTATGCCATCCCACTTGGGAAGCTGTTCCAGGTAGTGAAGCAGCGGGTGATAGTTGTTTAAACGAAAAGAGTAGAGCAATCGCGTTACATCCTTGTCCCAACAAGCAATTCCAACTGCTTGTGCCTCCATACAGAGCGAATTGAGCACCCGCTGTGTTACCTGACTAAAAATGGGGTTACTACCGGTTCGATCGGCATACTCGGGTTGTTCGCTTAGTAGATTAAATCGAAACTGATACCTACTACACAAATAACGCTCCAGACGGTCAGCAAGAGGCTCACCCGATTTAGTCTCACCTTTGGTTTTTCGCGGCAAAGAAGAGGGGGTAGCCACGGTGGGCATCACTCTCTTATTCACCTCTTTTTTAAGAGATAAATAATGGATTAAGAACGTTACTCTTTGCATCCAATCCGTCACATTTTTTACTACACTTTTCATCATATTTCTATCGGTTAAATTAGTAATGATAGTAGTAAGTTACTAGCCATAAGCCCCTTTTGCAAGAAAAAAACGAACTTTTATCATGCTATTTTTGCACGTGCGGTTATGCAGAGATGCACAACCGCACGTGCAGGATTACATAAGCGCTTTTACCCTCCTGCACAAGCGCATGTACAAGGAGGTAAAAGCGCACAAAATAGGAGAATGAGAAAGGGGGCTGAATCTTGCGATTCAGCCCCCTTTGTTTAATTTCTTTACTTTCACCACAAAACACTATAATCTAACCAATTAGTATTGGTGAAACTAAAAAAAAAGTTTTAGAAATGAACTTATTACGGGTTACTTACCAGCGTAAGGCTCCTAATAAGCTAAAACGATTGGGTGCTTTGAACACGAATCGTTACGGGTCCCTCCATTCCTGCAGCTGCATCGCCTCGATAATGATGCGGAGTGGGAATGGTTTGATAGTGATTAGAGAGGGTAGAATAGACTAAAATCTCGATCTCATTATTGCCTGGTTTTACGTAGGAAGATAGATCCATGGTAAAGGGCGAGTTGAGTAACACACCACATTTTTGGCCATTTACATGTATCTCGCACGTAGCAACCACGCTACCTAGGTCTATCGTAACCGATTTACCAACCACATCGGCAGGTAGCTCTATCTTCTTTCGGTACCACAAGCCTCCCGAGTAATGGCGCATCTCACCCAGTTCACCCCAGTTACACACCTCCATATACCCTTTACCACACTCCAAACGGATGGGATAAGGGAAAATAGCTGTACCCGCATACCCAGGCATAGCCGTTGCCAATATAGCAATGGATGAAGCACGGAGTTCTGCTTCGGGCAGTATAACTCGAAAGATATTTGCACCTACCACCTCTTTCGATTTGAGTTGGATGGCCGATTTAGGAAGAGGCTTGCCCTCTACCCAGATGGAAAGCGAACTGGCATGTGCCGATATTTCCATTGCCTTTAATCCGGGTGCAGCTACAAAGCGGAATGGATAGGCTTTTACCTCTTTTCCATAAGGGCTAAACAAGGCACGATTGTTTATCTGCGCCCAGCGCATGCTCAAGTGCTCACTGTATCGATCGTAAGGCAACGGAATTTCACTACCCTGGGGTACAAACAGCACGGCACTCCGTGAACGATTGTCGTAAATTTGAAAGGTAAATGAGAAATCCTTCTTCTCTATATCCTTGTACAAGACCAACATCTCGTGCCATCCCTTCTTTAATAAGAGCGAACCTGCTACTGGTTTTCCATCCAGATAGACCGATTTGGGCTCTACCCCCTCTACTACTCGGTTGTAAGTGGTTGTTTCGGGCACGTAGAGAAAGGTGGTAAAGGCATAGTGACCTGAGTCGCCCATTATAAAGAAGCGATCATCTATTCGTCCTTTCAAGCCGTGATACCCTTGGTTGCCTGGATTCTCCCACACACCATACTGCCACGAAAAATTGTACATCTCCCACGAAAGCTGGTTGGCGCGTGCTTGCGAAGCAAAGGCATCAAATCCATCTGTGGTAAAGGCAACTTTTGCTTGTGGTGCATATCCATAGATAGAACGCTTCCAATTGGTATCGTCAAACGTTTTGGCAAACCAGTTCTTTGGTAACTCGGTTGGATTGGCAGGCTCTAAGAAGGTACGTGCCTCAGCCCCTATCATCTCTTCGCGAACAGGTAGACGAAAATCGCCAAAACGGTTGTTCATCGTATGTACCTGCTCTACCTCCCACTCGCCTGTGACAAAAATCTCTTGGCTAGCATTTGCTTTTTTCTCGGCAACTGCCTCTTGGGCGAAGATTGGCTTTTCCCCTTGGGTAAAGGCAATCAAATAGGAGCGGTCAAAGCTATTATCAAAGCGTAGACGAGTTCCCTGCTGGTTTTGCTCTAGTACAGGCAATTCGGTTATCCTACCCGAAACAGCATCCCACAGTTCTACTTTTCCCGTAGCACGAAAGAAGAGCTCTTCACCAGGAGCTACATTCATCACCATGTACAAATCCGTATTATCAATGCGGCGGTGCTGAACTTTCGCCTCTCCCTTCCCTACAAAATCGGGTGATATCGCTGTACGAAGTAGGGCTGGAATCTCCTCTTGCAAGGCATAGAGGGTCCGTCCTCCTTTACTGTTTGTTTGATGAATGGGTTTGGCACCCGCTTTCAGTTGGGCAGCCGTAACACCAAACAGTTCACGAACCATCTCATCCACCTGCGTAGAGCGCCCCTCTAAGGTGGAGGCGTAAGGTAGCTCTCCAGTAGCCACTACTACTCCACCGCTTCGATAGAAGAGCAGGGCTTTCTCCAAGGTACTATGATGCAGGGCAGGAAGGTCGGCCAAAATCAACACCTTGTAATGCTCTTTGGATACCACCAGTTCTTCTCCTTTTACTTCGGCTCTAGCCACTGACTGATAATCCATAAAGTCGAAATCTAAACCCGCATAGATTAACTCTTTGCCCAGTTCAAAGGCCATTTCACCCGACTTACCAGCTACTGCCTGCATGGCCTCGGTGGGGTAAATCAGTGCAATATCGCATACGTGTACTCCCTGAGAGAGCAGGTAACTCATGCGTTCTGCATATTGCAGCCAAACCTTCATATGTTCCCAATAGGGCATGCGATAGTGGAAATCGGGTGGTGCCCACTCCCACCATCCCCCTCGGGTGGAGTAGTACAAACCATGCAAACAGAGCAGATTGCCCCCTGCTATGATATGGTGGTCCAACTGGGAAGTAAGCCATTCACCACTTGACCCCCATCCCATGGAGTGAAATGCCTCCAACCAAGTACGAGGTCGTTCATAGAGATGCGAAATAGAGCTCGATACTTTGGTTTGCAACAGCGATGAGCCTCGAGCAGGTGCATCGTTACCTGGTGCAGTAAACCATCGGTTGGCACGAAAATAGTCTACATACTCTACGGGGTTTTTACCACGTGAAAGATTATCGCCCCCATAAAGCAACCCCCTCTCCCAATGCCAATCAAACACCGGTTTGAAGTATCGATCTTCGGCTAGGGTCATCACGACATCGAAGTAGTCTAACCGAACCTTCTCGGTCATCTGCCCAATATCGCCTGATAGAGCTCCTAGATAGGGTAAAACATCGTATCCTTTTATCTTCTCAAATTGGAAGGGGAGATCCTCGCTCCAGGTAGAGAAATCGAGTGGTATATGCAATTCATCTTGGAAGTAGTAGTTAGCTCCTTTACGCTCTTCGGGAGTCAGTTGGTCTTCAATACGCTGAAAGTAACGAGATACCAACTCTTTTCCATGTGTGGGTTCGAGCATGTAATTCGGTGCAGTCGTTACATCGTAAATGGTCCACTCTCCCTGAGGGGCAGTCCAACTGCTACTCACTTGCACAGGAGCGGCATCGCTCCCTTTTTTCCACGCCATGCACGACACACGGGTTTCAGAAGCAGGTTGGTGGTAAATTTCACCCCCTTTAAGTTCACTTTGGGTGGTAATTAATCTTCCTTGGTAACGCTGCATACGCTCCAAGTCCCTGATTTCGTCGGGATAATAACCATTACCCGTCCAAGCAAAGGTATAGTCATCAAGCCCCACACCAATACCCTCTTTGGCACATTCGGCCGAGAACCATTTCCAAATATCGGTCCACTCTTGCGTAAATATACCTGGGCGTCCAGGTTCGGTAGCTCCATAGAGCCCCGTTCCTTTGTATTCACTCTGCTGGTCGGCTTGAGGATGGGTGTGCACATAACTCACTGCAAAGCCATCCAGCGGGGACTTCTTGAGTATATCCAACTCGTGTTTTAATTTCTCTTTGGTAAGCTTGTCGCCATTCCACCAGTAGAAGGGTACATTACCATACCCTTTCGGGGGATTTTTAAATTGCGCTTTTAGGGCAGACGAAGAGATCGACTGGGGGTACCCTTTGAGCAATCCTTGCGGTAAAGGAGCCAGCTGCTCGGGCATGGCATACCGTCCGTCTGATAACTGCTGTGCTTCGAGGGAGGGATTAAATCCGCACAAAGCCAAACACAGAATCGGAATTACATTTCTGTTTTTCATCATAAATTAGTTCCTACTTTTAAGGTTAAATAGTTCCCTCCAGATTATCAAAAACTCGCCAACGACCTCTATCTACACCTTTTACCCCATCAATTGTTAAAGGAGCCAAGTTTATAGGAAGACGTAAGCTTGCCTTCACACCCTCAGGAATTGTAATCGCAAACTTGAATGGTTGAGACTCTTCCGTTCTATCCCAAGATACAGAAACCAAACCATGCTCAGTCACCACATCTCCTTCTACAAAAAGAAGATCACCTAAATGGGGCTGAATTACGATTTCCTTCTCTTCGACAGGTTTTTCAGTACGAACACCCAGCACATAAGCGCTTAAATAGTAAGCTGGAACAGCCCCATAATTGTGACAAGACTCATGTGAGCCACCCCCTAAATGGTCTACAAACGATTCGGCCAGCGTACCTGCATCTTTTTGTAGAGTCACCATATAAAGCCAACGACGGCGCATCTCTTGAAGTGACAACAAATCATATTTATCCTCATCCATTCGATAGAATTCATTGAAAAGCCAATAGTAAGTTATGGGCATATTTAGACCGCTTTTATGGTCAATCATCTCTTGGTAATCCTCATTGGTACAGCAATGCTTCATTCCTGGATTTCGAAAATTTGCAAGTAAGAATGCTCGAGTAGCGTTTATTCGCTCTTCAGGAACTAAACCACTCTGCAATGCAACCAATTGCGCATGGGTAGTGGGTGCTAACTTCATACCATCCAGATAGGCACTGGCATAAGCCCCTTCTGCATCGTTCCACAACTCTCTATTATAAGTATCAAACAACTCACTCTTCAGTTTCAAATAGTGCGTTGAGAGTGAATGCTCACCCAGTCGGGCTGCGACTTTCTCTCCAAAATGCAATGCCTGATAAAGATAGCCATTAATCGTTGCACCTTCACAAGTAATGTAGGCCAATGGATTATCAAAAGAGGTGTATTCACGAAGGAGGTAGAGACCTTTATTGCCTTTTTGTTGTTCAAACCACTTTAGTTGAGCCACTAAGTGAGGTAGCATTTCACGTGCAAACGATATTTCTCCGGTCATAGAAAGATAGGTATCAAGTGCTTCAAACCATTGACACGCATAATCATCAATAAAATAGTGGCAATCGCTATCACCTCTATCCGTGGGATAAGTGGCCCGAAAACGTCCATCGGGTAGCTGAGAGAGAGCTGCATGACGTATGATACTTTTCAAGAGTGACATTTCACTTTTCCCACTTCCTGTAGGAGAGGCTAATGCAACTCGAGAACAAGGAAAAGATGCCTTTGCTCCATCTTGGATCCATTCATTCCGCTCTCTCGCATCAGAGCCATACGCATCATCCGAAGTTGCTTCAATGGTGTTAACCGACATTTCCCACAAATCATTCAGCAGTGTATCATTTGATACAAACGAACCCACCCGTTCAAAAGGAAAAGAGCGCTCCACAGCAACAACCTTATTGATGGTAACCTCACCCGTATCACATTTTAATACCATATAGCGGCTCCCCCACTGATCACTCAACATGGCCTCTTGATTGCCTGAACGAGTGGTATAGGTACAGTTTCCTCCAAACACTTCGTGTGCCTGACCATTTTTATAACGCAATGCAAAATTAAATCGAATCCGACTATTAGAAACTGCATCGAGCTCTAATCGAGGATAAATTAACCCCATCTTTCCATAATCGACAACCAACTCATCACCCTGTTTCAACGTTAGGGGTAAAATGGAATCAAGTGCTACGCCACTGGGTAGGTGCTTTAAGAAAGCTAGCTCTTGCTCTTGAGGCAAAGGCATTTCATTGGGAAAAAAGGTACCTAGTTTAGTGGCATCTACCCGTTTTGCAGCAGGCCAAGTAGAGTCATCAAAGCCAAGCTGACTCCACTCTTTTTGGTCAATTCGACCATCGATATGGTCAATCACAGAGTTCCAACTCTCTTCGGCAACTAAATACGAAACCGTTGTTGAGTAACGCCACGTTTCATCAGTAGCTACATACTCTTTTCCTCCCGTAGCATCTGTCAACCTCAATGTAAATGCAGGCTCACCTTTCATGACTTTTCCAGAGATCGAATTACCATAATGGTGAACCAGTACAGCGATTGAATTTTCACCTTCTACCAATAAGGAGGCTATATTCTTTCTATCATATTCTGGGCGTGAAGGGTGAAAACGACACGGTCCTCGCATTACATAGCTCCCGTTGATCCATAAAAGATAACGTGAGTCTGCAAAAAGCTCTAGATTAACAACCTCATCTAATTTATGGAGTGTAAATTCCTTCCGAAAAATCGCATATTGTTGTTTGTTATGATCACCCTCTTCAATCCAAATGGCACTGTTTCTAAGAGCCTCCGAAGAGTCTATAGAGTTGGTTCTACAAGATGAAATAGATATCATCAATAAGCAGAGTAAGAGACTTTTTTTTAGTTTTATCATATTCGTTTTTATTAAATTCTTTCTATACTATACTTTGCATTTTGTCCACGTTTGGCAAACAAATTTACAACTTAAACTCCCACTCCAATCAAAAGAAGCTTTTTGCTCTTTTGATTGGAGTAGGAGTTTCTGCTACCTATTATCTATTTATTACGTATAAAAGTACGCTCCTTTCCTAACATAGCTTCTCCGTATTTCTTTACCGAATTATTTTGCTCAGCACGGAACAGTATAGGGTTTACATCTGAGATATCCGAGTTCTTAATCGTATACGTTTCATTTTTCGCTGTATTAAAAGAGATTACATGTTCTTTATCTAGTTTATACGTTACACGATTTCCTTTCGAGTTTACAATCTCTACTTTTCCAGAAGACCATGGATTTTGAATGCGACAACTATTACCATTCAAACTTTCAATTTCAACACCTGGTATCTTTCCATCTTCACTTATGTACGAAGATACTTTAAAAGCTCCACGGGCCATTAATGTAAATGCCATCGATTTATTAGAAGGCAAAGCTGGGAAAATTCGAATCTTACCTTCGTGACTTTGAAGCAACATTTCATTCACCGCAGTACCTAAAATGTTAATGGGCTCCATACCGCACTGAACAAAAGGTTTAGCCCATAATCCAGAGTTACCCGCATATCCAGTATAATGACTTCGGCTATCAAACAGGTAATCTCGTTGGGTAATTAGAGCCGAATTCTCCACTTTATTGGCATAACGAGAGAGCACATGCCAATGGTCGATGTTGTAAAAGAGTCCTTGATTAAAGTGTTGTAAATAGTTAATCATATTTCCCAATCTTTCCATCACTTTATCACCCAAGCCCAAACGAGCTGAAACAATAGCACCTGGCGTAATGGCATTCCGATCCTCAGGATGGTTTAACGCAACATTCTTAGCAATATTAAAATAATCGGTATCTTTTTGGTTCAATCCCAACACATTGGCCGGATAGACCATGGTGGTATGTGCATCGAAGTGGTAGAACTGTCTTTTGTAATAGGTATCTATATTGGGATAAACATCGCCATTGGGACTGTAAGCCATCACAAACACTTTTCCTTTTTCAGGGACATCTAGCACGGGAGGCTCCCATAAATGGTTTACAACCTTCGTCCATTGCTTCACTTTATCTTTATCCTTGTTCAACAGATTTGCAGCCTTGATACAGTTTTTAAACAACGATTCAATCATATAACGGTCTGTTATCGGATTTTTCAAATCGGATGTGTAAGGGTGCTCGTATGGCTGAGCAGGGTAAATAAAGTATTGAGACTTTTCGGCATCCCATTCAAGCTTATTAAGATAAAACTCCGACACCTTTTTCATAAAGGGGTAAATGGTATCACGAAGGCAGGTTTTATCTTCTGTAAATTCATAGTAGCTCCAAAAGATAGAGGCCATTTGGCTAGCTGGTGTAAAGTTGTATTTCATATCACCACGGTCTGCATGCAGCATATTTCCTACAAAGTCATGCGATTCAGTCCATGTAATGGCATCCTTTATTTGATACTTATCAAAAGTGAACTTCTCGGCAAATGGCATCAATCTAAAGTAGGTATCCATGTAGGGCTTCATCAACTCGGCATCATCCTGCTCGGCAAGTCCCCAACAAGATTGTTGGGTATTCCAATGCACCGACGAAACCCACTGACGGTGATCGTGATTAGAGACCCACAGCCCTCCATTGAATGGAACGGGGAAATTACCACGAGAAGAGCTTGCGATTAGATAACGACGTAGGTAATAAATGTTCTCAATGTAATCGTCACTTAAATTGACAAACGATTTATTCCAAAAGGCATGCCACCACTCTGTATGTGCTTGATGTACCTTATCCACACCTCTCTCTACCATATTATCAAGTAGCTTTATGGCTTGTGATGTAGGGTTATCATGCTCTTCGGAGGTAACTACAGAAACAAGTACATAAAATTTATTCGTTGGTTTAGCCTTCTGTGTAATAACTCCCTTGTGACTATTTATTTGTCGAGGCATTTGGTCTACGTGCAGTACACGGCAAACTACGCTGAAGTCCAGCCCCCCATCAAATGAGTCTGAAAGAACTATATCTTTATTTTTGATTGCACTCTGGGTTTTCCCCAATCCATTAGACACATTTAAATCACGCGAATTGTACCAATCGCCAAAGTGTCTACTACCCCATCGCTCCAGAGATATTTCAATTTCAGAACCATCTGTACAGACACCGCTGTATGCAGCATCGCACTCAATAACCCAAACATTAGAGTGGGTATCTACCCACGATTTTACATCAGTTTTAACAAAGGCAGTTTCACTTTTCAATCGAGCCTCAGCATCCAATAGAGAGAGACGATTTTCGAAGTCGGAAAGGTAGATATAATCATTACTTGGTACTCCAAAATCAATCGAAACACGTCCAGCCGATCGTAAAGAGACATAGTCATTTTGGGGTTGGTCATAGAGATTAATCTTATTTAGTTGGAGTTCTAGACCTCTTTCGGTTGTCCAGATGAGACCACCTAAATCGCCATTACCCAATGGGAAACCGTTGTATCCTTCATAATCAGGATCAAGGTAAACTATATCATGCTTACGAAGATACTCTTTATCTACGTCAAAAAGGTTCTGTGCCATTACTACGTAGGGAATAATGGCTAAAAATAACACACTAATTTGTTTTTTCATTTCTCAATTTATTAAATTAACTCCATGTCGTTTTAATTTATATTTTACTCTTTGAGGCAAGCTGGTAATACTAAATCTGAAGTATTTCTAAATACTTCCCTCAAGATTATCAAAAACTCGCCAACGACCTCTATCTACACCTTTCACTCCATTAATGGTTAAAGGAGCTAAGGCTATAGGAAGGCGTAAGCTTGCCTTCACACCATCAGGAATCTTAACAGCAAACTTGAATGGATGAGACTCTTCTCTTCTATCCCATGATACAGAAACCAAACCATGTTCGGTCACCACATCTCCTTCTGCAAAAAGAAGATCACCTAAATGGGGCTGAATCACAATCTCCTTCTCCTCAACCGATTTTTCAGTACGAACGCCCAGTACATAAGAGCTTAAATAATAGGCTGGAATTACTCCATAATTGTGACAAGACTCATCCGATCCCTCTCCTAAATGGTCTACAAACGATTCGGCTAGTGTACCTGCATCTTTTTGTAGTGTCACCATATAGTACCAACGGCGACGCATCTCTTGAAGTGACAATAAATCATATTTATCTTCATCCATCCGATAGAGTTCATTAAAAAGCCAATAGTAGGTGATAGGCATATTCATGCCACTCTTATTGTCAATCATCTCTTGATAATCCTCATTTGTACAGCAATGTTTCATTCCTGGATTTTGAAAATTTGCTAGTAAGAACTGCCGAGTAGACTCCATTCGTTCTTCAGGTACCAAACCACTTTGTAAAGCAACCAATTGCGCATGTATAGTTGGTGCTAACTTACTACCGTCAAGATAGGCACTAGCATAAGCCCCTTCTGCATCGTTCCACAACTCTCTATTATAAGTATCAAATAACTCATTCTTTAATTTCAAATAGTGTGCTGAGAGTGAATGCTCACCCAATCGAGATGTAACTTTCTCTCCAAAATGCAATGCTTGGTAAAGATACCCATTAATCGTTGCACCTTCACAAGTTATATAGGCCAATGGATTATCAAAAGAGGTGTATTCACGAAGGAGATAAAGGTCTTTATCTCCTTTTTGTTGTTCAAACCACTTCAGTTGAGCTACTAGGTGGGGTAGCATTTCACGTGCAAAGGATATTTCTCCTGTCATGGAAAGATAGGTATCAAGTGCTTCAAACCATTGACACGCATAGTCATCAATAAAATGGTGGCAATCGCTATCTCCTCTATCTGTGGGATAAGTAGCTCGAAAACGCCCATCGGGTAGCTGAGAAAGAGCTGCATGACGGATAATATTTTTCAACAATGACATCTCACTTTTTCCACTTCCAGTAGGAGAGGCTAATGCAACTCGAGAACAAGGAAAAGATGCCTTTGCTCCATCTTGAATCCACTGATTTCGCTCTCTTGCATCAGATGCATACGCATCATCCGAAGTTGCTTTAATAGTGTTAACCGACATTTCCCACAAATCATTCAGTAGCGTATCATTTGAGAGAAATGAACCCATCCGTTCAAAAGGGAAAGAGCGCTCGACAGCTATAACCTTGTTTATTGTAACCTCACCCGTGTCGCATTTTAAGACCATATAGTGGCTTACCCATTGATCGCTCAACATCACCTCTTGTTCACCTGAGCAAGTAGTATAGGTACAGCTTTCTCCAAATACTTCACGTGCTTGACCATCTTTATAACGCAATGCAAAATTAAATCGGATACGACTATTAGAAATAGCATCTAGCTCTAATCGAGGATAAATTAATCCCATCTTTCCATAATCTATAACCAAATCTTCACCCTGTTTCAACGTTATGGGTAAAATGGAATCAAGCACTACACCACTTGGTAGATGTCTTAAAAAAGCTAACTCCTGCTCTTCAGGCAAAGGCATTTCATTGGGGTAAAACGTACCTAGTTTATTGGTATCTACACGCTTTGCAGCAGACCAAGTAGCGTCATCAAATCCAACCATACTCCACTCTTTTTGGTCAATGCGACCATCTATATGGTCAATCATAGAGTTCGAACTCCGTTTAGCAGGTAAATACGAAAGTGTTGTAGTATAACGCCAAGTTTCATCTGTTGCTACATACTCTTTTCTTTCAGTAGCATCTGTCACTCTCAATGTAAAAGCAGGCTCACCTTTCATTATTTTGCTAGAGATTAAACTGCCATAATGATGAACCAGTACAGCGATTGAATTTTCGCCTTCGACCAATAAGGAAGCAATATTTTTTGTATCATATTCTGGGCGTGAAGGATGAAAACGACACGGTCCTCGCATTACATAAGTCCCATTGACCCATAAAAGATAACGTGAGTCTGCAAACAACTGTATATTAATAACATCATCTAGCTTCTCCAGTGAAAACTGTTTACGAAAAATCGCATATTGTTGTTTATTATTATCACCCTCTTCAATCCAAATGGCACTGTTCATAAGACGTTCCGAAGAATCGACAGAATTGGTTCTGCAAGATGAAATAGATATCATCAACAAACAGATTAAAAAACCTTCTCTTAGTTTTCTTATATTCATACTATTAAACTTATTTTTATACTCTATTTCGTATTTTGTCCACGTTTGGCAAACAAATTTATTTCTCTACAATGAATCGTATGGATAGCATTACATTGTACCATACTTCAACACAGAAAGGTTAGATTCTAGCTATCTTATTAGAGGTTTCTCCGTTAATCGCCCTGGCTCGTTGTAATTTTGATTATTAGGAAGGCTTTTATCTCCTACACCCTGTTTCATTAACTCTTTAAGATCAGTCAAATAATGATGATAAACACCACGCGGATAGACTCCATATTTCTTACAGAGCGACGCAGCCATACCTACCACTTCACCCATCATTCCTGTAGTACGCATAACACGTACTGTACCAAGTGCTACATGAGTTACACTTATATTCCTACCTGCCATAAAAAGATTGTCAATGTTCCTAGAGTAGAAGCAACGGTACGGGATGGGATATGGATAGATATTTTTATGCTTGGCTATTGATTTAAAT
Source organism: Phocaeicola sp. (assembly GCA_051651025.1). GTDB lineage: Bacteria > Bacteroidota > Bacteroidia > Bacteroidales > Bacteroidaceae > Phocaeicola. The sequence continues at coordinate 19,567 of JBOFRN010000164.1, forward strand.
TCATTACCTGGAAAATGAACAGAGTTTGCAGGATCTGGATAATGTAAGTCAATACTCCAAGTAGTAGAGGCAGTAGCATCTTCGTGCATTACATGTTTTACGATATCGTCCTCTTTTAGTATATAGTCTCCCAATAACCTACGAGATTCTCGTTTACCAGCAATATAGGCTACCCATTCAAGCTTCCGAGTTTTAAATTCATCATTCTCTTTCAGTTTATTTTTCAGGTAGCTCCAATTTGAATAAACCACTAAAAGACCATAATCTCTAATTTGTTCGAAGTCCCTTATCTGATCTTTGTTCATTCCTGTTTCCCAAGTCCACTCGCCCATAGTAACTTTTTCAACATTACACTCATCAAAAGTGATTCCATAAGAAAATGAGGGAAATTTAATCGATTTACCAACATCGGTAGTATACCATTGTACTGAAGAGCCCATCGTCATTTTATCAGCAATTGCAGGAGCTGTTTCCTCTCCAAACTCCTCTCTACTCTCTCTACCCATTCTATAATCTGCACCTGAAAGATAGCCTACGGTTCCATCGCCTGTACAGTCAGAGAATATAGGTGCAACCAAATTGATTTCCTCCGCATTCTCAATGTGTTGAATTTTCACCGATTTTATACGATTTCCTTCTTTCTCTACAGAAATGGCACGATAGCAAGGATAAAGCGTAATATTGCTTTCCGATTCTAACCAGTTTGCCTTTTTATCATCCTCATAATAGTCGGATGGTTGAGCGTTACCACGTCGAAGTGGTGCAAACTCTTTTTGAAGATTACCTATGTTTTTATAAGGCTCTGCATCCAATCGTCCTCCGAGATGAACTCTAATTTCAGAACTATTATTACCTCCCCAAATAGGGCGATCATTTACGAGTGCTACCTTACACCCAAGGCGTGCTGCAGACATCGCTGCACTCATTCCTGCTATACCACCTCCTATAACAACCAAATCATACTTCTCTTTTTGAAAGCTAATTGATGTTTTATTTAGTAGTTGGTAACGAAACTGATTTAAAAAATTGCCTGAAGCAGGGGGAGGAGCATCTTTCTCTGTTGTAAAATAGATGGCATCACATCTACCATCAAATCCTGTTAAGTCATGCAAACGAAGTTCACACTCTAGTGTGTTAACTCTAATTTTACCAACTGATTGCCACATCCACTCATTGCCAGTACCACCTAATACTTCTGATATTTTGTTATTGTTAACAGAGAGTGTAAAACGACCAGGTCCTTCTCCATTATACCACGGAGATGTCCAGTTGTAAGTTCTTACATATACATAATAATCTCCTATTTTAGGAAAACGCACCTTTGTTTTTGCATCAGATACTGGACTCCCCATTCCATGGGCAATGAGATAAGGAGAACCCATTATATCCATAAACTGCTGGTCAACCTGCCACCCTCCCTTGTCCATAAAACTTTCAGCCTCTACTAACAATTCTGAAGCATTGGAATGAAAGCTACATACTATTAATAGCTTTAGCACTAAAAAGATTTTCCTCATACTCTTTTCCTTTAAATACATTTACAACTAAAACTCCCACTCCAATCAAAAAAAGTTTTCACTATTTCATGATGGAGTAGGAGTTTCTGCTACCTATGACCTATTTATTACGTATAAAAGTACGTTCCTTTCCTAACGTAGCTTCTCCGTATTTCTTTACCGAATTATTTTGCTCAGCACGGAACAGTATAGGGTTTACATCTAAGACATCCGAGTTCTTAATCGTATACGTTTCATTTTTCGCTGTATTGAAAGAGATTACATGCTCTTTATCTAGTTTATACGTTACACGATTTCCTTTCGAGTTTACAATCTCTACTTTTCCAGAAGACCATGGATTTTGAATGCGACAACTATTTCCATTCAAACTTTCAATTTCAACACCTGGTATTTTTCCATCTTCACTGATATACGAAGATACTTTAAAAGCTCCACGAGCCATTAATGTAAATGCCATAGACCTGTTAGAAGGTAGAGCAGGGAAAACTCGTATTTTACCCTCTTGACTTTGAAGTAACATTTCATTCACAGCTGTACCTAAAAGAGTAATGGGTTCCATACCACACTGAACAAAAGGTTTAGCCCATAATCCCGAATTACCTGCATAGCTTCCATAATAGCTTCTACTATCAAACACATAATCCCTTTGTGTCATTAAGGTTGAATTCTCTACCTTCTTATCATAACGAGACAGCACATGCCAGTGGTCGATGTTGTAAAAGAGTCCTTGATTAAAATGTTGTAGATAGCTAACTACATTTCCTAATCTTTCCATCACTTTATCGCCTAAGCCTAAACGAGCTGAAACAATAGCACCTGGCGTAATGGCATTTCTATCTGCAGGATGATTCAATGCAATATTCTTAGCAATATTGAAATATTCTGTATTACGCTGATCCAAGCCTAAAACATTACCTGGGAAAACCATGGTTGTATGTGCATCACAATGGTAAAATTGTCTTTTGTAATAGGTATCCATATTAGGATAAACCTCGCCATTAGGCTTATAGGCCATCACAAATACTTTTCCCTTTTCAGGAACATCTAGTACAGGGGGCTCCCACAAGTTATTTACAACCTTTGTCCATTGCTTCACTTTATCTTTGTCCTTGCTTAAAATGTTTGCAGCCTTTATACAACTTCTAAACAACGACTCAATCATGTAACGGTCTGTTGTAGGATTTTTCAAATCAGACGTATAGGGATGCTCATATGGCTGAGCAGGATAAATAAAGTATTGAGACTTTTCAGCATCCCACTCAAGCTTATTAAGATAGAACTCTGCTGCTTTCTTAATAAATGGATAGATGGTATCTCGAAGGCAAACCTTATCTTCTGTAAACTCATAATAATTCCAAAAAACAGAGGCTATCTGACTGGCAGGAGTGAAATTATATTTCATATCACCACGATCACCATGTAACATATTTCCCACAAAATCATGAACTTCTGTCCACGCAATAGCATCCTTTATCTGATACTTGTCAAACGTATATTTTTCAGCAAATGGCATCAGTCTAAAGTAAGTGTCAATGTAGGGTTTCATTAAGTCTGCATCATTCTGTTCTGCAAGTCCCCAATAAGATTGTTGCGTATTCCAATGCACAGATGAAGTCCACTGACGGTGGTCATGATTCCAAACCCATAGCCCTCCATTAAAAGGTATTGGGTAGTTACCTCTAGAAGAACTAGCAGTTAAGTAACGGCGTAGGTAATAGATATTTTCGATATAGTCTTCACTCAAATTTACAAAAGATTTATCCCAAAAGTTATGCCACCAAGCCTGATGTGCTTGATTAACATTTTTCACACCTTTTTCTACCATATTATCAAGTAGCTTTATGGCCTGTGATGTAGGATCATTGTGTTCTTCGGATGTAACAACCGAAACAAGCACATAAAATTTATTCTTGCTTTTAGCCTTCTGCGTAATAACTCCCTTATGGTTGTTTATTTGTCGAGGCATTTGGTCTGCATCTACTACACGGCAAACTACGCTAAAATCCAATCCCCCTTCAAATGATTCTGAAATAACAATATCTTTATTCTTTATAGCACTTTTAGTTTTACCCAATCCATTAGCCACATTTAAGTCACGTGAATTGTACCAATCGCCAAAGTGTCGGCTTCCCCATCGCTCTAGAGATATTTCTATTTCAGAGCCATCGGCACATGCACCGCTGTATGCAGCATCGCATTCAATCACCCAAACATTGGAGTGGGCATCCACCCACGATTTAACATCCGTCTTAATAAAGGCGGTTTCACTCTTCAACCGTGCCTCTGCATCTAATAAAGAGAGGCGATTTTCAAAGTCAGATAAGTAAATATAATCATTACTTGGTACTCCAAAATCAATTGAAACACGTCCAGCCGATCGTAAAGATACATAATCATCTTTAGGTTGGTCATAGAGATTAATCTTATTTAGTTGGAGTTCAACACCTCTTTCAGTTGTCCAAATTAGGCCACCTAAATCACCATTACCCAATGGAAATCCATTATATCCTTCATAATCAGGATCAAGGTAGACAATATCATATTTACGAAAATAATCTTTATCTACTTTAAAAAGATTTTCTGCCATTCCTATATAGGGAATAATGGCTAAAAACAACATACTAATTTGTCTTTTCATTTCTCAATTTATTAAATTTAATTCATCTATTTTTATTTATAAATAAAAATAGCATTAGCTATCAAGGTAATATCTTATAAATTCAAGATTACATCGCTTTTTCGCTCCTCGGGTGTTACCTTCAAATGAACAAGCTTCCCCTCTTTCAAAGAGCCCTCTACCACAGTATTTCTGGATAGATTCATTTTAAAGTCTACATCCCACTCTTTCGGCCAAGCAGGGAAAAGGTAAATTTTACCCGCAGCCTCTTGAATAAGCATCTCTTGCACACCAATCATGCCCGATCCACCCCAGTTATGATCGGGTGTCCAATCGTGTCCAGGTCCCCAAAAGGTAGGGAAACGTTTGGAAGAATCAGTCATTTTCTTTAAGGTTACTGCTTTAGCCTCATCGGTTAAACCAAGGCGAGCACAGAATATGGCATCTTGGTGCCAACTTACGTAACCGTGTTGGTTGGCATTGTCAATTCCATACTTCCAGGTATTAATGGCTACATCTAAATCGGGCAAACCAATACCATAAATTCCCCAAGGAAAGACGGGATATAATTGCGGTATTTCGTAATTAAACACTCGCTCCCAAGCAAGAGCGGGTGCAATGGTTTTCTGATTATCAATGATGCGAATAGGAATATCGGGAATGCGATTTTCGAATGATTCAAAATAGGCTCTTTTCTCACCCGACAGGTAACTCTCGGGAAGTTGGAGTAAAAGTTCGGTTACTTTCTTTAAGGCACCAATGGTACATGAAGCGTTGTAGGCCACTTTATAGGTTTCGCAGGCACTACCCGGATACAGTACCAGTTTACCCTTTTCAGTCAATTTATCGCTACTTCGTTTGGTAGCAAGATATTGGTAATGCTCATCAAAAAAGATCAACGACTTTTCGATTAAAGGAAGATACTCGCTGATATCAGCACCCGAGTAGTAGTGCCAATCCAAAGCCATTTTACAGATTTCGAATACCGTATCCCACTCATAGTCAATCCAGCGGTTGTGTTGTACTCCTGGATCTAGTTCAGCAGGTCTGTTCCATCCGTAAGAGGCTGCCATAGGAAGGCCAAACCACTCAATCTGCTCGGTAAAACAGGCACCTTCGTGTCCCCAATATTTTTTGACACGAGCCTCTGCATTCACCAATGCATTCTTGTAAAAATCGAGCTGAGGCTTTAACATCTCACCATCGCCATTCTTCAACATGGGCCAGTAGACCAGACGTTGGTTTTGAGCGGTGTGGGTACCTCCTCCCCAGTTGCGATGGTCGGGTGTATAAGGCAGGGTTTCATTAACTAACGAGGGATCGAAGGTGAATAGCCCCCCATTAAATTTAGTCGGTAGTTTACCAAAGGCATTGCAAGCCAATTGGTAGCGGAAAAGTTGGTAGTTTCGACCTACCTGCCAAGAGGTGGTTGCTTGTTGAGCCGAGTCGGGATTAATTACCACATGGCTTCGGTTCCAAAACTCATTCCACCATTTGACCGTTTTCTTCTTAGCAGCTTCACTCGTTTGGGCATGCTTCTTTTGGATTTGTGTCAAATTGTTTTTCCACACTTCGGTATCTTCGTTTTGCTCAATATGCAAAACCACATTTACTAGATGCTTTTTCGCTTTCGAAGTCGATTTTAAGCGGTAACCGGTAAAAGAGGTATCCATATACTTACCCGAAACTTGAGTATCCTTCACCATATCTTTACCGTACATCAACCCACCAAAAGTTAAGTGTTTCAGTGGATTCCACAGCGTAGATTGAATGGAACTAAGTTGTTGTTGCTCGACCGTCTTATCGAAAAGAGTCTCCTCTCTATTCTTATGATACCAAAGTACTTGGTTATTCTGCAGTTGAACACTGTCGGGATAGATGGTTGCCTGCATCGGAGCACTCCGGTAAGCCAAACTGGCCCAAACCTGTCCGGGCTCGGTCCAAACGAGAGGCTGGTCTCTCCAGCTCTCGTAAGTAGCTGTTAGTGCCAAGGGCTCAGCCGAATTCACTTCGACCGAAACTACGGGCGAAAAAACATCGGCCCATATCTTTAGCTCACTCTTCTTCCCATTTTTTTCGGCCATAATTGTTACATAGCCATCTTTCAAGACCAATTGCTGACTGAAAGTAGCTCCTTCGAAAGGATTGGGGGTAAAAGAGAGCCTTACGCGACCAAACTTAGGAAAGAGGTTGTTTTCATCAAAAGCACCTGAACGGGAAAGATAAAAGAGTACCTCATCATTTTCTACCCAAACGTTCATACCAATATCGCCCCCGCCACATGGCATGGATTCGGAAGCATTTTTACTCTGTGTATTCCACACTGGATTGTAACTGTTTAACCACTCTAGAGAGTTTGTTTTCTCTTTAGCCTCTGCACTATTAAAGAGGGATGAGAAGAGGGATAAACAAAGAAATGTCTTAATTTTCATCGGTTATTTTTATATCTAAGAATCTGTTAATTTTAAATGGTATGGCAGCATTGAAAGAGTGTTCTCTTCTTACTCCATTTTTTTCAACGCCAAATGCACCAAACAGAAGTTGGGGAGTATCGTGCTTGTCTCTAAAAAGGAAGGGGCGCTCTATATGATACTCGCCAGCATTGTAAATGGAACCATCCTCTAAGTGAAGGGTTGCCGGTAACACTTTAGGCTGAGGCACACATTTCCAATCAATGGCATCCTTCGATTCCATGAGTGCCAACCCTCCACTCTCTTTGCCTGTAAAGATACCCACTACATCACGTACAATGGCATAATAGGTATCCTGTTTTTTATCGTACCAAATGTAGGGATCCTCAGCAATCATTCGAGCAGTAGGATCTTCGGGTTGAAAAATTAACTGGTTGGTTTTGACAAAAGGCCCTGTAGGCGAATCGGCAAAGGCTACACTGAAACGGACATTTCCACCCGAAATGGTGCCATTTTTACAGACTGCTTTGTAAAGCATGACCATTTTCCCACCTCGTCCTACACACACTGCAGGGTTGGTAACGCACATGGCATCAAAAGCATTTAAGTCTTCACTGTTAGAGAGTACGGGCTGTTCCATACGTTTCCAAGGTCCGGCAGGATTGTCGGAGACGGCCAAACCAATTCGTTGAGTATTACGTCTCTTCCACCACTCTTCACTATATCCTGATAGAATTTCATCGACCTCTAACTGTTTGCCTTGCGTAGCGATGTAATAGAGATAGTATTTTCCATCTTTGGTAATGATGTAGGGATTGTGACTCATGGCTCCATCCCAAGCGGTATCGCTGTAGGCAGGAAGTGGTACATTGACAAAATGAAAAGGACCACCGGGATTATCGGAGACGGCATAGGCTACTTCAGAGTGTGAAATCCAACTCTCATGTGAAGTCGATCGGGGCCATCGGGAGTAAAAAAGATGGTACTTTCCATCATACCCCTCCACCATACTTCCACACCAAATGTTCCATAGAGAATCACTCATAATGTTGTTCATCGGGATAGTTTCCACTTTATCAGCCAATGCATAGTCTGTACCGACTGTTAGGTTCTGGTTTGTACAACTTAGAGTAACTGCTGATAAAAGTAACCCTGCAGATAGTAGGTTTTGTAGTCGTCTTTTTACGTTTTTATCTTTCACTTATTTAAATATATAGTTTATAAACTTTGAAAATCAGATATTCAGAGAAGGAGAGCTTAGGTTTTGGGGTATAATAGAGAATTATATATTACTCAACAATCTCCTTCTCTGAAATAATTTATCTACCAATTAGGATTCTGCCCTAGATTAGGATTCAAATTAAGTTCTGTCTGTGAAATAGGCCACAAATTATCTTTTTGAGGATCAAAAGTTGGATTAATTACAACTCTATAATCTGTCGAGGGATGAGGCTCATATTTCTCGAAATCATAAACTGGGTCTCCCCATTCATCAAAAGAAACTTCAGGATAAGTATCATAATCCCCCAAAACAGGACGACCAAAGATAGGACGATTCAAAACTGTTTGCGAACGATTCCAACGATTCAGGTCATTACGTCTGAAACCCTCGTTGAATAGCTCTACTTTTCGTTCATAACGTACTGCTTTACGAAGCTGCTCCTGCCCTACACTTGCACTGTATTCAGGCATTTTAGCACGTTTTCTAACCAAGTTCAGCGCATTCATACAAGACTCATCCAACTCATTCAACTCGATTTTGGCTTCGGCATAGTTCAACAATACCTCGGCATAGCGACAAAGCATAAAAGGATTCTCGCATCTTGTTATATTCGATACATACTTTAAATCAAGATACTTTCTTAATAAATAACCGGTAAATGATGTATATTGAGTTGTAGAATAGCTGTCCAAATTCTTAACTTCCTCTCCATCTTCATTAAGTGTCGTTAATTTGTCCATCCGTGTATCAAAAATATATCCACACCACATATCACCAGGTAGTATCAACGACGCACGCATCCGTGGGTCACGATTTTCATATGGATTTAATTTGTTATAGAGTGGAGACTCATTGATAAGTTTTCCATCCACACACTCATAAGAGTCTATTAAGTTTTGAGTAGGCACAATTGTAGACCAACCTCCAATAGAACGAGGACCTGCATACATAAAAAATTCGGTGGAACTACCTGCGATTCTTAAATGAGACTTAGAAAATATCTGTTCTTTATTAGAATTAGACAACACAGCATCCTCTGTAAATAGCTCTTGATAAGAATCATACAATTCATATTCACGAGAATCAATTAATGATTTAGCAGATTCAGCTGCTGTTCTCCAGTCACTATTAGAAATAGCGGTACGCGACTTATAAGCCAATGCAGCTCCGTAAGTAGCCCTTCCCAACTCTTTCACCTCTGAATCTTTCAAATATTCAGCAGCCTTATCAAAATCATTATAAATATATTTTAACACCTCAACCCGTGGAGTCCTAGTCACTGACATTCCATCCTCAGGAGTTGACACCGGTGTATCTATATAGACTACATCTCCAAACATATCTGTTAATCTCATGTAATAGTATGCTCGAAGAAAGAGTACTTCTCCTTTCATCTGATTCAACTTCTCACTAGAAATTACATCTTTATTCTCTTCTATTTTTTGAAGAATTAAATTAGTTCTTCCTACTCCTTGATACATTCTCAACCATAGAACTCTAAAAAAACCCTCTGTATAGTCAGTGATACCCATTAGTACATTTTGTGCAAAACCACCAGATCTATGGAACATTAAATCAGACATTGTGTCCCAACTATATTCATAACTCAGATAGAGACTAGATGCTTCACCCACATAGGCATAACAAGCATTTACACCACCCTGAATTTCAATTTCATTTTTATAAAACGTATCTGCTGACGGATTATCCAAAGGATTCAATTCTAGCCACGATTCACAACCCGTAGTTAAGAGTAATGCAAAAAAGGCAAATAAAGTATATATTATCTTTTTCATAAGAATCTTTTTTATTAAAATTTAACTTCTACCCCGAAAGTATAAGTTTTGACTAAAGGATAACCATTTTGAAGTTCCTCTGGTGATTCAGGATCCATTCCTAGAGGTAAATTACTTACAGTAAAGAGATTATTCCCATTTGCAAAAAGTCTAAGTCCTTTTATTAGATTATTTTTAAAGAGTCTTGAATTGAAATTATATGCAAATTGAAGATTCTTCAAACGTAAATAGGAAGCATTGAGTAGCCAATGTGTTGAAGGCTGTGTGTTATTTGCTCTTTGGTTAATGGCTAATCGAGGATAACGAGCTGATGGATTTGGATTAGCTTCATTCCATCTATCAAAATGCTGAGCTAAAGGGACCTCGCCAAATGGATACGCTTCCCAACCACCCATATATGTATCTCGTTTTCCAACACCTTGAAAAAAAGCACTTAGTTCAAAACCGTTATAGCCTGCATAGAAATCTAAAGAATAAGTCCATCTGGGAATTACGTTACCTATAACAGCTCGATCATCTCCATCCATCTTTTGATTATCATTAACGTCGATATATTTGATATCTCCTCCTTGAAGTTTTCCCCATTGAGTTACGCTTGAATTTCTAGCCTCTGTAAATGAAGAAAAATAACCATCAGCCAAATAACCATAGAGTGCATTAATTGGAGCACCAACCATATTAACATGCTGACCACTCACCTGAGGTAATAAACCACCTAAATCGGTTATCTTATTTATGACATCAGAAAGAACACCTGTAATCCGATAATCTACATTACCAGCCCTATTTGAATAGCTTACAGATAAATCCCAGCCCTTATTCTCTACGCTTCCTGCATTTTGTTTGGGTGAGTTGGCATAACCCATCACTCCTGGTATAGCCATCGTAAGAAGCATATCGCGTGTATCTTTTTTATACCAATCAAAAGTTATATTCAAAGCATTGTTGAAGAATCCAAGATCAATACCAAAGTTAATCATACGGGTAGTCTCCCAAGTAATGCTATTCAATGCATAATTTACAGGTGCATATCCTGGTGTAAGAGTATTTCCAAATGCTCCAAATTGAGATGTAGAGACATTTAAGGCAAATGGGTAATTAGAACCCAGTCCATCTTGATTGCCCAATTCGCCCCATGAAGCCCTAATTTTACCATTCGAAACCCAATCGACATTATCCATAAATTCTTCAGAAGAGAATCTCCAAGCTGCCGAGAAGGAGGGGAATAAGCCCCATTTATGACCTTTAGCAAAACGAGAAGAACCGTCATAGCGGATATTGGCTTCTAAAAGATATTTATCAGAAAATGCATAATTTAAGCGACCAAAGTAAGACATCAAAGCCCATTCAGTAGTAGTTCCAGAATTTCGTTGATTGGCTCTATCATAAGAGTCCATCTCTTCATATTGTGGAAACTCATTACCATCTCTATACGCATACAAACTATTGTATGATGATTTTATATACTGGAAACCTCCCATTATACCTAAAAAATGTTTACCAAAAGTCTCATTGAAGTTGGTCAGAATATTGATATCATCCTCTCTCGTTTTCCATCTCTCTTCAGTAATGTAAGAATTACGAACCGATTTATAGATCTGTTCGCCCGTTATACGGTCATATAAGTAAGTATTTTTAGTTACATTTTTCTGTTCACGGTAATTAATTTTAGGAGCATAAGAAAAATCAATACGTAGGCTCTCAAGAGGCTTAATAGTCATCTGAAGCTTTGATAAAAGCTCGGTATACGTATTATAACTCATTGCACTTTTCTCTTCCATTCTCATTGCATCTAATTCATGTCCTGCATAATTTGGCCCCCATACACCATTCGAATACTTGGTCGCATAGATAGCTGGGTGTCTCATGAGCGATGACACCTGCGAATATCCAGGAATATTTGCAGAATCTTCGTGGTCAGACTGACGAAGAGAGATATTGGCACTAAATTCTAAATATTTATTGTACTTATAGGTATTGTTAGAACGTAATCCATATCTTGCAAAATTGGTATTCTCTATCAAGGCATCTTGCCACGAATAGTTTATCGACGTATTGGATTGGAAATTCTCTGTCCCTCCCGATATACCTAAATAGTGTTGAGTCTGTACAGATGATTTTTTGAATGTTTCGTTCCAAAGGTCGGAGTTTGGATAAGCATCTCTATCAGTTGCATTCTTCCAAGTCTCTATAAGCTCTGGTCCATATAACACCCCACCAGGCCTTCCATCATCTGTACGTAAATCATTGCTGCTAGCCTCATCATAAAGTGTCATGTAATCCCAAGCACTGACTGGTTTAATACGCGTAACAGGAGAGGTAATACCCAAAGAGGTTTTATAAGTTAGATTTACTTTTTCCGACATTCCTTGCTTGGTGGTTATCAGAATAACTCCATTGGCAGCTCTCGATCCATAAATAGAGGAAGAAGCTGCATCCTTCAAAACAGAGATATTCTCAATATCATTGGGATCAATCGCATCTAACGAAGAGGTTACTCCATCAATTAAGACCAATGGGTCATTGCTATTCAACGTACCAATACCGCGAATGCGAACCGACATCCCCTCCGCTCCCGGTTTCCCACTATTCGTGGTAATAGTAACACCAGGTACCATCCCTTGCAAAGCTTGTGACGTTTGAATAGTCGCTCTCTGCGAAATCTTCTCCCCTTTAAGTGATTCAACTGCTCCAGACAGATTGACCTTCTTTTGAACTCCATACCCTACAACCACTACCTCATCGAGCGATTTACTATCCTCTTCAAGTAGAATGGTATAGAACCCTTGACTCGTTAATTTGATGGTTTGAGTGAGATAACCTACGTAACTAATTTCAAGCAATGCATCGGTTGGTACTTCCAGTTGAAAATTGCCTTCAAAGTCGGTAATAACCCCTCGAGCACTCCCTTTAACAATTACATTGGCTCCAATAATGGTTTCGCCACTTTTGTCTTTCACAATCCCCTTTACAGTTCTCTGAGTCTGCTGAGTGCTTTCGTACACATGATTCTCTATCATCTCTGCTTTCGCAGCAGTCGATAGTGCCATGGTAAACAGCAAAGGAGTGACCTTGCCCAATCTTTTAATCCATGTTTTCATACTATTACAATTAAAGTGTATAAGTTTAAAGGCTCAAATAAAAATATCTAAAGATTTTCTCCAAGAGAAAAACAGGTCAAAAGAGAAAAAACTCAAGATGAGCCCATTCGTTAAATATTATTATTTTCATGCAATAGTAGTATAATAAAGAGAGATGGACTAAAATAGAGCTATTTGGAATGTCCGGAAACGTTTTTTTTAACCGGAAACGCTTCCGAAAAAAACTATTTTCTCTATTTTCAGAAAAGAAACACTCTTATTCTATGGGTAGCCAGAGGATTTTGGCTGAACGGATTATATAAAGAATTTTGAATGAGGAAAAATAACGCTTCGCAAAGAGATTATTAGAGAATATAGAAGAGATGAAAGTAAAATAGCGATGTATAGATAGTTCTATACTATCTATACATCGCTATCTATTACTAAGCGAATTGATTCAAATGCGCTGGTCTGTTACATTCTTATCCTTGCGAAAGAAGTGAAAGTGCATACAGGTAGACAACCGCTGCTGGAATAGCCAAAATGGCACTGTCGAAACGATCCAAAATACCACCATGTCCGGGGAGTATGGTTCCCGAATCTTTAATACCAAGTTGGCGTTTGAATAGCGATTCGGATAAATCGCCCCAAGTACCAATTACAACAATCGTTACTGCTAATCCAATCCATGCCCCCATAGAGAGGAAAGGGAAAAAGTGACTCATCACACAAGCAGCAAGGATAGAGAAAATCGCTCCTCCAATCGATCCTTCCCACGATTTTTTGGGCGATATACGCTCAAAAAGGCGATGCTTACCAAACAGCATACCCGTACAATAAGCACCTGTATCATTTACCCAGTTAAAGATAAAAATAGAGAGTGGAAGTATGGCATTGTAATGGGTTTCGCCAGTAGCGAAGTCGGAGTGAAAAGCCAAAACATTTAGCAAGGCAAAAGGAAGTGCAATGTAAAGTTGAGTAAGCATGGAGTAGGCCCAGTTGTGAATGGGATTTTCGCGCTTTAAATAGAGTTCGCTTACCATGATATAGATTAATATCAAGAGATAGGGAATAAAGATCCCTGTACTCTCTGGATTTACTCCATGATAAAAGAAACTCAGAAAAAGGAAAATGGCTCCTGCAGTAGATGCAGTACCATTTACATGTACCCCCTCTTGCTTATTTACCAGTTGGCAGAACTCACGAACAGCCAGAATGCTAATGAGAGAGAACAAAAGAGCGAAAGAAAGAGGACCTCCCAGTATAGATCCAATCAATGCTGCAACAAAGAAGAAGCCTGTAATGGCTCTTTGCAGGAAATTTTTCATAACGTTTACGTATGCTATAATATAAAATTGCCACACAAAGCTCTTAGCTACCTTATTGGAATAGAAAAGAGTTTGTGTGGTAAATATTTAGGCGTTAGGAGCGGATTCGTCACTCTCTATTTTAGTGACTGTTTCAGGTAAAATCTCCTCTTTTTCTAACACAACCTTAGGTGTTTCTGCCATAATCTCTTCGGATCGAGAGGCCCAAGGACGCTTTCCAAAGATTCGTTCCATATCTTCAACAAAGATAACCTCTTTTTGAACAAGCAAATCGGCTAACTCTTTGTGTCCCTCTTGCTTTTCGAACAAGATGTGTTTAGCACGTTCATACTGACCATTGATCATGCTCTTCACCTCTTCGTCAATCAGCTCGGCTGTTTTCTCACTGTAAGGCTTATTAAAAGCATATTCATCATTGCTATAATAGCAGAGGTTAGGAAGTCTATCACTCATACCTGCGTAGGCTATCATACCGTAGGATTGTTTGGTTACCCGCTCCAAATCGTTCATAGCACCTGTTGAAACATGTCCTGTGAAAAGCTCTTCGGCAGCACGACCGCCTAGAGTGGCACACATCTCATCGAGCATTTGCTCTTTGGTGGTAATTTGACGCTCTTCGGGAAGGTACCAAGCAGCTCCAAGCGCTCTACCACGAGGAACAATAGTTACCTTAATCAAGGGATTGGCGTGTTCGAGGAACCAAGAAAGTGTAGCATGCCCCGCTTCGTGAATGGCGATGGTACGTTTCTCACTGGCAGTCATAATTTTCGTTTTCTTCTCCAATCCACCGATAATACGATCGACTGCATCTAAGAAGTCTTGTCTTTCGACGGATGATTTGCCATGACGCGCGGCAATAAGTGCTGCTTCATTACATACATTGGCTATATCGGCTCCACTAAAACCGGGAGTTTGTCTAGCTAGTAACTCTACATCGACTGCCTCATCTAGTTTAAGTGGCTTCAAATGTACACCAAACACCTCAATACGCTCATTCAAATCGGGTAAATCGACATGAATCTGTCTATCGAAACGACCGGCACGAAGCAAGGCTTTATCAAGTATATCAACTCGGTTGGTTGCTGCCAAGATAATGACTCCACTGTTAGATCCGAAACCATCCATCTCTGTAAGCAACTGGTTCAGGGTATTCTCACGCTCGTCGTTACCTCCGCCCATGTTGGCATTCTTTCCACGCGCACGCCCTACCGCGTCAATTTCATCGATAAAGATAATACAAGGCGCTTTCTCTTTGGCCTGACGGAAAAGGTCGCGTACACGAGAAGCCCCTACCCCCACAAACATCTCTACAAAGTCAGAACCCGAGAGAGAGAAGAAAGGTACATCTGCCTCACCAGCTACTGCCTTAGCAAGTAACGTTTTCCCGGTTCCTGGAGGGCCTACAAGAAGTGCACCTTTAGGAATTTTACCACCGAGATCCGTATATTTTTGAGGTTGCTTTAAGAACTCAACAATCTCTTCTACCTCTTGCTTTGCTCCAGCAAGTCCAGCTACATCTTTAAAAGTAACACGAATACCGCTTCCTTTTTCATACACTTGTGCTTTGCTCTTTCCTACGTTGAAAGGATTTGCTCCACCCGAAGAACCTCCCCCACTCATGCGGCGGAAAATAAAGAAATAGAGACCAACTAAGAAAAGTATAGGTAGAATGTTCCAAAGAATGGCTCCAAAGTAATCTCGCTTTTTATCGTAGCTCACCGAACCAGTAAAGTGACCTTCCTCTTCGGCTTTCTCCAGAAATTTATCGACAGTCTCTACCGATCCCACTTCGATAAGCAAAGCCGGACTACGACCCACTTTAGAAGCATTTTCTTTAAAGACCTCTTTTACATGCTCGGGTTTAATGTATACTTCGAGTGTATTGTCATCATAGGCTACCACTTTATCGGCATAACCTTTTGTTACTATCTCTTTAAACTCTGTATAGGTAGCGTTCTTTTTTACATCGCTATCGTCATTGGTAATTAACAGGAAGGCTAATACACCAAATATCAGAATATACAACCAGCTAAGACTAAAGCGTGGAACGCCCATCTTGGGTTTGTTATTTTTATTGTTATCGTTCATCTAAATTATCGTTAGGGATTAATCTAAATTGGGTATCTCAATCAGTTTGGCATCGCTCCATAAGTTCTCCAAATTGTAAAACTCTCTGGGTTCCGGTAGGAAAATATGGACCAGCACGTCGCTATAATCAATAGCTACCCACTGCGCGTTTTGCAAGCCATCAATTGCAGTTGGTTTTTGGCCTATCTCTTTTCTCACATGCTCTTTAACAGAATCGACAAGGGCTGCTACCTGTGCGGGTGAATTACCTTGACAAATTACCAAATAATTGCAAATGGTGTCCTTAATAGAAGTAAGATCGGCTATCACAATATCCTTTCCTTTCTTTTCTTGAATCCCTTCGACTATTTTTTGTACTAAAGCTTTTGTTTCATTCATCTTTAAATTAGCGCTTATCTTTTTATAAATATTTTTCTCGCATTACTCACTCTCTCAAACTACAAATATACTCCCTTTTCTTAGTTAGAACGAAAAAACGAATTGTTTTCTCGCTCGTTTTGATATTTTAAGCTCCACAGGAGGCTATTTTGCTACTTTATGCAAAAAGTGTACCATATTTTAATTAAAAGCAGATCGATTTGTTAAAGAAAGTGTCACAACATCTTTACACAGATGTTTTTAATTTGTAGCGAAATTGAAACACAAAGGATGTTACTTTGCATGCAAATAACTAACGTAACAGTCGATATGAAAAAAAGATTCATTTTAACAATTACTTTACTTAGCGTAGTATCTCTCTTTCAACCTGTGGCAGCCGAAGTTAACACTCCTAGCAAAGTAAAAAATGAGAACGAGAAGTCAACAGTTAGTGCCCCTAAGAACGAGGACGAATGGGAGTTCTACTCGGTTTTAAAGGATCCCTCAGCTGAGGAGTTATCTGCTGTTATGAGCAACCACAAATTTGGAAAGAAAGTTGCTTTCTTGTATGAAGCATTTAAAGATGCTTATGTAACCAAGGAAGAGGTGGTTCCAGGTGATCCAAACCTACGTACAGTGATTCGAAAACCCGAAATTTACAATGCGGTACGCAGTGTAGAAAAAGAGCTGAATCGCGAAATAAAAAAGAATGAATGCTCACTGGACGAAGCAAAGAAGAGCTTTGAAAAGGTCCTTCAGGTATCTCTTGCAGCCCTCGACGCAGAAATCCCTTCGTTCGAGAGTGCACTCCAAACCAATAAAAAAGACGCAAGTCAGCTTTTAGCAATCTTCCAACGAGTAGAGCTAAAATCACTCTACTAATTCTCTCTCTATTTTAATATTTCACTACTCCTTTCAGCCCTCTGTAAGAAGAGGGTTGAGAGGTTCTTGTAGTAGTTTTAAAACTACTACTGGGATAACTGTATACAATTGAAAAAAACTAGGTATTACTAAATAACTAAAACAGCCCTTAAAGGCTATTTTCCAGAAAATTCAATGTGATTTAGAAGAGATTCAGGAGCTTCACAGCTTAAGTTAACAACATTATCTTTAACTAATTATTTTATGAACATGAAACAGTGCTTGTCCATTGTAATGGCCATGCTATGCTTGTGCGTGAACGCACAAAATCTTAAGGTAAGTGGAATTGTCCGTGACAAATCGGATGTAATTATTGGTGCCAGCGTTATGGTAAAAAACAGTACTATAGGTACAGTAACCGACATGGATGGCCAATACTCAATTGATGTACCGAAAGATGGTACACTTATCTTCTCTTTCATTGGATACACTCCAATAGAAAAAGCGGTAAATGGACAAAGTAAAATCGATATCACACTGCGTGATGATGTACAAGCGATTGATGAGGTAGTAGTAACAGCTATCGGTATCAAACAACAAAAGAAAAAACTTGGATACACCACACAGCAGGTAAATACGGAAGCATTAAGCCAACCTGGTACGGTGAATGTAGGTAATGCATTATCAGGCCAAATTGCAGGTCTAACAGTTAATAACCCAACCGGTATCTTTCAAGCACCCTCTTTTTCATTACGTGGGAAAGCACCACTTATGGTAATTGACGGCGTACCTTTGGAATCGGATCTTTTTGATATCTCACCCGAGAATATCGAAAACATCAATGTGCTAAAAGGTACAGCTGCAGCAGCTCTTTACGGATCGAGAGGTAAAGATGGAGCAATCCTGATAACCACAAAAATGGCCAAAACAGAGGGACTAACAGTATCAGCAGGATTATCAAGCATGGTATCGGCTGGTTTTACTGTATTTCCCGAAACACAATCGGAGTTTGGATCGGGCTCGAACGGGCAATATGCCTTTTGGGATGGTGCCGATGGAGGTATCTCGGATGGAGATATGACTTGGGGACCTCGTTTTGAGGGGCAACTTATTCCACAGTGGAACAGCCCAATTCGCAACAAAGTAACGGGCGAAACTATTCCTTGGTGGGGAGACGTATCGGGAAGTGTTTACGACAATCAAGCACTTTACGAACGTGTACCTATTGCTTGGGAGTCGCACGACAACTTAAGAGACTTCTTGAATACAGGAGTAATTACCAAAGCAACCTTTGCCATTGCCAACAAAAGCAAGCGTGCAAGCTATAACTTCAACGGAGATTTTGCATCGCAACAAGGACAAGTTCCTAATACAGCAGTGTACACGGGTGGGTTGAACTTCAACAGCATGTACAACATTAGTGATGCGTTGACTCTATCTGCCAATCTTTCGTACAATAAAGTATACTCTCCGAACTATCCACGCTATGGATATGGACCTAAGAACCACATGTATACCATCTTGCTATGGATGGGTAATGACGTAAATGGCAAAGAGCTTTCTCAACACTATTACCGTCCCGATTCAGAAGGTATTCGTCAAGCTAATTACAACTATGCTTGGTATAACAATCCCTATTTTGCAGCTAATGAACTTACGCAAAAGCACGACCGTAACACCATGAACGGACGCGTTCGTTTAAACTGGGACATCCTTCCCGGATTAAGTGTACAAGGTCGTTTAGCAGGACATATTGAGAACTGCTACGAAGATATGCAAGTACCTAAATCGTACATGAACTACGGCGATTCACGCAATGGCGACTTCAAGACATGGAACACCAGCCAACTCGATGTAAATGCCGACCTTTTGGCAACATACACACGTGCCATTAACCGCGATTTCGCCTTTACAGTGAATGCAGGTAGCTCGTTGTACTATCGCCAAATTCGTAAAGAGTCACAATCAACAGACGGTTTAATTGTAGCACAAGTATACAACCTTGGAAACAGTTTGAACCCAGTTAAAGCAACCAACTCCTTGAACGAAAAAGCCATTGAGAGTGTATACGCTTCGGTGAATGTCGATCTTTTCAATGCCTTATTCTTAACCTTTACCGGACGTAATGACTGGTCATCGACCCTTGCTAAAGGAAACAACTCCTACTTCTATCCATCGGTTTCGGCAAGTACCCTAGTAAATGAATATATCAAAATGCCTTCTTGGATGGATTACTTGAAGATAAATGGTGCTTGGGCACAAGTTTCGAGCGACTTAGATCCTTATTCTCTTTATGCAACTTACTCAAACGGTACCATTTACGGAAGTACCCCTTCGGTTACTTATCCTAGTTCGTTATTGAATGCAAACATTCTTCCTCAAAAAACGACTTCGTATGAAGTGGGTTTTTCGACTTCGTTCCTACGTAATCGATTAGGATTTGACGTTACTTACTACCACATGGTGGATGAGAACAGTATCATCCAACTTCCTATTTCATCGGCTTCGGGATTCTCTCAACGCTATGTAAATGGGAACGTATACACAACCAATGGGGTTGAGTTAGTAGTATCGGCTACACCCATTAAGAACAAGAACTTTACATGGAGCCTTGCTACCAACTGGAGCAGCAACGTACGCAAACTAACCGAAATTTATGGTGGGCAAGAGAAGTTTGGCAATTACAAAGTAGGCGATCGTGCCGATGCAATCTATGCTACAGAGTGGGAAAAAACACCCGATGGGCAACTAATCCTTGATACCAATACAGGTATGCCTACACGCAGCGCTTTCCAAACAAAAGTAGGAAACCAAGATGCTGATGTACGTTTTGGATTCCAAAACACATTCAAAATTAAAGGATTTACTGTAAACGTTGACATGGATGGAGCCATTGGGGGAACTATGATCTCGAATACCATCCAAAAGATGTGGTGGGGAGGTAAACACCCAAGCTCGACCATGTATCGCCAAGAAGAGTACGACAATGGTGGAAAAGCCATCTACGTACCTAAAGGAGTGAATATTGTAAGCGGATCAGTAACCTACGATGTGAATGGTAACATTACTTCGGACACACGTGTATATCAAACAAATGAAACGGCTGTCAACATTCAAACGTGGGCACAAAACTATCCTTACCGTGCAGTAGTAACAACTAAAGAGGACAAAATTTTCGCCAATACATTCAGTCGTTCATTCTTAAAACTAAGACGAGTTGCCGTAAGCTATGACCTAGCAAAGATTATCAATTCAAACCACATCAAAGGATTGGAAGTGACTCTATTTGGTAACAATCTTGCAGTTCTTAAAAAGACGCCTTACCTAGATCCTGATTTTGGTTCAAAGGACAATGACTTGCAAGACCCCTCTGCACGCTACGTAGGTGTGAGTGCCAACATCAAATTCTAATTTCTTTATCTTACAAAACAACAATGAAAAAATATATTTACTATATAGCCTCTCTATGCATGGCAACAACACTTAATACAGCCTGCATCAACTTAGAAGAGATGAACGTAAACCCGAATAATGCAACAACAACCAATCCATCGTTGTTACTAACTGGAACAGCTTACAAAGCATTTAATCAAACCAGCTCGAGTGCTTGTCACGCCACCAAGATGTTAGTCTATACAGCTGGTGAAAGCACTAGTCAGGTTTACAAATGGACACGTGGCAGCTTTAGCAACTACAGCAACATGCGCGACGTTGTAAAAATGATGGAGCTATCGGATAGTGAAAGCGCCTACCAAGCCATTGGTCACTTTCTACGTGCCAACTACTTCTTTCAGCTTACGCTCGAGTTTGGAGACATCCCCTACTCGCAAGCACTAAAGGGCGAATCGGACTTGAACTACTACCCCGCTTACGACAGCCAAGAATCGGTTCTGGAGGGAATCCTAAAAGAGTTGGATCAAGCCAATAAGATTCTAGCTAAAAGCAATGAAGTAATCTCTGGAGATATTATTTACAACAGTAATCTTACTAAATGGAGACAATTGGTAAATGCTTATCGCCTACGTGTATTGATGGCACTTTCAAATAAAAACAGCGTTGGAAGCATCAACATTCCTACTACTTTTGCACAAATTGTAGCAAATGATCCACTAATGAGTAGTATAGAAGACAATGGACAACTTACCTACTTAGATCAACAAGGGAATCGTTATCCCTATTTTAATGATAGCGATTTTGGCTCAGGACGTTTTATGGACTCAACTTACATTGCAGCTTTCGCTCAACGCCAAGATCCACGTCTTTTTGCCATTGCTACCCAAACGCCTAATGCAGCTACTGCTGGTAAAGCCATTGACGATTTTACAGCTTATGACGGTGGAGATCCTGCCGTACCTTACAGCCTGGTAAACGAAAAAGCGGTAGCAGGTAACTGCTCAAAACCAACCACACGCTACTATCAGACTCCCACCAACGAACCGATGATTCTATTAGGCTACGTAGAGCAACAACTTATACTAGCCGAAGCTGTAGTACGTGGTTGGATTTCAGGCGATGACAAAAACTACTACGAAGAAGCAGTGAAAGGTTCATTTGCATTCTACCAAAAATATGCTACTTTTGCGGAAAGTTACTTAACCCCCGCTGCTGCCGAGCTATACTTGCAAGGTGAAAAAGTAGCGTACAGTGCGACATTATCGAACGAAGAAAAGCTAGAGCGTATTGCCATGCAGAAGTATTTACCCACTTTCCTACAAGGTAGCTTGTGGTTGCCCTACTACGAAGCACTTCGTACAGGATACCCTAATTACCGCCGTGCAGAAGGGGTCGATCTTCCTTATCGTTGGATGTATCCACAAGATGAGTACAACAATAACACAGTTAACGTAGAAAATGCACTGCAAGCACAATTTGGAGGAAGCGATCGTATTTCGGACAAACCTTGGTGGTTGCAATAAAACAAAAAACAACAAACAAATGAAGAAGATGAAAACCTTATGTGGCGCCTTGCTTCTGCTTCTAGCAGGAAGCATGGGAGTAACTGCACAGACTAAATCACTAACGTTTAATGCGAACAAGAAATTTAAGATTGTTCAATTTACCGATGTTCACTGGGTACCCAATAACCCAGCTTCAGAAGAAGCAGGCGAACGCATGAGTGAAATATTGGATGCAGAGAAGCCCGATTTGGTAATCTATACTGGCGACCTTATTTTTGCAAAACCTGCAGCCGATGGATTGGACAGAGCACTAGAACCCGCTATCACACGCAACATTCCATTTGCTGTGACTTGGGGAAATCATGACGATGAGCACGATATGACTCGTGCAGAAATAACTGCCTACGTCCAAAAGAAACCAGGTAATGTAAATAGCACTGTAGAGGGAATTCATGGAATTACCAACTATGTACTGCCTATCCAAGGTAGCACCGGTAAAAAAGAGGCAGCTGTACTCTATGTACTAGATAGTGGTAACTACTCTACGATAAAGAAAGTAAAAGGATACGATTGGGTTCGCCTAAGCCAAATTAATTGGTACAGTGAAACAAGTGCATCTTATACCGCTCAAAATGGAGGAGAACCTCTACCTTCATTGGCCTTTTTCCACATTCCATTGCCTGAGTACAATGAAGCAGCTCAAAACGAAGGTGCACACCTAGTGGGTACGCGTCGTGAAAAAGCTTGTGCGCCAACTATGAACACGGGCCTTTTTGCAGAGATGGTACAAGCAGGAGATGTAATGGGTGTATTTGTAGGCCATGACCACGTAAATGATTATGCAGTCGATTGGAAAGAGATACTACTCTGCTACGGCCGCTATACAGGTGGTAACACCGTATACAATGACATTCCTGGTGGAAACGGTGCACGTATTATCGAATTGACGGAAGGCGAGCGTGGCTTTAAAAGTTGGATTCGCATTAAAGAGGGCAAAGTAATTCATGAAATCAGCTACCCAGCCGATTTTGCTCGTAAGAAAAACGACTAGGTTCTTACACCTCTATACTAAATTGAGAATTGCGGTTCTTTTCAAGCACATAAAAAGGCTTTGAAAAGAGCCGCAAAACATTTATATAAAGTTCCATTCAAACCTCTCCACTTCTTCTCAATACCTATTACAGAAGTCTTAATAAAAGAGCATAGAGAAAAAGAGAGCGTATATAAAAAGCAATGATTATAAGCAAGGAGTAGTTAAGAAGTAGAACTTAAACAAAGACATTTTACCACTAATTGGTCCAAAAGAAGTTTAAGAAAGTAGCAACTATCCCAAATAATTACTCTAAATTAGCCATTTAAAGCAACACTAAAAAAGTTTGTACAGATGCTCGTATTCATATCATGTGCCAAAACCATGGCTCAAAAACTCTCTTTAGAGACTCCTTTGCAAACCACACCTCGCTTTCAGCAAGAGGCAAACAGGCATTCACTCGAGCTGTTACAGTATAGCGTAGCAGAGTTAGAAGAGATGTTGAAAATAAACACACAGTTAGCCCGTGAGAACTACCAACGCTATCAGCTTTTTCACTCTCCCGAGCATAAAGGCATTGCAGCAATCCATGCCTATACAGGTGCCGTATTTAAACAACTAAAAGCCTATGATTTTACAGAGGCAGAGCTACTCTATGCTCAGAATCATTTACGCATTAGCTCCTTCCTCTATGGACTACTTCGCCCACTCGATTTGATTAAACTCTATCGACTCGAGGGAAATGTAACTCTTCCCAACTGCAATGATAAAGACCTCTTTCATTTTTGGCAACCGCTCCTAACTGACTACTTCATCGAAGAGATTAAGCAAGCTGGTGGCGTGCTCTTAAACCTAGCCAGTAACGAGATGAAAGCCCTATTCGACTGGAAAAAAGTAGAGTCGTCCGTTCGTGTTGTTACACCTGAGTTTCAAACCTGGAAAAATGGCAAACTTAAAACCATTGTTATTTACACAAAGAAATGCCGAGGCGAAATGGCACGTTTCGTTCTAAAAAATCAAATTACAGATCCCGAAGAGTTACGTAACTTTAGCTGGGAAGGGTTCGAGCTAGATGAGAGTCGAAGCAGTAGCAATCAACTCCTCTTTACCGTATAAACCGAGAGATTGACTCACACATTATTCTTGCAAAACAGTCGTGTGTGAAGAACATAATTCTTCATTAGCAACATCCCTCTACACAAAACATATGAGGCATATAGGGTTCAAAACAAATCCTATATGCCTCTATATATTTATTAGTACCAACTAGCGTTTAACCTCCTTATTAAACGACAATAGACTCCTCCTATTTCTTCTTTTTCAACGCTCTTCCTTCAAAAGCCTCAATGGACGCAATCCACTCCTCTTCCAGCGCTTTACTTTCGCGTTTTTCAAGATCAAAAGCTACCATTATGGAGCTACAAATACATTTCACCTCGTGGCTAACCGTATCAATAACACGCTGAGAAAGTTTGAAACTCTTCGTACCAATTTCGGTAACAGCTGTTTGTACAGCGATTTGGTCCAGATCATAAATTTGCGATAAGAAGTTCACCTCAATGTGCACCACTACAATTCCATCTTTCTCCCAATTTACATGCGGACATACTGAAGAGAAATACTCCGTTTTACCTAGATCGTAAAAAGAAAAGTAAACCGTATTATTTACGTGTCCAAACTTATCGACATCATTAAAACGCAACTGAATAGGAAGCGTATGTTTGTATTGAATATCATCCATTGTACCTTATATTATTTCACCCAACTGGCTATCCCCCTCTACAAACTGCTCTAAAAAGAAGTGTTCCCCATCAAATACAGCGTAAGAGAAGTGGGTAATCCAATCACCCAAAATGGCTATACGAGCCGATTTGCTCAACATTAAATCGAGCATAATGTGTCGATGACCAAAAACAAAATAGTTTATGGTAGGGTGTATCTTCAAGTAATCTTTTCCAAAAAGTACTAAGGGCTCTTGATTCTCACCCATATATTCAGGATCGTGCCCATCAACTCGCTTCATTCTACTCTGCTTGGCCCACTCCAATCCAAACTCTATACTCCAACGAGGGTGCAGCATGGAGAAGAGCTTCTGTAGGGTCTTACTATGAAACATAGAACGAAGAATTCGGAAGCCACGACTATCATGTCCCAATCCGTCACCATGAGCTAAGAAAAACTCCTTTCCATAGATCTCGCACGTAAGAGGTTTGTGATGTACTACTACACCACACTCCTTCTCTAAGTAGTCACCACACCAAATGTCATGATTACCAATAAAGAAGTGTACCTCTACACCCATATCAGTTAGTTCGGATATCTTCCCTAAAAAACGAGTATACCCTCTAGGAACAACCGTCTTAAACTCGTACCAAAAATCAAAGATATCACCTAATAGATAGACTGCAGCTGCATCGTGCTTTATACTATCTAAAAAGTTCACCAACCTCCGTTCATGAGTACGCCCGTGAGGAATTGCGCGTGATCCAAGGTGTGCATCCGATAAAAAATAGACATTCTTCATCATAGGAATCCAAGCTCTAGTTGTGCCTCTTCGCTCATCATATCTTTGTTCCACTCAGGCTCAAAAACCAAATTTATTTGTGCGGTTGTAACCCCCTCTACCGACTCTACTTTTTGGCGTACATCCTCCATAATAAAGTCAGCAGCAGGACAGTTGGGAGCCGTCAGAGTCATATCAATAATCAGTTCACCACTATCCTGAAGGTCAATCTTGTAAATCAACCCCAAAGCATAAATATCAACCGGTATTTCAGGGTCATATACGGTTTTCAACATTTTGATAATATTCTCTTCTATCTGTAAGCGATTTGTTGCATCCATATCGTTCTATTTCTAATTAATAACGACAAAAGTAGCGATTTTTCTAGATTCTTCCCTCATCGGCATAGCTATAATATTTCCCATCGGCCCAAATCAAGTGATCGATTAATCGAATGTTCATCAGTTTAGCAGCTTGATTCAGTTGGTCGGTCAATCGATCGTCTTCACGGCTGGGAGTGGTATTTCCCGAGGGATGGTTGTGGCAGAGCGCCAAGGTGGTAGAACGTTTAAGTAGTGCTTCTCGCAAAATGCAGCGTATATCAACTGCTGTGGCCGACAAACCTCCCGAGCCCACCTTTATTCGGTCAATGACTTTCGAGGCTTGATTAAGCAGAAGCACCCAACACTCTTCAATGGGTAAATCGCACATTAAGGGATAGAAATAGGTGTAAATATTCTCCGCACAGCGCATTACAGGTCTATCCTCGGGCTCCTCCTCCTTTCGCCTTCTACCTAGCTCTACAGCAGCCAAGATAGTAATGGCCTTAGCGGGCCCTATACCTTTAAAGTCACACAACTCAGCCACCGTTGTTTTACTCAGTTTACTAAGACTGTTTTGATGGCTATTCAGTACTTTACGCATCAGTTCTACAGCTGAATCTTCGGAACTTCCCGATCCGATTAAGATCGCTAGTAGCTCGGCTGTTGACAAAGCCCCTCCCCCATGTAACATCATTTTCTCGCGTGGACGGTCCTCTTCTGCCCACTGATGAATTGCTAGTTTCTGCTCCATTGAAATCTATTTATCGACGTTCGTTCTATCTATAAATAACAAAAACAGAGCCCTATGGTTTTGCGGATAGAGAAGCCATTTCTTGATAGAATAAGGGTAAAAGTGACTAAAAAGACCCATTTACGAAACTTTTTTCAAAGTTTCACCAAGCATAACAAACTCAATAACAACCATTTGTGGTGAAAGCAAGAAATTACGCTTCACGCTACGAATAGAAGTTCCTCTCGAAAGCAGCAAAACTATCTCGTTTGCAGATACATCGCTCCCACCAAGCCCACAAGAAGCCCGTACCATAGCCCAACAACTGAACATAGGCGGCTGTCACCGCCTTCATACCAATCGAAAAGCTTCGGTTTTGAAGGGCAGCATCAACTCCTACCAACAAAGAGAAGAGCAACAAAGGAGTAAGGCTATAGAAACAAAAAAGAGAACCGGTTAGAAAGAAGAGCGTTCCTAAGGTAAAAATAGCCGGAAGCAAATGAACCACCTTCAAGGATTCGGGGTACTTCTTATAGAGATTAATTCGAGCAATCCCAGAGTTATGCACCTGTTTAAAGAACTTTCGCAAGTCCGTACGGCGTTTGTGCCATACCCAAGCCTCAGGAAATAGACGAACCGCATACCCTCCCTTCATAAGGCGAATGCTAAAATCGATATCTTCGCCAAATCGCATTTGCGAGAAACCCTTAAGTTTTCGATAGACTTCGGTTCGTATACCCATATTAAAGCTACGGGGGTAGAATTTATCCATCTTTTTTTTCCCCCCGCGTATACCTCCAGTTGTAAAGAAAGAGGTCATGGCATAGTTTATGGCCTTCTGCATGGGAGTAAAGGATTCGTGAGCTCTATCGGGTCCACCAAAAGCATCGGCCGGTTTGTACTCCAGCTCCTCATGAACCGCCATTAAATAGTTGGGTGGAAGAATACAGTCAGAATCTAGAATCAACAAGTAGCTACCACTAGCACGCTCCGCTCCATAATTTCGGCTATCGCCAGGACCCGAATTGGATTTCATGTAGTAGTGTAATTCCAGTTGGCTGCTGTATCTATCGACCACCTCCTTACAAGGACGTGACGATCCATCTTCGACAATAATTACTTCAAATTCGGTAAAAGTTTGTTGAGTCAAGCTAGTCAACAGCTCATCTACCTCTTCGGGGCGGTTATATACAGGTACTATTAGAGAATACTTCATACACTAGGGTTCTATGTTTATCGTTCAGCAACAGGCAAAGAAACAGAAAAGAGGCGGAACTTGCAAAAAGTCCGCCTCTTTGTCAATCAGTATAAAATCTGATTATGCTTTTACACGACCTTGGTAAGAACCGTCACGTGTATCGATTTCGATAATTTCGCCTTCACCAATAAACAAAGGAACACGTACAGTAGCACCTGTTTCAACCGTAGCTGGTTTCAATGTGTTTGTAGCTGTATCGCCTTTCAATCCAGGTTCTGTATAAGTAACTTTCAGTTGAACTTTAGTAGGCATATCGGCAAACAAGATCGTATCTGTCGATACATCTGTTACTACCTCTACAATCATCTCCTCTTTCAAGAAATCAACACCATTGATCAATGCATGCGCAATCGGAGCTTGATCGTAAGTTTCTTGGTTCATGAAGATATAGTCTTCGCCCTCTTTATATAAGAATTGGAATGGACGACGCTCTACGCGTACATCTTCCAACTTCTCACCAATGTTGAAACGGCGTTCCAATACATAACCATTTACTACGTCTTTCAATTTTGTGCGCATAAAGGTATTTCCTTTACCTGGCTTTACATGCAAAAAATCGATACAGAAATACAATTTACCATCCATACGGATTGCTGTACCCATTTTAATGTCTTGAGCATTAATCATACTTTATTCTTTTATATTGAATTATTATTTCAGAAAACGTGTAGAGGGCTTCTACTCCTCATTTGGGTGCAAAAGTAATGTAAATCAAGAAAAAACACAAAAGGAAAGGGGTAAAAAATGCACTAACTCTTTGTTTATTTGAAAAAAGTCGCTAATTTTGCAGCCCGATTAGACATGTGAATTATAACATAAAAAATAATATATTCAAATGAAAAGAACGTACCAACCCTCTAACAGAAAGAGAAAAAACAAACACGGTTACCGTGAAAGAATGGCAACTGCTAACGGTCGCCGCGTATTAGCATCTCGTCGTGCAAAAGGTCGCAAAAAATTGACTGTTTCTGACGAGTACAACGGAACAAAATAAGCATTTAGCATATACGCTTTTAAAAAAGGGGTTTGTCACCAAGTGGACAAACCCCTTTTTTGTGTAATCACAAAGAGGTATACACTAAACCTTGTGGCAAGCAAACTCGTTATTACTTCTACCCCATCCATTCTTAAAACAGGTAAAGCCAATAACAGATGTATCAGATAGAAGTAAAAGAGGTATACAAATCCTTTAAAGATGTAGAAGCAGTAAGAGGCATTTCATTCGCAATCCCCCCGGGGGAGTATGTAGCCCTATTGGGCCCCAACGGAGCCGGAAAGACCACGCTGGTCGAAATGATGGAAGGACTCAAAAAGCCCGATGCGGGAGAGATTCTGCTACAAGGCAAGAGCTGGTTAAAGAATGAGAAAGAGCTTCGCCCCATTATTGGACTCTCACTGCAAGAGACACGCTTTTCCGATAAACTAACGATTACTGAAACGTTACTCCTCTTTGCCAGTTTCTTTCGGCTGGGCAAAAAACGCGTCAATGAAATCATCCAATTAACAGGACTAGAGAGCAAACAAAAATCCATGGTGGGAGCACTTTCGGGAGGACAACGGCAGCGCCTTGCCTTGGGTGTAGCTCTATTAAACACGCCACAAATCCTCTTCCTAGATGAACCCACTACCGGACTCGATCCACATTCGCGACTCGATCTTTGGAACATTCTGAAGGAGTTAAAAGATCTCGGCGAGACCACCCTCATCTTAACCACCCACTACATGGAAGAGGCAGAATCCCTTTGCGATCGCATTATCCTAATTGATGAGGGAAAAATATTACGAGCAGGCAAACTCGAAGAGCTATTGGATGAAAAATCCCACAATCTAGACCAACTATTCATCAATCTCACAGGAAAAGCTCTCCGCGAGAATGGAAATGGTATACTTTAATAACCAGTCACCTAGTCTTAAATCTTTTAGCGATGGAATCGATAAAAAACAGTC
This sequence comes from Phocaeicola sp., assembly GCA_051651025.1. Lineage (GTDB taxonomy): Bacteria > Bacteroidota > Bacteroidia > Bacteroidales > Bacteroidaceae > Phocaeicola. The sequence continues at coordinate 49,533 of JBOFRN010000164.1, forward strand.
AATTGTATCAACTCTTCAGAACCCAGCTTCTACTAACCAGCCGTGAGCCAGAAGTTCTTTTCTGGGGAATGATTTTTCCAGTACTCATCTCCATTGGATTGGGGCTTGCTTTTACACAACCTTCAGAGGCTAAGTTTAGAATTATTCTTGTCGAGAAAAATCAGACAGAATTAGATTCCCTACTCGCTATCTATGCTACCCATGAAAGCAGCAAGGAAGAGAATATTCTACATTGGAGGAGTGGCGACAAAAGATTGGGACAGACACTTTTTAGATTCTCCAAAAGCGATTGGAACGCAGCAATTGTATCGCTAAAAAGAGGACAGGCCGATTTAATTGTAACAGACTCACTAGGAAAAGCAATCTACCATTTCGATCCACTCAATACCCAATCTCAATTAGCCTACATGAAGCTATCGGCATTGATTAAATCCCCCCATTCAAGCCACAGTAGCGAGAATCAGGAGATAGCACCCTTAACTTTAAAAGGGGTTCGATATATCGATTTTCTGATTCCCGGACTGATTGCTTTTGGATTAATGAGCTCCATTATGTGGGGAGTGAGTTATACAATCATTGAACGACGCTCCCAAAAGCTATTAAAGCGGATGGTTGCCACCCCCATGAAGAAATCAAATTTCCTATTTGCACTCATGTTTGTCCGCATTCTTATGAATGTAGTCGAGTCGCTCATCCTCTTCTTTTTTGCCTGGCTCATCTTCGATATTCATATACAAGGAAGTTTCGGTGCCTTGATTGCTCTGTTTCTAGCGGGTAATCTCGCTTTTACAGGCATCGCTATTTTGGTGGCCTCTCGCACCACCAAAACCGAAGTAGGCTCCGGATGGATCAATGCCGTACAAATGCCCATGATGATTCTATCGGGTATCTTCTTTAGCTACCACAACTTTCCAGAATGGAGCATTGGAACCATTCAGCTACTCCCGTTAACGGCATTAACCGATGGCATTCGAGCCATCTTTAATGAAGGCGCCGGATGGATGGAGGTAATTTATCCTACTTGCACATTGTCGGCCTTTGGGCTGGTCTGTTTTGTTATAGGCATGAAGCTCTTTAAGTGGAGCTAGCTGTCATTAATGACTATTCTTCCTATGCATTTGCTTTGTACACGCAAGTAAACCCATACGAAATTGCTTTCACATCCTTCACATTCTTCATATCTTTCACATAAGAACGTTAGTATTAACACAAACACGCAAATATAAAAAAAGAAACATATACAAAAGTAATAGACGAGGTAGTACAAAGAATATCACAACACGCAGATATAGTAATGAATGTAGAACAGGTAGCTAAATATCTTGGTCTCTCAATTGCTGCTGTAAGAAAACGTTGTCAGCGTAAACAACTGCCTTCTCATCGGAATGTAAAGCATCTATATTTTAGTAAGATTGAAGTTGATGTTGCTTTGCTGGGCAGAAATAGTAAGCAGTATAGTTAATGAAAAACGCCCCTCAAGTATGCTGTCATTCGACGCGCCTGAGTGGCTTATTATCTTTAAGTTTAGATCTTTAAATGGTAGAACGGAAAAGATACAACTGATTTTGAGATGCAATTAATTAAATCTTAAGATATTACTTTATGTCTATTTCAGTAACTCCCTATCTCCATAGTCTTCTAGCACTTTCATCTGCTGAATAGCTATTTGATTGAGTTTAAGTAATCGCTCACCTTGTTCAAGACCTTGCTCAATAAATACAGCATTCAAACTCTCCATATTGGATAGGCAGATTAACTCATTAATGGATGCATAGTCACGGATATTGCCTTTTAGTCTTGGGTTCTGCTCACGCCATATTTTAGCTGTAATACCAAACATGGCTACATTCAGTACATCTGCTTCATCTGCATATATAATGCTTGCCTGTTTAGACGTGATTTCAGCAGGAACTAGGTTATTCTTGATGGCATCGGTGTGAATACGGTAATTGATTTTTGTAAGCTCACGTTTGGCTGTCCATCCAAGTAAGTTCTGTTCATCAGATTTAAGGCGTTGAAACTCTTTGATAAGATATAACTCAAACTCAACAGATACCCAAGAGGCGAATTTTATGGCGATATCATATTGTGCAAAAGTGCCACCATTCGCACCGTTTTTAGTTATGATGCCTTTTGCATTTGTTATTTCTATCCATCTTGAAGGGCTCATGGTAAAAGCATTTGTTCCTGCTTCTTGCAAAAGGGGGTCGAATTCGACCCCTTTAAAGTCGGGGTTGTTAAGCTTCTCCCATAAGCCTAAATATTCTAGTGTGTTTCTATTACGCATCCAGTTCTTTACAACATCTTTCGGCTCTGAAGAATTCTTTTGTTTCGCAATGTCGGTAATACAAACATAATCGATTCCATTAAGAACTAAAGTCTTAATAGAGCGATCTTTTACTTGTATCATTTTACTTTTAGCCATAATTTCTAGATTTATATGCCTCTACAAAACTACCACATTTTCTTGGCTTGTATGGAATTATAGTGGAATTATTTGTCTGCAAATTGATTTACGCACTGTCTATATAATAAAATTACAGAACAAAACACCAACCAAACTGAAGGTAGGGAAAGAGAACATTCACCACCAGAATATCCTTTCCCTACCTTTCTTTTTTGCCCTCTACAGAATAAAGTTTGCTGATTGGTGATGATTGCTCTCGGTTGTGGCTCTGCCAGCAAAGGGTATTAGGCTACCCCTTTCGTATATCTACTGAACAGAACGGCAAGCCATACGCTGATGCATTAAAAAGTAAAGCCACACCTTCACATTATTGTGATAGATGTGGCTTTAACCAGCAGTAAATAGTTTACTTCCAGATATTGAATACCTGCCTATCTAGTTTTTGAGAAACAAAGGTCATAGGCATCTTGGCGTAAATCTCGGTAGTCTTGATAGAAGAATGACCCATCATTACCTGTAACACCTCTTTGGGAATTCCTTGCCCTAACACAACTGTGCAAGCAAAGGTAAGCCTTAACTAATTGAGTATTAGCAGCCGTTTGGTAGAAAACAAAAAAAGGAGTTCATTTGAACTCCTTTTTCTAAGTGATCCGCCTGGGGCTCGAACCCAGGACCCCAACATTAAAAGTGTTGTGCTCTACCAGCTGAGCTAGCGAATCAGTCCGTTTTATTTGTGTCGGAGGAATTAACCTCAATGCTTAAGTGATCCGCCTGGGGCTCGAACCCAGGACCCCAACATTAAAAGTGTTGTGCTCTACCAGCTGAGCTAGCGAATCGTCCGTTTTGTTACCGCGCTTCTTCCGAATTGCGAGTGCAAAAGTAGTGGTTATGCTTGAATAATCCAAACATTCTAGGAACTATTTTGCAATTATTTTTCATCAATCGAAACATCACCCTCATTATCAACCACTTCCTCTTGAACTATTTTTTCATCATCTTGCACCGGCATGAATCTTTTATAGTAAGCAATGAGCAAACTGGTGCAGGGCAAAGCAATGATCATACCCAAAACTCCCATCAACGAGCCCCAAATGGAGAGAGAAAGGAGAATAATGGCTGGATTAAGCCCCGTAATTTTACCCATTACTCGCGGCACAATGATGGCATCTTGAATAATTTGCACCACACAAAACACCAAGATAGCACAAAATAAGATCCACCAGAAACTTTGATCGGTATCGGCCGCTTTCAGAAGAGCCAACAGTACGGTAGGAATAAGCCCTATTAATTGGAAGTAGGGAATCATATTGAGCAGACCAATAAATAGCCCCAACCCGATGGCTAGAGGGAAGTCAATAATAAGGAAACCGATGCTAAAAAGAATCCCGACAAGGAAGGCAACCAGTGCTTGCCCTCTAAAGTAACGATTCATTCCATTCTTTACATCGGTAGTTACCTCTTCGCTTATGGCTCTATATTTAATGGGAATAAGCTTTAGCCACCCTACCGATATGGATTCGTAGTCCTGCAAGATAAAGAAGAGATAAAGCAGAATTATAAAGGAGGCGAAAACACCAACTATGGCATTAAAGGATTGAGAGACCAAGCTCCAAAAGCGCGGCAACAAATCACGCAGCGTATCCGAAAGATTGGTTTCATTCAGCACCTCATTAATAAGCTGCATATTGATATGCTCCCGAATAAAGTTGGCCACCGTACCTGGAATGGCAGCCTGCTTACTACCCTCAATAAAATAGGTGGTGAGCAACTCTTTGAGCTTCGAGAACTCCTCGATCATGGGAGGCACTAACAGCAGGAAGGCAGCCGTTAGCAAGGAGGTTACCACCACCAATACCGCAAAGATAGAGAGCGTACGGCTCTTAAAGCGTAGCTTTTCCTGAAAAAAAAGGACTAGAGGATAAAGCAAGTAAGCAATGAGCCAAGCAATAAAGAAAGGCAGAAGCACTCCACTCAGTAAATTGAGCATGTAAAATAGACCGAAGAGAATACCTCCAGTGATAATACCTCGTATAAAACTATCGAAGGTAATTACTTTTTTAGCCATAAATGAAACGGTATGGGGTTAGGGTGGAATCTATTCCACCGATGTAGTTGCTTTTTTATAACATTCGCGGCAAAGAGGTTCGTATGCCGATTTTTCACCCAACAATACGCGCTTATCGCTTTTTGCCAACCGGTGCGATGCGTAAGCCAAATTGCCACACTGTATGCAAATGGCATGCACCTTGGTCACCTCATCGGCTATGGCGCACAAACCAGGGATGGGCCCAAAGGGAACTCGTTTAAAATCCATATCTAGCCCTGCCACAATCACTCTCACTCCACTGTCGGCTAGTTCATTGCAAACTTCAATGAGGCCTTGATCAAGAAATTGAGCCTCGTCAATACCTACCACATCTACATCCGAAGAGAGCAGCAAGATATTGGCCGAAGTATCAATGGGTGTAGAGGTTATCGCATTTTTATCGTGCGAAACCACCTCTTCTACCGAATAGCGGGTATCAACGGTAGGTTTAAAAATCTCTACCCGCTGGCGGGCAAACTTAGCTCGCTTCATACGGCGAATAAGTTCTTCGGTTTTACCCGAAAACATCGATCCGCAAATCACTTCAATACGTCCTCTGCGATGAGTCTCACGTACTCTATCTTCTGAAAAAATAGCCATCTGTTCTTTCTCTTTTTAATACTGTTTAGTAAACGCAAAGCTACATAAAAAAGTTGAGTTTGGTAGCTCCTACCCTAAAAGAAGGCACTCCAAACAAAAAGATAATCGAGCGCAGAAAGGGGGGCAAAAGGTGCAACATCTGTTAAAAAATAGGCTAAAAAGAGCATACATTCAAAAACTTTCTATCTTTGCGTCAAAGCAAGAGTGAAATAAAAGTATGGGAAAACTATATGTAGTACCTACACCGGTAGGTAATTTAGAAGATATGACCTTTCGTGCCATCCGCATTTTGAAGGAGGTTAATCTTATTTTGGCAGAAGATACACGCACCTCGGGTATCTTGTTAAAACACTTCGAGATTAAGAACAGTATGCATTCGCACCACAAATTCAACGAGCATAAAACGGTCGAAGGAATTGTAGCACGTATCAAAGCGGGCGAATCGGTAGCACTGATCTCCGATGCGGGCACACCTGCCATTTCCGACCCAGGGTTCTTGGTGGTTCGCGAATGTATTCGCAACGGAATCAAGGTGGAGTGCTTGCCTGGAGCAACCGCTTTTGTACCTGCCTTGGTAGCCTCGGGTTTGCCCAATGAGCGATTCTGTTTTGAGGGATTCCTTCCGCAGAAAAAGGGTAAAATGACCAAGCTCCTGTCACTACAAGAGGAGACTCGAACCATGATCTTCTACGAATCGCCTCACCGCCTACTTAAAACACTTACACAGTTTGGAGAGTATTACGGGTTGGAAAGACCGGTGGCTGTATGCCGCGAAATATCGAAACTATACGAAGAGTGTGTGCGTGGTACAGTAGCAGAGGCTATCGAACATTTTACCAAGACTGAACCAAGAGGAGAAATTGTTGTTATACTAGGAGGTAAAGAACATTAATACATAAATTTAAAAGCAAAAACAAATGAAAAAAGTTCTATTTTTATCTGTATGCATCGCTGTACTGACTGCCTGCGGTAGCGGCAGCAAACAGGAAGCCTTGAGAAATCAAAAAGATTCGTTACTGATAGAGCTAGCCAATAGAGATGCTGAATTGGATGAAATTATGCAAACATTCAATGAAGTACAAGAGGGATTCCGTCTGATAAACGAAGCTGAAAACCGCATAGATCTACAAGGAGGAACTCTCAATGAGCGCCGTTCGAACTCAGCACAAGTAAAAGAGGACATCCGCTTTATTAGCGAGAAGATGCAACAAAACCGCGAACAGATTGCGAAATTGGAAGAGCAACTTAAAAAAAGCAACAACAATTCGGCGCAGTTAAAGAAAGCAATAGCCAACTTGACTAAAGAGCTAGAAGCAAAACAACAACAAATTGAAACGTTGCAACAAGAGCTAGCTTCTAAGAACATTCGCATAGCCGAGCTTGACGATGCGGTAACGGGTCTTTCACTCGATGTGAAGGAACTTGCCGAAAGACAAGTGGTAAAAGATGCAACCATCGCGGGTCAAGACAAAGCACTAAACACGGCTTGGTTTGTATTTGGTACGAAGTCGGAGCTTAAGGAGCAAAAAATTCTAGAGAAGGGCGATGTATTGAAGAGCGGTAACTTTAACCAAGACTACTTCACTACAATCGATATTCGCACCGATACCGAAATTAAACTCTATGCAAAACGTGCCGAATTGCTAACTACGCACCCTGCAGGATCTTACGAACTTGCTAAAGACGAAAAATCGCAATTGGTATTGAAAATCAAAAATCCAGCCGAGTTCTGGAGCGTATCACGCTACCTAGTCATTCAAGTTAGATAACACTGTTTTTATAACGCTATGAAGCGAGTTGTATCCCTTAAAAGGTATAGCTCGCTTTCTTATTTTAATCCATTATGTACCAATCCCTTTTTATCGATTTAGACGATACTGTACTAAACACTTCCGAAAACTCGCACGACACCTTTATAGAGATGTACGATAAGTACGATTACCAACGCTACTTCGACTCATTCGATCATTTCTACACCCTTTATCTAGCTAAGAATGCGGCGCTCTGGAAAGCCTATGAAAAGCTAGAAATAAGCAAAGAGGAGCTCAATACAATTCGTTTTTACCACCCGCTCCAACAAGTAGGGGTAACCGACGAAGCTCTTGCCACTCGCTTTAGAACCGACTATTTAACGCAAGTAGCTCTTAAAAAAAAGGTGATGCCCCATGCACACGAAGCACTCTCCTACTTGGCCGAAAAATACGATCTTTATATTCTATCCAATGGATTTAGCGGACTTCAAGAGCGTAAAATGAAGTCGGCTGGAGTCGATAGTTACTTCAAAGCACTTTTTCTTTCGGACGAAATAGGGATTCATAAACCCTCTCCGGGGATTTATCACCACGCACTCCAACAAGCCGAGGCAGAAGCAAACAGTTCGCTGATGATTGGCGATAACTGGACCAATGACATTGTAGGTGCTAAAGAGGTAGGTATGAGCCAACTTTACTACAACCTAACAGCGCAAAACGAGTTACCTTTTGAGCCTACTTTCCAAATGAAAGATTGGCGTGAGGTAAAGAATTGGTTGTAAATCAATTCCATTCAGCTACCTAAACCGAATAATTTAGAAGGAGAAGCCAAGATATTCTTGTGCTTCTCCTTTTTTATTTTCCAATTTTCGTCAAAGATTAGACAATTTCTGACGTAAATTAGCTAATTTCTGACAGAAATTGCCTAATCTCTGTCAGAAATTAAAGAATAGAGAAGCATACTTCTCTTTTTAGGAACGCACGAACAAGCTTTTACCTCCCGATGTTTAGATAAATAGGAGAAGTAACCAGCCATAGAAGGCTGCTTTAAGTGGAGAAAAAGGTTACTTAAGTATTCTTTTTTCAGAAAAACTTAAAACGAAACATGCTACATCCACCATTTTTGCTTAAGTTTGTATATTAAGTATTTAGAATCAGTAGATGAAAGAATTTGTTATATCAGAAGCGCAGGTAGAAACTGCGGTCTTGGTGGGATTGATTACCCAAACACAAGACGAAAGAAAGACAACAGAGTACCTAGATGAATTGGAATTCCTAGCCGAGACGGCAGGGGCTACTGTAGTGAAACGTGTTACCCAGAAGCTACCTACTGCTCACTCGGTAACCTACGTAGGAAAGGGTAAACTCCAAGAGATTAAGGAGTACATCCTTCAACAAGAGGAGAACGAAACGCCCATCGGGATGGTTATTTTTGACGATGAGCTATCGCCCAAGCAGATACGTAATATCGAGGCCGAACTAAAAGTAAAGATTTTGGATCGTACCTCGCTTATCTTAGATATTTTTGCCATGCGTGCACAAAGTGCCAACGCAAAAACGCAAGTAGAGTTGGCACAATACAAATACATGTTGCCCCGTTTGCAACGCCTTTGGACCCACTTGGAACGCCAAGGGGGTGGTTCGGGTAGCGGAAAAGGGGGATCGGTAGGTCTTCGTGGACCGGGTGAAACGCAGCTCGAAATGGACCGCCGTATCATCTTAAACCGTATGTCGTTGCTTAAAGAGCGCCTGAGTGAAATTGATAAGCAGATGGCTACGCAACGTAAAAATCGGGGAACCATGATACGTGTAGCCCTCGTGGGTTATACCAATGTAGGAAAATCGACGCTGATGAACCTCCTATCGAAGAGCGATGTATTTGCCGAAAACAAACTCTTTGCTACACTCGATACTACGGTACGGAAGGTGATTATTGAGAATCTTCCCTTCTTATTAACCGATACCGTAGGGTTTATCCGTAAACTACCAACCGGACTTGTAGAGTCGTTTAAATCAACGCTTGACGAGGTGCGCGAGGCCGATTTATTGATTCACGTGGTCGATATTTCACACCCTGAGTTCGAAGATCAGCTGGCTGTAGTAGAGAAGACAGTAGCCGATTTAGGTGCCTCTGAAAAGCCCTTCATGATTGTCTTCAATAAAGTAGATGCCTACACCTATACCCACAAAGAGGAGGATGATTTAACGCCAAGAACCAAAGCCAACTGGACACTCGAAGAGTTGATGGAGACTTGGATGGCAAAACTTCACGAGAACTGTCTCTTTATATCGGCCAAACAAAGAACCAATTTAGAGGAGCTCAGAAGTGCCATCTACAACCGCGTACGTGAACTGCATGTACAGAAATATCCCTATAACGACTTTTTATACCATACCTACGATGCCGAAGAATTAGAACAGGGTTCAGATACTGAATAGCCCTAAAAATACAATACATTATGAACAACTACCGTTTACTGACGCCTCTTGAAATCGAGCAACTCAAGAAGCACTCTTGTCATGCCAAGTGTTGGCAGGATATAGAGGTTGCCTCCGATTTCAAGACCGATTATGTACACCACGTCCGCTTTTCGGGAAAGATTAGACTGGGTGTTTTTGAGAGAGAGTTTGAGTTAGCTGGAGGGATGAAAAAGCATGCAGGTATCTACCATGCAACGCTACATAACGTAACAGTAGGTGATAACTGCTGCATAGAGAACATCAAAAACTACATTTCAAACTATACCATTGGTGAATCGTGCTTTATCGAGAATGTAGACATCCTACTGGTCGATGGAACAACTCGCTTTGGAAATGGAGTCGAAGTCTCTGTACTCAATGAAACAGGGGGCCGTGAGGTAGTTATTCATAACCAATTGTCGGCGCATCAAGCTTACATTATGGCTCTTTACCGACATCGTCCGGAGCTTATCAACAAGCTCAAAGAGATGGTGGAGTTGTATGCTCGTAATCAGGAGTCGACCGTAGGTAGTATTGGTAATTTTGTAACCATTGTAAATGCAGGGTATATAAAGAATGTAAAGGTAGGCGACTATGCCCAAATAGAGGGGGCAGGTAGGCTGAAGAATGGAACGATTAACAGCAACCAGGAGGCCCCTGTTCACATAGGATACGGTGTGATAGCCGATGATTTCATTATCTCTACCGGTTCATCGGTAGAGGATGGAACCATGCTTACTCGCTGTTTCATCGGGCAGGCATGTCACCTAGGACACAACTATTCGGCTTCCGATTCGCTCTTTTTCAGCAACTGCCAGGGCGAAAATGGCGAGGCTTGTGCCATCTTTGCCGGTCCCTTTACGGTGACTCACCACAAATCGACCCTGCTTATAGCGGGCATGTTCTCGTTTATGAATGCCGGATCGGGATCAAACCAAAGCAATCACATGTATAAGCTGGGGCCCATTCACCAAGGAGTAATGGAGCGGGGAGCTAAAACCACCTCCGACTCGTACATTCTTTGGCCTGCCAAGGTGGGTGCTTTCTCACTGGTCATGGGGCGTCACGTAAATCATGCAGACACCTCGGGGCTCCCCTTCTCCTACTTGATTGAACAGAGCAATCTTACCTACTTGGTACCAGGGGTAAACCTGCGCAGTGTGGGTACCATACGCGATGCGCAAAAATGGCCCAAACGCGACAAGCGCAAAGGTCCCGGCTTATTGGATCAGATAAACTACAACTTGCTCAGTCCCTATACCATTCAGAAGATGTTACAAGGACGAAAGCTACTGAAACAGTTGCGCAAAGTATCGGGCGAAACCTCGGATACCTACTCCTACCAAAGTGCAAAAATTAAGAATTCATCGCTCAACAACGGAATCCGTTTCTACGAAATAGCCATTCAAAAGTTTTTAGGCAATTCACTCATCAAGCGATTGGAAGGAATGACCTTTGCGAGTGACGAAGAGATTCGAGCTCGCTTACTACCCGATACGGTGGTAGGTGCAGGTGAGTGGGTGGACATTTCGGGACTCATTGCTCCCAAAAGTGAAGTAGAGCAACTGATGCATGAAATAGAGACGGGAGAGTTGGCCGATGTGGCACGGGTGCAACAGCGTTTCGTTGTGTTACATGCACACTACTATACCTATGAGTGGACCTGGGCCTATAAGGAGTTACTAGCCTACTACCAACTGCAAGCAGATACAATAACAGCTTCCGACGTGGTAAGGATTGTACGTAAATGGCAAGAGGCGGTGGTTACGCTAGACAAAATGGTCTATGCCGATGCAAAGAAGGAGTTCTCACTCTCTTCCATGACCGGTTTTGGTACCGATGGTACAAGCGAAGAGCGCGAACAAGATTTTGAACAAGTACGTGGACTATTTGAGAGTAACCCATTTGTGACCGAGGTATTGAAACACATTGAAAAAAAGACGGCACTGGGTGATGAACTGATAGCGCGAATCTCTCTGCTCTGCCCGAAAATAGGAACAAAAATAGGAACTAGTCAAGCGATTCTATAGATGGAAATGGAACGTTTCGCGCGAAAAAGTGGCGAAGTAAAACTGGATAAAAAAGCGAAACCTTCACCGTAAAAACCTGAAAGAGTGACACATTGAAGGATGAAGGATAAAAACAGAAAAACTCAAACGGAGAGATCTCAGACCTAAATGCCCCCTCTTCTAGCTTCGTAAGCTAGAAGAGGGGGCATTGTATAGAATCAAATTCCGATTTGCTGTAAAGGTAGAATTAGTCAATTACAGGCAGTAACAAACGCGAAGCTGCTCCTGCTTGGTGATAGATCTGAATGTTTTGCTTCATCAAGAAATCGGCCACAGTACACTCGTAGGTATTGATAAAGCGTTGTGGGTTGCGATCGATAATCGGGAACCACGAGCTTTGAATCTGAATCATCAAACGGTGTCCGGGAAGGAAGGTGTGGGCTACATCGTATAGCGTGTAGTTTACCGGAGTAATCTGGCCAGGCACAAAGGCTTTGGGTGCATCGAACGCTTCGCGATAACGACCGCGGAATAGCTCACCACGCACCATCAACTGATAGCCGCTCATGGGATAGTTACCATTTAAGTGCTCTTTTGCCTCCTCGGGGTAACTAAAGTTCTCGGGGAATACATCAATCACTTTGACCATAAAGTCGGCATCGGTTCCGCTAATAGCTGCTTGCAACTCGACCTCAATCGGACCTCCTAGGCGAAGGGTATCTTTTAAAGGCTCGGTAACAAAGGTGAGCACATCGGGACGAGAAGTAGCAAAGCGTTGATCGTCTACCATAAACTCTTTGGTACGATAGGTGGTAGGTAAAGCCGTATAGGGTACAGGACGAGACATATCCGATACATACTCTGTATAAGAGCTCTCCGCTGTAGGGGCCTCCTTCGATACACTTCCATCGGCATGAATGTAATAGGGAGTGGTTTGAAGCGTTTGCGCAGGCCACTTGTCGTAGGTACGCCACTTCTTATCGCCCGAGTCGAAGATGTTTACCTTGTGGGCCGGCTTCTCTCCTTGGTTGTTTAGGTAGTACGAGAAGAAAGGATACTCTATTTGATCTTGGTAGTACACCGAAGTGCTCTCTCCAAAGTAAACATTACCAATGCTCTGGAAGTTACGGCTGGTCCATGCTCCGTGCCACCAAGGACCGAAAGTGAGATAAAGTTCCGTATCGGGCGATTGCGATTGAATGGCACGATACAAGCCCCAAGGACCGTAACAATCTTCGGAGTCAAAGTGTCCACCTACAACCAGCATGGCAGGTTTTAGGTTGTAACAAGAGGTACGTGCATCGCGCTCCTTCCAGAAATCGTCAAAATCGGGGTGATTCTTGATGTTATTCCACATCGTTTCTGTGGTATCTTGTACCATATTGTCTACATCTTTAAAGGTACCCACGGCAAGGAAATCGGTATAGACATCGTTCTTCACGATATCGCCTATCACCCCTTTGCCCATGTTGCGTCCTTCAAGGCGAGGCAAGAAGTTGGTGGTTTGTAGCATTGTGAAAGCCCCGTTGTGGTGACGATCATCGCCACGATACCAGTCGGTCACAGGTGCTTGAGGAGATACCGCTTTCAAAGCGGGGTGACCGCTCGAGGCAGCCATGGTCGCATAAAAGCCATCGTAGCTAATACCCCACACACCGGCATTGCCATTGTTGTGACTGTTTTTAGTCAGCCACTCTACCGTATCGTAGGTATCGGTAGCCTCATCAATCTCTTTCTTCTTTTTATTGCGGTTCTTATTCAAAGGGCGTACTTGCACAAATTCGCCCTCGCTCTTGTAGCGTCCACGTACATCTTGAAATACAAAGATATACTCATCTTCTACATAGTTCCACAAGTTGCGGGTAATGGTACGGTGGTAACCCTCGCCATAAGGAGCAGACGAATAGGGTGTGCGGTGCATCAAGATGGGGTGCTTTTTCGCTTTGCTTTTGGGCTCATAAATGGCTGTAAATAGTTTCACGCCATCGCGCATAGGAATCATCACTTCACGTTTGGTGTAGTGCGCATCGAGATGCATAATCAGACTATCTCTGGAACGGTCGGCTTTCACCGTAGTGGTGAATAGCGAAAGCACCATCCATAGCAAGAGAGTGAGTTTGGTTGGTTTCATATAGTTTGTTTGGTTTGTTTCTTCGGCCTGCAAAATTACATTTTTTTTCTGACAAATGGATGCAAAAGAGGGAATGGCAGGTAACTATCTAACCGTATCTGCTGGATAAACCACTCCAATTTGTCGACGGATTTCGTCCATCACTTCCATAGCGATGATGGAGTTATCGAGGCTATTAATAGGTGATTCGGTTTTGCCTTGTTCAATCAGGTCTATAAAGTGTTTCACCTCGTAGTAATACTCTTCGCCGCAGTGTGGTTGAGTTAAATCGATGGCTTCGCTACCACGAGGGAGTAACTGCACTCGGTCAATTTGGTTGATACGATCGATACGAATGGTACCCAGTTCGCCTTGTACTTCACTGGGCAGAGCCGACTCGGTAATTTTGGAGTAGATAACCGTGGCACTCAGGGTATCGTAACCAAAGATTACACTCCCCTCGCCATCTACCCCCGTAGGAAGAAGCATACCCGTGGCCTGAATGGTTTTGGGACGACCCAAAAGTACCACCATGGGGTAGATGGTATAGATACCGATATCCATCAATGCACCGTTGGAGAGTTCGGGGCGGAAGGCATTCAATACCACTCCCTCTTTCAGCTTGTCGTACCGCGAAGAGTATTGGCAGTAACTCGCAAAGTATTTGCGGATGGGCCCCAACTGATTGATATGCTCCATTACCTGTGCGAAATTGGGCGTGAGTGTGGGCTTAAGGGCCTCCATCAGCAACACCCCCTTGCTACGGGCAGCAGTTACCAGGGTTCTAGCTTCGCGTGCATTCGAGCAGAAAGCCTTTTCGCACAACACATGTTTACCTTGTTCAATAAAGAGTAGGCTCTGTTCACAATGAAGTGCATTGGGGGATGCAATATAGACAGCATCTATCCCCTCCCACTCTGCCATCTCTTGGAGATTGGTAAAGACTCTATCAACCCCATACTTGGCAGCAAACGCCTGACCGCTCTCTTGGGTACGCGAATAGACCGCTGCTAGTTCAAAACGGCTATCCAATAAGGCACCCGCGAGCACCCAATCACTTATAAAATTGGTTCCTACAAACCCAAATCGTATTTTACGCATATTCTTTTATCTTTTAATTAAAAGATGCAAATATAGAAAGAGTTTTTGCTTCCTCCTTCCTTTCATATCTCCATTTCTACTAAAAAGCTTCAGCTTCTCTTATCCGCTCTACATCAACAACCTCACTTGAGAGTTTACCTACAAGAATCGTAGCAGCAAAAGCTATTTTATAGATCCATATTCCGAAAGAAAAAGCGTATTTTATGAAAACAGCTAGCTAGCTTCCCAATTGGAATGATTACCTTTGTAGTACTTTAAAGAAAGTAACCGAATAGATACACAAACTAAAAGACCTTAAATTAAACATGAAGCACCTTCTTATATTTCTAGTTGGTATAGCATGCAGTTTGCAAATGCTATGTGCACAAAAAAAGATTGAACCGCGCGAGAAGAATGCAACGCGCATCATGCTATACAATGTGCGAAACGGCATAGGTATGGACCAGGTACGTGATTACGATCGACTAGCCGACGTAATCAATCAAATAGCTCCCGATGTAATTGCGCTGCAAGAGGTAGATAGTGTAGCACTTCGTACCGACTCTCACTATGTACTCGAGGAGTTTGGTAAACGTACCCATATGTACCCCACCTATGGTGCTGCCATTGACCTGCAAGGCGGTAAGTATGGAGTGGGTATCTTATCGAAAGAGAAACCCCTGAAGCACTGGACAGTTGCACTTCCTGGAAGAGAGGAAGCGCGCGTTTTACTCATTGCCGAGTTTGAACACTATTTGCTGGCTTGTACCCACTTCTCACTTACCGAAGAGGATCAACTCCTCTCTATACCCATTCTTCTGAAAGAGTTAACCCCTAGCAGTGAACCGGTATTCTTGGCAGGCGATATGAATTCAAAACCCGATTCGCCCACACAAAAAGAGATGAACAACCACTTCACCACGCTAAATAACATCAAAGAGCCTACCTACCCAGCCAATGGAGCTACTGAGTGCATCGACTATATTTATGCCTTAAAGAAGGGCGATAACTATACCCTACAAGGAGGTAGCGTAGTACAGAGTGTAGCATCGGATCACTTACCTCTCTATGTAGATATGAAGCTAAAAACAAATGCTGTGAATAGAAAATAACCCAGAAAGTATATATCTAAAAAACAACTGAAATTACTATGAGATTTAACTCTTATGCCATTCTAACTCTCTTTTTGAGTTTTATGCTAACGCTGCAGCCCCTGACGGCACAGCAAGTAAACATTATTCCTAAACCGAGTAAGGTAGAGCTTACCAACGGAAAAGGTTTTACAATCAATGCACAAACCCAGATTGTATATGCCCCCGAGTTTAAGGAACAGGCCGAACTATTGGCCTCTTTTATCTACGCACCAACTGCCATGAAACTACCCGTAGCTGCTGGAAAAAAAGCGGGTGCCAACTCCATTCTATTTGCCCTTGATACTGAAATTGAAAATAAAGAGGGATACACACTCAACATTACCAACAAAGGGGTAACTATCAAAAGTAAAAGTGCAGCAGGTGCTTTCTATGGTATTCAAACGCTGTTGCAACTTCTTCCTCCTCAGGTTGAGTCGGACAAATTACAAACAGTTGAACTGTCACTTCCAGCCATTTCGATTGCCGATGCTCCTACTTTTGAGTGGCGTGGAGCGATGCTTGATGTAGCACGTTACTTCTTCCACAAGGAGTTTATCTTGCAGTACATCGATATGATGGCGATGTATAAACTCAATGCACTTCACCTCCACCTAATTGACGATTCGGGTTGGAGATTGGAAATTAAGAAGTATCCCCTATTGACTGAGATAGGTGCATTTGGTGGAAGTGGAGAAAACCGTACCGGTGGATTCTATACACAAGAGGATATTCGTGAGATTGTGGCCTATGCGGCAGCACGCGGTGTAGATGTGATTCCTGAATTTGCTTTCCCCGCACACTTCATGTCGGCAGTGGCTGCCTACCCTTGGTTAAGCTGCAGAGAGGAGTCGTTGAAGGTTCAAACGCAACACTACATTAGCAAAGATTTACTTTGTGCAGGTAAAGAGAGCTCAATTCAATTCCTAAGCGATGTAATTGATGAGGTAGTAGAGCTTTTTCCCTCTAAATATCTACACATTGGTGGCGACGAAGCGGTATACGACTACTGGTCGGCTTGCCCACACTGCCAAAAGGTGATGGAGAAAGAGGGCCTGAAAAAGAGCGAAGAGCTACAATCGTATTTAACGAACGTAGTAGCGAAGATGGCTGCTAAATACGGCCGTACCGTAGTAGGATGGGATGAAATTCTAGAGCGTGGTACAGTAAACGAGCAAGTGGTTAGTATGATTTGGCGCAACATGAAAAACCTAGATCATGTATTTAATTTGGGTCATAAGGCCATTCTTTGTCCAGCTAATACACTCTATTTTGACTTCCCCGAATCGGGCGATCCTTCGGAGATTAAAGCAGCGACTTGGTTGCCTCCTATCTCTGTAGAGAAGTGTTACAACTTCGAAACAACAGCATTCGAAGGTAATTCGGCCATTGTAGGGTTGCAAGTAGCGATGTGGAGCGATCAGTTTATTCACGGCACCATTCTTCAAGAGTTGGCTTTGCTAGACGAAAACCGTTCGGAGCGTTACATTGAGTACCTCATGCTGCCTCGTATGTTGGCATTTGGAGAGCTTGCTTGGACCAAGAGCTCGGATCGCAACTTCGAGGATTTCTCGAAACGCCTATTGAAACATTATGCACGTTTGGATTATGCAGGTTATACCTATCGCATTCCTACACCTGAAGTGAAACAAGAGAAGGTAGCCGATGGCTATTTGATTACAGCCTCAACACCGATAGAGGGAGCAACCGTTCACTATACCACGAATGGCGAACGCCCCTCTCCGTACGACAAGCTCTATACAGAGCCTGTAAAAGTGACACAATTATCGGACTTCCGTGCCGTAGCTGCTCTTACGAAGTCGCACCACTCGGTACCCTCCTACTTTGCCGATGACTACTCGGCCTACAAGCAGTATGGACGCTTTGTTGAGAAGTTCCAACACGCACAATTAAGAAATGAAATGAGCGTAACCTTGACGGGAATTATCTCGGGAGATGGCGATTATGAGTTAACCTTTATCCCCATCACCGATGGAGTCGATGTAGAACTGGAGAAGTTCGATATATTTAAACGCAATGAACTATCCGCAACGGCAGCGCCTCAAACAGTGATTAAAGAGAAACCACTTACCGTAAAAGTCTCTATTTCGGAGTGGCAAGCAGGTACACCCTATTCCAGCAAAATCAACTTCAAGGTGGGTACTTCGAACCGAGGAAACCTCGCTTTGTTTATCAGAAAGCTGTAATAGAGTCACAAAGAG
Source organism: Phocaeicola sp. (assembly GCA_051651025.1). Taxonomy (GTDB): domain Bacteria; phylum Bacteroidota; class Bacteroidia; order Bacteroidales; family Bacteroidaceae; genus Phocaeicola. Next base: position 67,388 of record JBOFRN010000164.1, read on the forward strand.
GAGACCCAAAGAGGCTAACGACCTGAATGGTCTATCCTCTTTATCCAATCAAAATAAAGGAGTCTATTATTCTCTAAGATGAGAATAATAGACTCCTCTGTTTTCCTAAAGTTTCCTTTATGGATTTCACAACCCACTGGTTTGTGAGTTTTATCACAAGGGTTTAAAAATCGGTTTGAAAGGCTCTTCAACTGATGGCTTGGAGCTACTTTAAAGACTCTTTTTCTAAATTCTGCGTTTCCACCACTTGCCTCGTGCCAAATAGAACCAAGAACCCATTAAAATGGTTCCCCAATAGAGAATTTCAAGCGTCCAACAGATCCATACCGCAGGCTTTGAAAGAACAATAAAGTAGATAGCTAGCGAATAGGCTACGATAGCAATAATTTCAATAACCAACGAGCTTTTGGTGTTACCCGTACCCGATACAATATTAAATAAGATACTGCCTGGTACACCCACAAGACAATAACACAACAAGACATAGAGTGACGAAACAGACTCATTAATCAGGGGAGCATTGTCAGTAAAAAGAGACAATACGATCTCGGGGAAGAGGGCTATAAAAGTTAACAGAGGTAGTAACATAGCGTAACACAACAAGATGTTGGTACGCGTAATCTTTGCTACCTCCTTCAGCTTTCGCTCTCCAATGGCATTACCTACCAACGAGGCTGCCGAAGTAGCAAAAGCCGAAACAAAGACAAAAAGTAACATCCCAATGCTACGAATAAGGTTGGAGACTGCCAGCGCACGCTCACCAATTTGTTCGACGGCTACAAAGAACATAAACCACACAAATACCGTCACAAAGTATTGCAACATGGTCCAAACCGATACATTCAAGATGCGACGGATAGCCTCCATTTCGAAGCGGAACTTCGGTACGATGGCATAGATGTTTGTATTAATAACCTTGGTATAGCACAGGTAAAAGAGCAAACCTACAAACTCGGCTATCACCGATGCAAGCGCGGCCCCTTTGATTCCCATGGGTTCTATAATCCCTCCTCCAAAAATAAGGAAGTAATTCAAACACACATTCGTGAGGGTCATCAAGATAGAGCTATATATCAACACATTGGTTTTCTTTATCCCCACAAAGAAAGCTCGATAGACAATGGTAATAAAAGCAGGTAAGATACCAAAAACCCGAATATCTAAATAGTTCATGGTAGCACCATACACGCTATCCGATGAAATAATAGCCCCAAATCCAACAGGAGCAAATGCCATTGTAATACCAATGAGCAATAGACCAAGCAGGGCTAAAAAGAGAGTAGATTGCCAAACCAACACCCCTATGCGGGGATAGTTTCCCTCGCCATTGCGACGAGATACTAAAGCTTGAAGCCCAATACCAAAACCAAAACCTACATAATAAATGGCCATGTAAAAAACACCAGCCAAAGCCGAAGCACCTAGTTCGACCTCGCCTACACGGCCCAAAAAGATGGTATCGACTACATTGATAAGGTTTTGTAGTAACAAGCTAAATAGAAGAGGTGAAGCTACCTTAAGGCTCTCTTTAATATGTCTCTGATTCATATCTAATTTAATAATCTAAGTAAATTCTTGGTTGAAGGTGCAAAGATAGTGCTACTTATTGGTTTATACATTCATTCGTGAATTACTAATTGTTAAATATTAAATGAATAATTATTCATATTCATTCGCTTCTATTTCCGGCTAGTTACTTAGTTATGAACAATTTCCATTGATTCATATAGAGTAGCCATAGTTTGCTACCTCTTAAGTACTACTGGGTAGCCAAACTCTATCGGTACCTTGGCAGCACATAAGGCATTTGCTTGCTAGAGCAAGATAGGTCATTCTCCAAACTTTTCACTTCAATTAAAGAAAAATTTCGATAATAGTTACTACCTTTGCTACACTAACAACGAATAAAAACGTTTAACTAATTCAACTTAAAAAGAAGTATGGCAACACCTCCGTTCCACTATCAACCGATGTTCGATTTAGGACACGATGATGCAACTGAATACTATTTGCTTACCAAAGATCACGTATCTGTAAGCGAGTTTGAAGGAACTCCCGTTTTGAAAGTAGCCAAAGAGGGGCTTACTACAATGGCAAACGCTGCCTTCCGCGATGTTTCATTCTTGTTGCGCCGTGCGCACAACGAGCAAGTAGCAAAAATTTTGCGTGATCCTGAAGCAAGCGAAAATGATAAATTTGTAGCGCTTTCTTTCTTGCGTAATGCAGAGGTATCGGCAAAAGGTAAACTACCCATCTGCCAAGATACAGGTACTGCAATCATTCACGGTGAAAAAGGACAACAAGTTTGGACGGGTTACTGTGACGAAGAGGCGCTTTCATTGGGTGTATACAAAACCTATACCGAAGAGAACCTACGCTACTCGCAAAATGCACCTTTGAATATGTACGATGAGGTGAATACAAAAACCAACCTTCCTGCTCAAATTGACCTTGAGGCTTGCGAAGGTATGGAATATCACTTCTTGTGTGTAACTAAAGGGGGTGGTTCTGCTAACAAAACATACTTATACCAAGAGACCAAAGCGGTATTGAACCCAACAACATTAGTTCCTTTCTTGGTAGAGAAAATGAAATCATTGGGTACAGCGGCATGTCCTCCTTACCACATTGCTTTCGTTATCGGTGGTACATCGGCCGAAAAAACGTTGATGACTGTGAAGTTGGCTTCAACTCACTTCTACGACTCACTTCCTACGACAGGTAATGAGCACGGACGTGCTTTCCGCGATATCGAACTAGAGAAACAAGTATTGGAAGAGGCTTATAACATTGGTTTAGGTGCTCAATTTGGTGGTAAATACTTGGCGCACGATATTCGTATTGTTCGCTTACCTCGTCACGGTGCATCTTGCCCAATCGGTATGGGTGTTTCTTGTTCGGCCGACCGTAACATTAAATGTAAAATCAACAAAGATGGTATCTGGATTGAGAAGATGGATAGCAACCCAGGCGATTTAATCCCAGTTGAATTGCGCGAAGCAGGAGAAGGTGATGTAGTTAAAATTGACTTGAACCAACCGATGCCCGAAATCTTGAAAGAGCTTTCTAAATACCCAGTGGCTACACGTTTGTCATTGAACGGTACTATTATTGTGGGTCGCGACATTGCTCACGCTAAATTAAAAGAGCGTTTGGACAGCGGTTTGGATCTTCCTCAATACTTGAAAGATCACCCTATTTACTACGCTGGACCTGCGAAAACTCCAGAAGGTATGGCTTGTGGTTCTATGGGCCCAACTACTGCTGGACGTATGGACTCGTATGTAGACTTGTTCCAAAGCAAGGGTGGTAGCATGATTATGTTGGCCAAAGGTAACCGCAGCCAACAAGTAACCGATGCTTGTCACAAATACGGTGGTTTCTACCTAGGTTCTATTGGTGGTCCTGCTGCTATCTTGGCACAAGAAAACATTAAGAGCATTGAGTGTGTAGAGTATCCTGAACTAGGTATGGAGGCTATTTGGAAAATTGATGTAGTTGATTTCCCAGCTTTTATCTTGGTAGACGATAAGGGTAATGACTTCTTCAAACAGTTGCAACCTCGTTGCGCTGGACACTGCAAGTAATTTTACATTACGAACATAAATAGCTTAGGGCACTCCATTTGGGGTGCCCTAACTTTTAGACTCATCTCTTATAAAGTAGTATAGAATACTTTATAAGATAGAATTTTCTGGATAGGCTAGCTCCTATATCACTGAATAGATGAAAGATGTATTTCACTTCGTAACAAGGTAAGCAAAAAAAAAGCGAATATACTCTATCAGTATATTCGCTTTTTAATACTTTAATAAGAAGCTTAGTAAGCCGAACGGTATTTACCATTTTCCTTATCCTCCAACATATTAAGATAGGAGGTATAACGAGATTCACTGATGAAATGCTCTTCGACAGCTGCACGAACGGCACAACCCGGTTCGCTACGGTGCGTACAGTTGTTGTACTTGCACTCGGCCGATTTGGCAAAGATCTCTTTGTAGTAGTGACCTACCTCTTCCTCCTCCATATCGAAGGTACCAAAACCTTTAATACCTGGAGTGTCGATTAGGTAGCCGCCATCGGCCACCGGAAACATCTCCGAGAAGGTAGTGGTGTGCATCCCTTTGTTGTGGTAACCCGATATTTCGGCCGTCTTTAGAGCGCGATCAGGCATAATGGCATTTATCAAGGTCGATTTACCAACCCCCGAGTTACCTGATAAGAGTGTAACCTTGCCAGCCAGCTCCTGCTTTAACTCCTTTACCCCTTCATTCTCCAAAGCTGAGACCTTAAAACAAGGATACCCAATGTGCGTATACATATCGATAAGTGCATCTAGGTAACGCATCTCCTCTTCACTGTATCGGTCTACTTTGTTAAAGATAAGTTTAACCGGTACGCGGTATGCCTCGGCACCTGCCAAGAAACGGTCGATAAAGATGGTCGATGTTTCGGGGTAATTAATAGTAGCGATAAGCATACACTGATCCAAGTTGGCCGCAATGATGTGCGATTGTTTGGATAAGTTTGATGCACGACGGATAATGTAGTTTCTTCTATCCTCTATCTCGCTGATAAAAGCAGTTCCCTCTTCGTTCGCAATGATTCGAACCCAATCGCCTACGGCAATTGGGTTGGTGCTGCGAATACCTTTTAGACGGAAGTTTCCTTTGATTTTACAATCAATGGTTCTCCCCTCTTCAGTCTTTACCTGGTACCAGCTTCCTGTATTTCTGATGACTAATCCTCTCATGCAAATAGCCTGAGGGCTTAGACAGTCATGATTTCTTTCTCCTTCTCTACCAACATCTCATCGACTGTTTTGATGTATTTGTCATGTAGTTTTTGGAGTTTAGCTTCGCCATTCTTTTGCTCATCTTCGGCCAAACCATCTTTTACCGCTTTCTTCAAGGCGTCGTTACCGTCACGGCGTGCGTTACGTACGCTTACTTTACCCGCTTCCGACTCTGCTTTACATTGTTTAGAGAGTTGTTTACGACGCTCTTCAGTCAATGGAGGAATACCGATACGGATAATCTCGCCATTGTTTTCGGGCATAATACCAAGGTCAGAGTCAATAATTGCCTTCTCGATAGCACGGAACATACCTTTGTCCCAAGGTTTAATTACGATGCTACGAGCATCGGGAGTATTGACAGCAGCTACATTGCTGATGGGTACCATACTTCCGTATGAATCTACACGGATACCATCTAGCAAACGAGTGCTTGCTTTACCTGCACGGATGTGTGCAAATGATTCCTCTAAGTGCATGATGGCCATGTCCATCTTGTCTTGCGCCTCACTGAGGCAGCTCTTAACGTCTGTCATATAGTTTATTCTTTTAAGATATTGTTCTAAATAATAGCTTTTTACTAACACAAAAGTAATTATATTTTGGGACTGTACAAAAGGTTGTATCAGCTTTTTACAAACTGTTAGTAGGTGGCAAGGTGTGATTTGACAGTTAAGGGGTTTTAAAGTATCTTGAACTTAAATAAGCCCAATAGGAGCAAGGAAACAACTTATTATAGCGTGTAAGCATTGGTTAAATAGCTCTTTCAAAGCCTAGCTGCAAAGAGTCAATCTGGTACTTAAACGAAGGAAAGTGGATCAAAAAGAATCGCTAATTAAATTTAAAAAGCTCTTTTTTGGACAATTTCGGCATCTAAATTGTGTTTTTTGGAACTTAGAGCTTGATATATTCACTTATCTTTACACTCCATTCACGAATGAACGTATAACCTTTATGATAACTAGTATGATGAAACGACATTTTTTGCTCTCACTCCTCGTGATACTCTTTCAAAGCGTTGCCGCTCAAAAACAGCAGCCACCTCAAGTTATTCCAGCTCTACAAGAGTGGAAAGGAGAAACAGGAAAATTGCAACTGCCTACAAGTGGAAGAATTGTAGTAAACCCCGAAAATTTTGACACGCTAAAAGAGAGTGCCCATATTCTAGCAGCCGATTTAAAAGAGCTACTAGGCTGGAACTATCAGGTAGTATCGGGCAAAAGTGAGCGAGGAGCTATTCACCTTTCGATCAAAGAGGCCACGAGAGAGGAACAGTATGAATTACACATTCGTAACTCCGTAGAAATAAAAGGTGCCAGTAGCAAAGGCCTGTTTTGGGGAACACGCACGCTGCTCCAAATGCTACACAACCAACCACAAGGAATACAAAAAGGGCGTGCCATAGATTATCCAGCCTACGCTAACCGGGGCTTCATGATTGATGTAGCACGTAAGTTCTTTACCATCGATTACCTACGCGATTACATAAAGATTCTCTCATTCTATAAAATGAATGAACTACAAATTCATCTCAACGATAATGGGTTTGTGGAGTTTTTTGACAATGATTGGAGTAAAACCTATGCTGCATTTCGTCTAGAAAGCGACCGTTTTCCAGGATTAACAGCCAAAGATGGACACTACACCAAGCAGGAGTTTAAAGAGCTACAACAAATGGGCGCTCGCTATAGAGTAAATGTGATTCCTGAAATTGATGCCCCCGCACACTCCCTAGCCTTTACCCACTACAATCCAAGACTGGCTGCCGATAATGAAGCGTATGGAATGGATCATTTAGATCTTTATAAACCCGAGGTATACGAATTCCTAGACACGCTTTTCGATGAATATCTGGGAGGTGATGATCCCGTATTTGTGGGTCCTGATGTGCACATAGGTACCGATGAATACAACCGCAAAGAGTCTGAACAATTCCGCTATTTTACAAACTACTACCTAAACTATGTCGAGAAGTATGGAAAAAACCCACGATTGTGGGGAAGCCTCGATCACATGAAGGGAGAGACTCCAGTTGATTTAAATGGGAAGGTAGTAAATGCATGGAATTCGGGATGGATGGATATGGAAACGATTCTACAAATGGGAGGAAAGGTGATTAATACCTGCGATGCCTATCTCTACATTGTACCTGCTGCTCACTATTACTACGACTACTTAAATGGAAAACGGTTGTATGAAAGTTGGAACCCACGCATCACCAATGGAGGACGTGAAGTAGAGGCCTCGGAAGGAATTCTTGGGGCTATGTTTGCCGTATGGAATGACAAGGTAGGCAATGGAATTAGTCAACAAGATGTACATCACCGCAGCTTCCCTGCCCTGCAGGTAATGTCCCAGATTTTATGGAAAGAGGAAAACAGAAAGAGTGAATTGTACGAGCAGTTTGCCACCCTATGTAAACAAATGCCGGAGGCTCCGGGCGTTAATCTACTCGGGAAAGTAAAGCAGGCAGGTACTCTTTTTACTGCTGAAGAGGAGATTCTGCTCCAAGGAGCTGAACACGTAATAAGCCCGGTGGCTTGTATAGGTTACCCCTATCGGGTAGAGTTTGAGTTGCAAATGGACTCTGTACCTGCTATAAATGGCATTTTATTCAAAGACCGTTTTTCACAATTCATTACGAACTGGCAAAACAGTGGTAAGTTTGCCTTCAAACGCGATGGGTACGAGTTTGTATTTCACAACTATCGACTCCCCAAAGAAGAGTGGATAGAGGTGGCCATTGAAGGGGATCACCAAGGTACCTCACTCTACATTAATGGAGAGCTACAAGAACGATTAGAGGGACGAATAGAAGAGATGTACAATGCAAAAAGAGAGCGTAAGGACAAAATCTGGCACCAAGAAACCTTGGTTTTTCCTCTTCAGCAGTTGGGTGATGAATGGATGGGCTTTAAAGGAAAGATTCGAGAGATAAAGTATAACCCTACCAGCCACCTACCTATTGTTCAGTAATGAACGATAGAACAATTGCAAACAATGAGAGTAGGAAAAACAACACTAGGCAGAAACAGATTTAATTTATAACCAAATAAAACATGAAAACTAAACTTATTTTCACACTGCTACTCCTATTCAGTATTACTATCCAGACTCATGCCGAACGCATCGAGTTATTAATGAATAACGACTGGAGGTTCCGCTTTTCGCACGAAGTAGAGCACACTACCCGCCGCGTAGACTTACCCCATACCTGGAATACAGTCGATGCTTTGGCAGGTAAAAGAGATTACAAACGAGGAATTGGTAACTACAGCAAACGCTTCTGGATTAACCAAGATTGGAAAGGAAAACGACTCTTCTTAAAATTTGAAGGAGCCAACAGTGTAGCCGATCTCTTTATCAATGGAAAGCATACAGGCACACACAAAGGAGGATATACCGCCTTTACTTTCGAGATTACCGACAAGGTAAATTATGGCAAAGAGAATACCATACTTGTACGTGTAAACAATGCAGAGAATCTGGAGATTATGCCTTTAGTGGGCGATTTCAACTTTTATGGAGGTATTTACCGCGATGTAAAGCTAATGATTACCGAAGAAGCTTGCATCTCACCCCTTGACTACGGTTCGTGTGGGGTCTATTTGGTACAGGAAGAGGTGAGCAGAGAGAAAGCAAGGGTAAATACCAAAGTCAACATATCGAATCGTTTGGCACAAAAAGAACTGACCATTGACGTAAAAGTGAAAGAGGGTTCTAAAGTGATTACCACCATACAAAAGGTGATTCAAGCAGAGGAAAATAAAGAAGGGCAGTTCGAACTTCCCTTTGAAATTACCAAACCACGCCTTTGGAATGGAGTAACTGACCCTTTCATCTACAGTACAGAAATCACTCTATCCCAAAATGGAACGGTTATTGATCAAATTACACAACCACTCGGTTTGCGTTACTTTACCACCGACCCGAATAAGGGCTTCTTCTTAAATGGCGAACACCTACAATTGCGTGGAGTATGCCGCCACCAAGACCGAGCAGAGGTAGGTAATATGCTAACCACAGCTCACCACGAAGAGGATATCGATTTAATTCAAGAAATGGGTGCAAATGCCATCCGACTCTCGCACTACCCACATGCACAAGAGGTGTACGACTTACTAGATAGAAGAGGAATCGTAGTATGGTGTGAAATTCCATTCGTAGGCCCTGGTGGTTATGACGACAAAGGCTTTGTAAACTCTGAAGCGTTCAAGGCCAATGGCAGAGAGCAGTTAATTGAGATGATGAGACAATATTACAACCACCCTTCGGTGCTTTTCTGGGGACTCTTTAATGAACTTAAAGAGGATGGTGATAACCCGATAGAGTATGTAAAAGAACTCAATGTATTGGCACATCAAGAAGATAAAACGCGTCCAACAGTAGCTGCCAGCAACCAAGGAGGTGGCCTTAATTATATAACCGACAACATCGCGTGGAATCGCTATGACGGATGGTATGGAGGCATGCCCGAGCAATTGGGGCAGTTTTTGGATGCAACCCATAAGAATAGCCCACAATTATGCATCGGCGTAAGTGAATATGGTGCAGGAGCCAGCATCTATCACCAACAAGACTCACTTACCAAAACAACACCAGTAAGCTGGTGGCACCCTGAAAACTGGCAAACTTTCTACCACATGGAGAACTGGAAGATCATTAATGAACGTCCGTATCTTTGGGGATCTTTTGTGTGGAACATGTTCGACTTTGGAGCAGCACATCGCATTGAAGGTGACCGATATGGGATAAACGACAAAGGATTGGTTACCTATGACCGCAGAACTCCAAAAGATGCATTCTATTTCTACAAAGCAAACTGGAACAAGGCGGAGCCTATGCTCTATATTGCGGAAAGACGAGTAGTTAAACGCTCTAACCCCGAACAAAGAATCATGGTATTCACCAACCTACCCGAAGCTGAACTCTTTGTAAATGGTAAAAGTATGGGTATACGTAAAGCCGATCAATATGCTACCATTGTATGGGAGAACCTGACTTTCGAAGAGGGAACGAACCAAGTTGTAGTAGAAGGAAAAACAGCATCAAAGAAAAAGGTAACACTGAATGACCAAATTGCCGTGGAGTTTCAATCGGAAATTAAGAAGAACTAAAGAGCTAGATCTTTAAAGAAGAAACGTTTCAAAAAGAAAAAAATAGTATTGTATTTATTAATGACTAAAAAAAGGCGTTTAACCTCCTGTGAAGAGGGTTAAACGCCTTTTGTATTTAATTGAATTACCGATTGCTACAACGGCACATACTCCACAAATGCTTCCATCGCTTCATAGCATGCCAAACCTAATTGGTGATACAACTCGGCAGTACCCTGGTTTCGGGCTTCACTACGTTGCCAGAAAAGACGATCGTCATTACCCAAGAAAGGA
>JBOFRN010000165.1:0-61798 GCA_051651025.1 Phocaeicola sp.
AAACAATCGCCTAGATCAGGCGATGGAATGAAAGATACAATAGACATATAGAATCGTGAGATTCAGATCAAAAAGAAGCACATAAATAAACAAACAAAAGCTTTCAAATAGAATCATTCGCCTACAACAACGATGATTCCACTCTATGTAACGAATTCTTACTTTCACCATTACACATTATAAATCAACTAATTAAACGTGGTGAAACTAAGAAAAAAGTTTTAAAAATAGAAAAATTAGAGCCTAAAGTGGCTATTTCAGAGAATAAGAGAGCTCCAAGAAAGTATCAAATCACGACCCTAAAATAAGTTTTTTGAAAAATAGTATCGAGAACAATAGCCCATGCAATCTAATAGAAAATCAGAAATAGAAGCGCGCATAAAGAAGTCCCTCCATCTACAGAATAGACTGCAGGTAGTAAACTCACCAAAAACAAGCGGTTATGCAGAAAGGTATAACCGCTTATACAACTAAGCAAAACCGTTTATACCATCCAAAACAACCGCACGTTTTTAAGAGTAGGATTCAATTTTCGCAAATAAATGCCAAGAAACAATAATTAAACATCGAGATGGATATATCTTCTACATAAAATTCTACATCAGAGTTAGACAATAAGTTATAGCCCAAATCTTTTGGCATGTGGAGATTCGATCAATAATCAAAAAAACGGATTTAAAGAGCGAGTTCCACAGCATGGGTAGGCTACAAAGTTAGTTATGCTTCTAAGAACTTTTTCAAAGATAAGATGTTTGTAAAGTCAGTGTCGAAAAAAGTTGATAAACAACAAGGGAAAGGGTGTGAGGAGGTATAAAAGCAAACTCCTAATAAATGGGAAATAAGGGAAATAGAGCGCCAACAAAAGAGAGCGAAAAAGTTGCATGCTGTTTTTACTTTATCTACCTTTGGTAAACTAGATACGATTCGGTAAGAGAGCTATACTGGCTACCAAAGAGCGAGTCATAGAGGAACCCAGAGATTACTTTGCACACCTTAAACAGCCTATTAAAGCACTTTAAGCAGCTAGCAAATTATATACAAAATTGCACAAATTGGCAACCGATCAGTAGTAGTAAAGAGAAAATTCTTGACGAATAGAGAGAGAGAAGACGGCGCTAGATATCGTCTTGTAAAGACCACATAATTAAAAAAGAGTCACAAAAAGGGTGTTCATACCAAAGAATAAGCCTATTTTTGTGCATTTAAAATTCGAATACGTAAAAAAGTATGGATCCAACTATATTAATCCGCACATTATTCAAACAGAGACAACAAGCACTTACTCTTTACAACACGCAAGCAGAAGCCATACAGGCCAAAGTTTTAAGACGCCTACTAAAAGAGTCGGCACAGACAGAGTGGGGAAAGATGTATGGATATAGCGAAATAAAGAGTTACCAAGAGTTTCAACAAAGGGTTCCTATACAAATATACGACGACGTTAAGCCTTACGTAGAACGCATGCGTCAAGGCGAAAAAGATATATTGTGCCCCGGCCAAGTACGCTGGTATGCTAAATCATCGGGTACTACGAACGATAAGAGTAAATTTATTCCGGTAAGCAAACAGATACTCTGCGATACCCACTACCGAGGAGGAACCGATTCGGTAGCACTCTACTTAAAAGAGAATACCAATAGCCACTTCTTCTCAGGCAAAGGATTGATTCTAGGGGGAAGTCATGCACCCAACTACAACTTAAAAAAGAGCTTAGTAGGTGATTTATCGGCCATCTTAATAGAGAATATCAGCCCCGTAGTAAACCTCATTCGCACTCCAGCCAAAGAGATTGCGCTATTGAGCGATTTCGAGGAGAAGATGGAGAAAATAGCACAAACAACCATTCATCAAAACATCACCAGCATATCGGGAGTACCCTCGTGGATGCTAGCCGTTATTAAACGGGTTATGGAGATAAAGGGGGCAACTTACTTGAATGAGGTTTGGCCCAATCTAGAGGTCTTTTTCCACGGTGGAGTGGCATTCACGCCCTATCGCGAGCAGTATAAGAAACTGATAAACAGCGATAAGATGCACTACATGGAGACCTACAATGCCAGTGAAGGGTTCTTTGGCCTGCAGAATGATCTAACAGATCCTGCTATGATGCTAATGATCGATTATGGGGTATTCTTTGAGTTTATCCCGATGGAGGAAATTGATAAAGAGCACCCCAACACCGTACAATTAACTGATGTAGAGATCAATAAGAACTACGCACTGGTTATTAGCACATCGGGGGGATTGTGGCGATACTTAATAGGCGATACTGTGAAATTTACCAGCCGCGATCCTTACAAATTTATTATAACCGGTCGAACCAAACATTTTATCAATGCATTTGGCGAGGAGTTAATGATAGACAATGCCGAAAAGGGACTCGCTAGAGCCTGTGCCGAAACAGGAGCACAAATTACGGACTACACCGCAGCACCTGTTTTCATGGATGCATCGGCCAAATGCAGACACCAATGGCTGATTGAATTTGCAACCCTACCCGACTCTTTAGAGAAGTTTAGTACCCTCTTAGACCGCTCGTTGCAAGAAATTAACTCCGATTATGAGGCGAAGCGTTATAAAAATCTTACCTTGCAGCCATTGGAAGTGGTAGTAGCCCGAGAAGGACTCTTTAAAGAGTGGCTAAAGGAGAAAGGAAAACTAGGAGGGCAACACAAAGTACCTCGTTTGAGTAATGTACGCTGCCACATAGACGAATTACTAAGCCTGAACAAGTAACAACATGAATTGGAAAAAACATCAAGCACTTTTATTGGTCCTACTAACTATTTTGGTATACTCTTGCGCGAGCATGGGGCAACCCGATGGTGGCCCTTACGACGAAGATCCTCCTAAATTTATACGTAGTACACCCGAACCATTTGCCGTTAATAACAAGAACCCCAAAATTGTTATTGAATTTGACGAATTCATTAAGCTAGAAAAAGCGGCAGAGAAGATTATCATCTCACCTCCGCAAATGGATCAACCCGATATTAAAGCGAGTGGAAAACGGGTACTTATTACCTTTATTGACCCTCTGAAAGAGAATACTACGTATACCATCGATTTTGCCGATGCTATTGTAGATAACAACGAAGGAAATCCCCTGAACAATTTCTCTTTTACCTTCTCGACAGGCGAGGTGATTGACACGTTGCAAGTATCAGGAACCATTTTGAATGCTCGAGATTTAGAAGCCATAAAGAATATACAGGTTGGCTTACACACTGATCTTTCAGACAGTGCTTTTGTTACCAAACCCTTCGATCGAGTGTCACGCACAGATAGCCGTGGTCAATTTACCATCCGCGGTATATCACCTGGGAAATATCGAATTTTTGCCTTAATGGATGGCAATCAGAACTACACCTACGATTCAAAAACCGAAATTTTAGCTTACAGCGACTCCATTATTATACCTAGCTTTGAGGGAGCTATGCGCCAAGATACCCTTTGGCGAGACAGCACTACGGTCGATACAATTCTTACAGTAGGTTATACAAAGTATCTACCAGACGATGTAATGCTACGTGCCTTTAGAGCCGAGAATGAACGTCAGTATCTTTCTAGGAGTGAACGTGATAAGGAGAACCATTTCATTATTCAATTCAGTGCTAAGGCCGATACATTGCCCACACTTAAGGGGCTAAACTTTGATGAAACGGAGGCATTTTTCATAGAAAGTACACCGCGTAATGACTCGATTTGCTACTGGGTGAAGGACTCTCTAATTTACCAAAAAGATACACTCATTGTACAGTTAGATTATCTTTATACCGATACACTGAACCAGTTAGTCCCTAAAACAGATACACTCTTTTTGGCTAACAAACTCAATCGCGAACAGCGTGACAGATTAGCAAAAAGAGCTGCTGAAGAGAAAGAAAAGGAGCGTAAGAAGAGAGTACGTAAGGATGGTGAAGAGGAGAAAGAACCTACAAAGTTCCTACAAATGAAATTGGATGCCCCTACGAGTATGGATATCTACCGAAACATTACCTTCGAATTTGACGAACCCATTGCTTCGATTGATACCGCTTCTTTTACGCTAGAGATGAAGGTTGATACCCTTTGGAAAAAGGTTCCTTTTATCATTCAAGAAGACTCTATTTTACCCAGAGGTTACCAACTACTAGCCGAATGGAAACCCGAGAGTGAATATCAGCTGAGTATTGACTCAATTGCTGTAACCGGTATATACGGGCTTCATACCGACAAAGTTAAGAAAAGTATAAAGATAAAGTCCTTAGAGGAGTATGGAACGATTCTACTAAACATAGTAGGCCTAAATAAGGACGAAGCGGCTATTGTTGAGTTAATAGACAACTCGGGCAAAGTTTTGCGCGAACAGAAAGTAACTCCGCAAGGTACAGCAGACTTCTACTTCTTAAACCCCAATACCAAGTACTACGTGCGCCTCTTTATAGATGCCAATAAAAACGGAGTCTGGGATACGGGTAACTATGAAAAAAACATTCAACCGGAAGAGGTTTTCTACTTACCCAAAGTTTGGGAGATGAAGGCTAACTTTGAATTTGATGAAACTTGGAACATTCGAATGGTTCCAGTGGTTAAACAGAAGTTAGACGAAATAAAGAAGCAGAAACCTGAAGAGGAGAAGAAAATAAAAGAGAGAAATAAAGAACGTGCGCAACGATTGGGAAGAGAATGAAAAAGCTACTAAGTTTATGTATCATGATGTGCTTAGTCTGTACAACTGCCTATGCACAATGCACCATCAAGAATGAGGCCATACAAGCTGGCGAAAAGCTAGTGTATAACCTTAAGTTTAACTGGAAGTTTGTATGGGTAGATGCAGGAACTGCACAACTCGACATGGAGGCTATTACTTACAAAGAGCGGCCGTGCTACCGAAGTACCCTCCTATCGGTCAGTAACAAGCGTGTGGACTTCTTCTTTAAGATGCGTGATACCATAACGACCATTACCACGAGTCAGTTAGAACCTCTTTACTACCGCAAAGGAGCCGAGGAGGGAAAACGATATACCGTAGACGAAGCGTGGTTTAGCTACAAGAACAATCAAGTAATAGTGGATCAGCAACGCTTTCATAAAGGAGGCGAAGTAAATAAGAATCAAAGTATACATAATGAGTGCGCTTATGATATGCTAAGTATTTTAATGCGTGCTCGCTCTTTTAACCCCGAAGAGTACAAAGAGGGAGATAAAATAAACTTCTTAATGACTACAGGGCGCAAGGTAGAAGAACAAACCCTGCTTTACAGAGGCAAACAGGTGGTCTCTTGCCAGAATGGAACCAACTATCGTACCCTGGTATTTTCACTCGTAGAGTACCCTGGTGGTAAAGAGAAAGAGGTTATTACCTTCTTTGTTACAGATGATAAAAACCACTTACCCATCCGCTTAGATCTATTCCTAAACTTTGGATCGGCCAAAGCATTTCTAAAGGATGTAAAAGGAAATCGATACCCACTAACCTCTATTGTAGAGTAAAGAAATAGAAAACTCCTTCTGCGGAGTATAGTTAAAAAGAGTGACCCTTGGTAGCAGTTAGCACCAAGGGTCACTCTTTTTTTCTTTGCAATACATCTATCGAATTGCTTAGATTGAACTGGAATGTATCAACGTTTCTACTCTTTTACCTCCCAAATATCATTGGTCATTAAAAGCTCTTGGAAGTTGCGATAGCTTCTTTTCTGCTTCACCTCTTCAATTTGCTTCTCTACCTCCACATCGTAAACAGGTGCTTCTACATCGCGAATTACGCCCAATGCAATGGGGAAATTAGGACCTTCCATTAAAGCCAGTTTCAGTTGCAAGGTATTGTCTTCACAGTGTGCATCGTGTACCAAAATATCAGCCTCAGTTACACCATTTTCGCCAAGAGTCACCACCTTCAAACCAAATCCCTCTTGTACCAAGCCGAACTCCTTATTAGGACCAAATAGCAACGGTTTGCCATGCTCTACATAGATGGCATTGTTAGCACGTCCCTCCTTAGTCGATACAGATTGGTGCGTACCATCATTGTAAATCACACAGTTCTGAAGAATCTCACATACCGAAGTACCTTTGTGCTTTGCAGCCTCTTTGAGTACCTCCACACTTCCTGCTGCATCGGTTGCTACGCAGCGTGCAAAGAAGCGGCCACGTGCACCAAAGCACAATTCAGCAGGGTAGAATGGATCTTCGACCGTACCGAATGGAGAGGTTTTACTTACATAACCACGAGGGGATGTAGGCGAATATTGTCCTTTAGTCAATCCGTAGATACGGTTATTTAGGAGCAGAATATTCATATCTACATTTCGACGAATGGCATGGATAAAGTGGTTACCACCAATGGCAAGTCCATCACCATCGCCCGATACTTGCCAAACAGCAATTTCGGGATTGGCCACTTTACAGCCTGTAGCTACGGCAGCTGCACGACCGTGAATGGTTTGCATACCGTAGGTGTTCATATAATAAGGCAAACGGCTGGAACAACCGATACCTGAGATTACTGCATTGTTATGAGGGGCAATGCCTATTTCGGCCATTGCTTTGTGTAGAGAGGCCAAAAAAGCGTGGTCACCACACCCTGGACACCAACGAGGTTGTCCTACCTTAAAATCTTTTGCTGTATATGTGCTCATTTTATAAATCTACTAACAGGTTATTATTGGGCTATCATTTGAGTAAAAGCCTCTACAAGTTCACTTACGACGAAAGGTTGCCCCTTTACTTCGTTAAATTGGTAAGGTGCAAAGTGATCAATTTTCATACGAAGGTAACCCGCAAATTGTCCTAGACTTTGCTCAGCCACTACCACTTTCTTGTATCTCTTCAACACCGCTTCGGTATTCTTTGGCAATGGATTGATGTAGGTGAAGTGTGCTAGAGCAACTTTCTGTCCCGCCTTATTCATCTCTTCCATAGCCGAGTACAAGTGTCCATAGGTACCACCGAAACCAACAATAAGTAGGTCAGCATCTTCTACACAACCTTGTACTTCCAAATCGGGAACAGGAACTCTCTCTACTTTTTGTGCACGAAGTGTACACATCTTTTGGTGGTTCTCTGCATCGGTCGAGATAGCACTTGTTTTGTTGTCTTTTTCCAAACCACCTAGAATGTGTGTATATCCCTCTTGTCCGGGTGCAGCCCAGTAACGAACCAGTGTTTCAGGATTTCGTTTGTAAGGCAGATAAGTACCCGCCATTTCAGGAGTTACTACGTGAGGTTTAATAGCAGGATATTCATCCAGATTAGGAAGTTTCCAAGCACCCGATCCATTCGCACAGAAACCATCGGTTAACAACATGACTGGAGTCATGTTTTCAACAGCAATTCGACAAGCATCGTAAGCAGCATCGAAACACTTTGTAGGCGAAGGAGCAGAAAGAACCACTAGTGGCGACTCACCGTTACGCCCAAAAAGTGCTTGCAATAGATCGGCCTGCTCTGATTTTGTAGGAAGACCTGTAGAAGGACCACCCCGTTGTACATTGACAATAACCAAAGGTAGTTCGGTCATAACAGCCAAATTGATAGCCTCAGACTTCAAACAGACACCGGGACCTGAGGTAGTAGTGACCCCAAGACTACCTGCAAAAGAGGCACCAACTGCTGTAGCACACCCCGCAATCTCATCTTCACACTGAACGGTTTTCACTCCCAATGACTTGTGATAAGAGAGCTCCTGCAAAATTTCAGTAGCTGGTGTAATAGGGTATGAGCCCAAGAAAAGAGGTAAACCTGCCTTCTCGGCACCGGCAATCAAACCATATGCAGTTGCTTTGTTACCGCTGATATCCATATATTTTCCAGGTACCTTTACCTTGGTTTCAATACGATACGTATGGTTTACAGATGCATGGGTATTGTGACCGTAGTTGAAACCTGCATGTAGAACCATAATATTTGCTTCGGCAATACCTGGTTTCTTAGCAAACTTCTCACGTAGAAAAGTTTCAGCAAGTGCTAAGTCACGGTTAAACAACCAACATACCAAACCAAGCGCAAACATATTACGACATTTTAAAACAGACTTATTGTCCATCTCCGTCTCAAGCAAACACTCTTTCACCATAGTCGAAATAGGTGCAGCAATCACATCTTGCTTAATGCCCATCTCTTCAATTGGGTTGTCGGTTGTAAAGTTTGCCTTATCCAAATCACTTTTGCCAAAGCAATCAGTATCGATAATGATACAACCAGTCGATTTCGTAAACTTATATTGTGTTTTAAGAGCTGCTGCATTCATAGCTACCAATACATCGCACAAATCTCCAGGCGTATGTACTTTTTCTGAGCCAATATGCACTTGGAAACCCGAAACACCTGTTAGCGAACCTTGTGGGGCGCGAATGTCTGCGGGATAATCTGGGAATGTACTGATGTCGTTTCCCACTGTAGCCGATATTGTCGAAAAAATATTACCAGCCAACTGCATACCATCTCCTGAGTCGCCAGAGAAGCGAACTACAACTTTGTCCAACTCCTTGACAATCATTTCATCTGCCATACTTTATAATTTAGGGTTATGTTTGTCTATACCAAAATGCAAAGTTCGAAAACTTCTATTAAAAAGCAAACAATTTAACTTCTAAACTAAACAGAATTCAACATTTAGAGTCAATTTCACATATTTATGTTCGCAAACTGGCTGAGCAGACTAAAAAACAAGGAAATTTCAAAAAAGGAATGTAATGTGAAAAATAGTTTTTAAATAAGCAGACTTGTTTGCTCCACAAAAACCATTAACTTTGCAAGTTCAATGATCTCTTTACAGTTTTTTTAAGTCATTGCGCCTCTGTAGTTCAACGGATAGAACAAGAATTTCCTAAATTTTAGATAGGGGTTCGATTCCCCTCGGAGGTACAGAAAAGGCTATTCCAAGTGTTGGAATAGCCTTTTTTAGCAAAAGAGTAAAGGTAATTAAAGGTGTTCTATCATTACTCTGAAATAGAGTTCGGATAGAACACCCTTACACATAGGGGCTCTTTTTTTAACTTCTTCTTACTGGAATATCTATTCAAAAAAACTCCATGGAAAAAGTAGATTACTTAATAACTCCCAACTGCTTTCCTACTTTAATGAATGCTTCAATTGCTACATCGAGCTGAGCCTGTGTGTGTCCTGCCGATAACTGTACACGAATACGTGCCTGATCCTTAGGAACAACAGGGTAGTAGAAACCAGTGACATAAATACCCTCTTCTTGCATAGCCGCCGCAAAGTCTTGAGAGAGTTTAGCATCGTAAAGCATAACTGCGCAAATAGCACTTTGTGTTGGTTTAATATCAAAACCAGCTGCTACCATTTTCTCGCGGAAATAGCTAACATTACTAGCCAACTGCGTATGAAGAGCATCGCTCTCTTTAAGCATCTTGAACATCTCTAAACTAGCACCTACAATAGCTGGAGCCAATGAGTTTGAGAATAGATAGGGGCGAGAACGTTGGCGAAGCATATCAATAATCTCTTTCTTACCGGTAGTAAATCCACCCATGGCACCCCCAAAGGCTTTACCCAAGGTACCTGTAAAGATATCAATGCGACCGTATACACCGAACTCTTCGGCTACACCGTGTCCAGTAGCACCTACTACACCAGCAGAGTGCGACTCATCTACTACTACCAAAGCATCGTACTTCTCGGCCAACGCACAGATTTGGTCCATAGGAGCTACGTTGCCATCCATTGAGAAAACTCCATCAGTTACAATCATACGGAAACGTTGCGCTTGCGATTCCTGTAAGCAACGCTCCAACTCTGCCATGTCTGCATTGGCATAACGGTAACGTTTTGCTTTACAAAGACGTACGCCATCAATAATAGAAGCGTGATTTAAAGCGTCAGAAATAATCGCATCTTCTGCACCTAGCAAAGGTTCGAACAACCCTCCGTTCGCATCAAAACAGGCAGCATATAGAATGGTATCCTCGGTTTGAAAATAGTCCGAAATAGCTGCTTCCAGTTGCTTGTGTAAATCTTGCGTCCCACAAATAAAGCGTACCGAAGACATGCCATAGCCGTGTGTATCCATAGCGCTCTTAGCAGCGCCAATCAAACGAGCATTGTCAGACAATCCCAAATAGTTGTTCGCACAAAAGTTAAGCAACTCTTTCTGGTTGTTTACTTGAATATCGGCACGCTGAGGAGTGGTAATCATGCGCTCACGCTTGTATAAACCTGCTTCTTCGATGTTGGTCAGTTCCTGCGTAAGGAACTCTTTCATTTTACCGTACATGTTTTCTTGTTGTATTAAGTCTTTTTTTAATTACGAAGCAACAAATATCACCATTTAATCTGAAATGGTAAAAGAAAGCTGATGAAAGTTTCAAAGAGCTTAAAAAATGGGAATCTCCAGCTATGATAACAAGAAATAAGAGTAATTTTGACTCACTCGTAAATGGATATTTAAAGATAAAAGAGTTAATTCGCAGAATCAAATACCAAGAGCTTAGAAAAGAGAAATAGAAAAGAAGCCTTTCATCTGATCGAAACAACTTACAACAGCAAAGAAACCTTGAACGAAGAGAGCCGAAAATTAATAAAACACTCCAATACAAACAGACCATCCACCTTAAAAATAAGACATCTTTTCCATCTATAATAATGTTCCTATTTTTATCAAGATAATAAAATTACCGTACCTTTGCGGCTTAAATAAAAAACAATCAAGAAAAATCTCTATGAAGAATGTACTAATCATTGGTGCAACGGGACAAATTGGCTCGGAGCTCACCCTTAAACTAAGAGAAACCTACCAAGGAAGTATTGTGGCGGGATATATTCCTTCTGCAGAACCTACCGGATTATTGAAAGAGTCTGGTCCTGCAGAGGTAGTAGATATTACCAATGCACAACAAATAGCAGATGTGGTAGAGAAGTATCAAGTGGATACCATCTACAACTTGGCGGCTGTACTATCTGCAACTGCAGAAAGAGTGCCTCAACTCGCTTGGAACATTGGAATGGGTGGCTTATTTAACACCTTGGAAGTTGCACGCGAAAAAGGGTGTGCTGTATTTACACCTAGTTCTATTGGGGCATTTGGAAATGATACACCCAAAGACAAAACACCACAAGATACGATTTGTCGCCCCCAAACCATGTATGGAGTTACAAAAGTATCGGGTGAACTGTTGAGCGATTACTACCACACTCGCTTTGGGGTTGATACCCGTTCTGTACGCTTTCCTGGACTAATCTCATACACAACGCCTCCTGGAGGTGGTACAACGGACTATGCAGTAGATATTTACTACTCGGCTGTACGTGGCGAAAAGTTTACTTGCCCGATTGCTGCTGGTACCTACATGGACATGATGTACATGCCCGATGCACTACGTGCTGCCATCGAGATTATGGAAGCAGACCCCACCAGATTGGTACATCGCAACTCATTCAACATTGCTGCCATGAGTTTCGAACCCGAAACCTTACTAGCAAGTATTCGTAAGGAGCTTCCCAATTTCGAAATGGAATACAACGTAGATCCTTTGAGACAAGCCATTGCTGAATCGTGGCCTAACTCTATTGATGACACTTGTGCACGCCAAGAGTGGGACTGGAAACCAACTTATGGCCTCGAAGAGATGACTCAAGATATGCTGGAGAAACTTAGAGCTAAACTTATCGTTTAATTATAGGTTCCTAAGCAGGTATTACCTGAGTACTCAATAAGCCTATTACCCTCGCTACAATCCTATGTGGCGAGGGTAAATCATTTTATAAAATATCGGTGAGGAATACTTTCCCCATAGGTAGGCCTTCAATAAAAGGATTAACAAAAAGAAACAAAAAAGGTACTCCTCCATTTCATTATCTAAAACAGATTACTATATTTGCATATCGCAAAAATATGCATCATGTTTATAAAAAGCTATCGCAAATTATTTGAATGCCTTATCGCTTAGATAAGTGCTACCTAAAATCCAGACACCTCCTTGGTTACGTTTTTTTTGCTTCTGCCCTGTTTCGTATAGGTAAGAAGCAGACCAACTTATTAGGTATTCATTCAAATTGTTTCAATAAGCTAGTAACATGAACCACACAGCACAACGCACACCTCATAGTACCTCGAACTTTTCCGATGTTCAATCGGAAGGAGTGAACGAACGCATCCGCCGACTACGAAAAGAGTCTTACGAAGCAATCCCCTCTATATCGATTGAGCGAGCTCTAATTGAGACTCGGTTCTATAGAGCCAACGAAGGGAAGTACCCAATCCCCATTCTCCGAGCCATGAATTACTTGGAGATTTGTAAAAAGAAAACCATCTACCTAGGGAAAGATGAGCTTATAGTAGGCGAACGCGGGCCAAAGCCCAAAGCGGTACCTACCTTTCCAGAACTGAATTGTCACAGCGCAGAAGATCTCCGCATCTTGAATAGTCGAGAGTTACAGCAATATAGAGTAGAAGAAGCAGATATTTCTCTCTACGAAAAGGAGGTTATTCCCTATTGGCAAGGAAAAACCATGCGCGATCGCATCTTTGCACAAGTACCCAATTCTTGGAAACAGTTGTATGAAGCTGCTCTCTTTACTGAATTTATGGAGCAACGAGCACCCGGGCATACGGCCATGGATGGCAAGATTTACCAAACAGGCCTCATCGATTTAAAAGAGCGAATCGCTCTCGAAATCAGTCAACTCAATTTTATAAAGGATCCAGAGGCAACCGATCGTATGGAGCAACTCACCGCTATGTCTATCTCTTGCGATGCTGCCATTCTCTTTGCTGAACGACACGCTGATCTAGCTGAAGAGCTAGCCAAGCAAGAGAAGAAGGAAGAACGCCGTTTGGAACTACTACAAATAGCCAAAGTGTGTCGCCATGTGCCTGCCCATGCTCCACGTAACTTTTGGGAAGCCATTCAGATGTACTGGTTTGTACACCTCGGTATTATTACTGAATTAAATGGCTGGGACGCAATGACACCTGGACATTTGGATCAACACTTGGCTCCTTTCTATGAAAGCGAGGTAGTTGCTGGTACGCTTACAAGAGAGGAGGCAAAGGAGTTGCTTTCCTGTTTCTGGATAAAAGTGAATAACCATCCAGCACCACCCAAAGTGGGTATAACAGCCAAAGAGAGCGGAACCTACAACGACTTTACTAACATCAATATTGGAGGAGTAAAAGCGGATGGCAGTTGTGGTGTAAGTGAAGTATCCTATATACTGCTCGAGATTATTGGTGAGCTTCATATCTTACAACCTGGTAGCTCTATCCATATTAGTTCACGTACGCCCGATCGATTTCTGATTGAGGGATGCAACGTGATCCGCCAAGGTCATGGTTATCCATCGGTTTTCAATGCAGACACCTATGTTAAAGAACTTCTTCGCCAAGGAAAAAGCCTAAAGGATGCACGAGAAGGCGGATGCAGTGGATGCATTGAGGTAGGTGCCTTTGGAAAAGAAGCCTATCTATTAACGGGCTATCTGAATGTAGCTAAGATTTTAGAGGTTACCTTAAATAATGGAGTAGATCCCTTAAGTGGAAAACAAGTAGGAATAAACACCGGAATAATAACCAATTTGACCTCTTTCGAGGAGCTCTATGCAGCCTTTTACAAACAACTTTGCTACGTTATCGATGAAAAGATTCAGGTGAACAACTACATTGAACGGATGTTCGCTCGCTACTCTCCCGCTACTTTTCTATCACTTTTTATAGACGACTGTATTGCCAAAGGAAAAGATTACTACAATGCGGGTGCTCGGTATAATACAACTTATATACAGTGTACCGGATTAGGCACGGTAACCGACAGTCTTTCGGCACTAAAAACACATATCTACGAAAAGAAAAGCTTTACCATGGAGGCATTACTAGAGGCACTCCGAAGGAACTTTAAGGGGGATGAGATAATGCGCCAAGTCATCATCAATCGTACCCCCTTCTTTGGTAATGACAATGCCTATGCCGACAGCTTGGCAGTTCGGGTTTATAACGATTTAGTGAATGCCATCGAAGGAAAGCCAAATACCCGTGGGGAGGTTCACTATCTGAATATGCTCTCTACCACTTGTCATGTCTATTTTGGAAAGATGACAGGGGCTACCCCCAACGGACGATTTGCTGGTATGGCCATCTCAGACGGCACCTCTCCCTCACATGGAAGCGATATCCACGGCCCCTCCTCCGTTATAAAATCATTAGGGAAACTGGATCAACTCCAATCAGGTGGTACGCTACTGAACCTACGCTTTCTTCCTTCGCTAGTAAAGCGGAAAGAGGATGTAGTAAAATTGGCACAGCTTATTCGTAGCTATTTTGCATTAGGTGGACATCATATCCAGTTTAATATTGTTGATACGGCCACCTTAAAAGCAGCACAAGATTCTCCCGAGGCCTATCGAGATCTTTTGGTACGCATGGCGGGTTATAGTGACTATTTTAATGATATGAATGCAGATTTACAGGCAGATATTATAGCAAGAACAGAAAATGAAGCCGTATGAACAAATAAGCTGTATAAAAAGAAAAAACAAGAGCTTCTAGATGGGAGGTTCAGTAACACCAGATAAGAAAAAAGCCCTAACAACCTAAAATAATACGTTACACAATATGAGTTTACTATTCGACATAAAGCGATATGCTATAAACGATGGACCTGGTATCCGAATATCACTCTTCTACAAGGGATGCCCCCTTACGTGTGTATGGTGCCATAATCCTGAGGGAATAAAACCTACTCCAGAGAGGATGTATACCTATAAGAGATGCATCGGTTGTAATTATTGTGTAATTTGTTGCCCTGAACAGGCATTGGAACTTACTCCCTCAGGCATTAAGAGCGATAGAAAGCGATGCACATTGTGTGGAAAGTGTACTGAGGTGTGTCCTACCAAGGCCATGGAACTATCAGGTAGGCACTATACAACCAGTGAACTCATGGATGAAATAGAGAAAGAACGCCCCTTTATGGAGCAATCCAATGGGGGAGTTACCTTCTGCGGAGGCGAACCTTTAATGCACTTCAGAACTCTGATACCAATACTAGAAGAGTGTGGTGTTAAAGGTATACATCGCACAGTAGACACCACCCTTTATGCTTCATCTGAAGTCATAAAACAGGTTGCAGAACATTGTGACCTCTTTCTTATCGATCTAAAGCAGATGAATAACACCCTGCATCGATTAATGTGTGGGGTGTCAAATAAACTCATACTCGAGAATCTAAAACTGGTTTCGCATCTGCAAAAAGAGTACTACATACGTATCCCTCTTATTGAGGGATTTAATTGTGATGATGATAAGATAGATGAAATGATTGAATTCTTGATTAAACTGGAACACAAGCCTACAATAATCAACCTCCTTCCTTATCATGACATAGGACGTGTGAAACACGAGAAGCTAGGTACGTTATACAATCCAACGGGTTATTTGTTAAGTACCCCTAATGAGAAGAAGCAACAAAAAATAGTCCATCGCTTCCAAGAACATGGATTAAAAGCTAAGATTGGTGGGTAATCTAGCCTCTCCCACCTACTCAAAGAAGAACACCACTTAATTTTACTACTAATACAAACAAAAATGGAGAAACCTACAATGAAAGAGGTTCAAGCATGGGTGCTTGAACTACATGCAGCTTGTGAAAAGAACATCACTCCGCACGAACGCAAAGAGCAAGAGAAGTATGCTGTAATGGTCCAACAGCCAGCCGACAAAGTATTCCTTTCGAAAATGCTGGATGAATCCTCACAAATTCGAGACAATAAGAAACTAGCCAAACGTATCAAAGTATTGGTGGATCGATATGGGATACCTAAGTTTTTCAATGGATGGGACACCTTCCTGTTTAAGATGTATCAATCTTTTGGTTATCACTTCGATTTTATTGCCATCCCCATTATTAAACACCGTTTACGTGGAGACACCTCCTCTATGATTATTGATGAAGCTCGCCCACACCTCACACACCACTTAGCTACAAGGTCTAAACAACACATTGGTCAAAATGTAAATCTATTGGGGGAGGTGGTTATTGGCAATGCCGAGGCCGATCATCGTTATCATCACTACCTGGAGGCACTAGAATCTCCAGACATCAACTACATCTCAGTAAAAATATCGGGTATCTATGCACAAACACATGCATTGAACTACGAGGAGAGTTTTCCAGAATTGGTACGTCGCATGTCGACTCTCTATCAAAAAGCAATTGACTTCCCTTATGTGGACGAGAAGGGTGGAAAGCATCCTAAGTTCATCAATTTAGATATGGAGGAGTACAAAGATTCGCATCTCACCCTACGTGTATTTAAGGAGGCATTGAGTCAACCTCAATTTAAGAATTACAGTGCAGGAATTGTGATACAAGCCTACCTACCCGATGCTTACCTCTTCCAAACTGAATTACTAGAGTTTGCCCGTGAACGTGTAAAGCAGGGTGGCGCCCCCCTTAAGATGCGGTTAGTAAAGGGAGCAAATTTAGAGATGGAACATGTTATCTCTTCCCTTCGTGGCTGGCCGAGTCCTATTTTACCCACAAAGACCAAGGTAGATGCCAACTACTTGCACATTCTAGATCGAGCATTACTACCCGAAAATGCAGCGGTACTCCATGTTGGAGTGGCTTCGCACAACCTCTTTACCATTGCTTATGCTTACCTATTAAGTCAACGACTAGGCAGTAAGGAGCATATGAGTTTCGAAATGCTAGAGGGGATGGCCAATCACCTTTGGAAAGCCCAACGTGCACTTGGTAACCAAGTCATTCTTTATACCCCTGTGGTCAAAGATGAACACTTTCTGAATGCTGTATCCTATCTGGTACGCCGTTTAGATGAAAACACCGGTCCCGACAACTTCTTGACCTACTCCTTCAATTTGCATCCCAATACCAAAGAATGGGATTTCCTACAAAATCAGTTCGAAGAGGCTTATCAAATGAAAGAGTCAATAGTGCCCCAACCTACCCGTACACAAGATCGTCGCAAAGCAATCCCTCCCCTACCTCCTACCGAGAAGATGGTGAACGAACCTGACACTGATTTTGACTTAGCCGCTAATCAACGCTGGGTAGAAGAGATCTTGACCAAATGGGAACAGAAAGGGGGCAAAGATAGTAACGAAGCAACGGCCTCAACGAATGAAAAAGCAACCCAGCCAATCGAGATTATTCCTTTACAGATAGGCGATAAAGAGGTAGTTACCGAAAAACGTTCGATCTACAAAGATCGTTGCAAAGAAGATAGAGTCACGGTGTGCGAAATGTCGCAAGCCGATGGCGAGCAGATAGAGGAGGTACTTGCCGCCGCTGCATCTAATAAGGGAGGTTGGCACAACACTACTCTCGAAGAGCGTCATCGAATTCTTTACAAAGCGGCCGATAACTTAGCAGCCATGCGTGGGGATTTGATAGGGTGCATGTGCGCCATAACAGGCAAAACCGTAGTAGAGGGCGATGTAGAGGTTTCGGAAGCAGTAGACTATGCACGCTTCTATACCACCTCTATGCTTCCCTTTGCGAAGATGAAAACCATCGATATCAAAGCCAAAGGCACCATCTTGGTTATATCGCCTTGGAACTTTCCTTGCGCCATCCCTGTCGGTGGTGTCGTAGCAGCATTAGCAGCAGGGAACTCGGTTATCTTGAAACCAGCAACAGTAGCAGCACCCGTGGCAGCACTCTTTGCTAAAGCCTTCTTTGATGCAGGTGTACCCAAAGATGCTTTCCAGGTAGTAATAACCACTCGAGATGCCTTAAAGAAGCTAACCACTTCGCCCATCATTAAACATATCATTCTTACGGGAGGTACCGAGACAGCACAAGCCATTGCAAAAGCCAATCCTATTACACCACTATCGGCAGAAACGGGGGGTAAGAATGCAATGATTCTCACAGCTTCGGGCGATCGCGACAAAGCGATTATGAATGTGGTAGCCTCTGCTTTTGGAAATGCAGGACAAAAATGTTCAGCTTGTTCCCTCTTCTTGGTCGAGAAAACCGTTTACGACGATCCCACATTCAAACTAAAAATGATTGATTGTGCTACCAGTCTGAAGGTAGGAAGCGTATGGGAAAAAGGAAATATGGTAGGTCCTATGATTACGAACCAAAACGACAAGTTGCTCCAAGCACTTGCCACACTCGAGAAGGGTGAATCGTGGTTGGTAGCCCCTCGATTCCTTGACGAGAGTAAGTACATTCTAGCTCCAACAATTAAATGGGGCGTACACCCTGAAAACTTCTCCTTTAAGACCGAACTATTTGGTCCTATGCTCAGCGTATGCCGTGTAGAAAATTTAGAAGAAGCCATTCAGTTGGTTAATAGCCTAGACTACGGTTTGACCTCGGGACTCCAAAGTTTGGATGAAAGCGAGCAAGCTAAATGGAAGAATGAAATTGTAGCGGGTAATCTTTACATCAACCGTAGCATTACGGGAGCCATTGTTAACCGACAACCTTTTGGAGGTATGAAGCTTTCTGCTTTTGGAGGTGGATTAAAAGCGGGTGGACCGAACTACTGTACCATTGTAACGCACATAACCGACAGTGCTACACCTGTAAGCGACTACAAGGAGAGCTACCGAAAAGCGTATGAAGAGGAGTTCTCAAAATCGCGTGATATCAATAAACTGTACGGTGAACAAAATGTGCTTCGTTACTTACCAGTGGGTAAAATGGTACTACGCATGTTCGAAGGGGAATCGGCTGCTTATGCACAACAAGTGGCTTATGCGGCTAGTTTGTGTAAAACCCCATTGAGCATCAGCGTACCCACACAAGCTATGGCCGATGCTATTGGTCAAATCGAAGCAATAATTCAAGTCGAAACCCTCGAGGCATTCATTAACTCTATGCCTAATTACGAGCGCATCCGTACTTGCACCGCAGAGTTACCCCTAGCAATGTACCAGAAAGCTGCATCATGCAATCAGTATATTGCTACAGCTACGCCAGTAAAGGAGGGACGCATTGAGTTAATTCACTACCTAAAAGAACAAAGCATAACTTTTGAGTATCACCGATACGGTAGTATTACGGAAGTCCCTGCATCGGATGAGTAATTTATAACTCTTACTTAAAAGATGTTTTAAAGAAGTCAATACGAAGCTATTCACAACCTTTAATCACTGTTTAGCTGCCATTTAAATGGCAGCTAAACAGTGATTTTTTTGGGGTCATTTTAATCAAAGAGCAGAATCTCACAAAAAGAATCGAGAGCCATCACAAACGTTCTTTTCTGAATGTACTTACTCTGCAGAGAATTGACTTGGAATCCCTATCCGTTCAAAATAGCTGATATAGAAGTGAATGGCCAGTGCTAGATTGTCAATGGAACAGCGTTCATTTATACTATGATACCGGTATTGATCCTCTAACGTTAAAAGAAGAGGAGTAAAACGGTAAATATTCTTACAGATGGGGTAATAGTAACGGCTATCGGTGGTTGCTATAAAACAGTAAGGCACATTGATGCTTTGAGGCGCTACCGATAAAACAGCGTCCGTAAGATGCTTGTAGTACTCCACATCGATGGGAGACATGGGAATCGGGTCAGAGCCATTGGTGTATGAGACTCTAACCCCATCACCTGCTACCTTCTGTATATGGTTGCGTACATCTTCACAGGTATGTCCTTCGATAATACGTACATTTAGTAGCACTTTGGCCTCTTTGGGGATTACATTGGGTGCCTCGCTAGCCGAAAGCATAGTGGGTATATAGGTGGTAGAAATCAATGCATTGGCTAATGGTATGCGCGTAATAGAGGATTTTGCCAGCGGAAAAAACAGATCTAGATTGGCAGCGAGCCATCTATATTTAAAAGGCAAGTAGGGTGCAGCCATATGTACCGTTTGGCGTAAAGCAGGCGTTAGAAGAGGCTTCATGGGTTTCTTCTCAATCTTACGAATGGACTCGGCAAGACGAAGCACGGTGGTGGGATAAGCCGGTAGTGAACTGTGCCCACTTGAACTGGTCTGTGTCATCTCAATATCTACGTATCCTTTTTCAGAGGTACCAATAAAAGCAAATCGATGATTGGATTCATCAGAAATACCATCCAGTAGAATTCCTCCCTCATCAATGACAAAAGCTGGAGTTATTTGTTGCGCTTGCATCCATTTTACAATCTCGGGAGCTCCCTCCTGTGTGGGTATCTCTTCATCGTGTCCAAAACAAAAATAGATTCCTCTTTCGGGTATAAATCCCTCCTTAAGGAGCTGTTCCATTCCCTCCATAAGCGCTATCAGTGTCGACTTCATATCTAAACTACCACGCCCGTAGATATAACCATCAGCAATTGCTCCACTAAAGGGAGCATGCTCCCACAAATCAGCATCGGGAGCAGGTACTACATCTTGATGAGCCAAGAAGAGGCCTGGATCTAAAGAGGCATTGCTACCCTCAAAATAGAAGACTAAACTATACTTATTTACAACGGTACGCACAGCTACTTGGTGAATATGAGGATAGGCCTCGGCCAGAAAATCATGCAAATCCAAAAAGGGTTGTGAAGCATTAATATACTCTCCTGCTAGGGAATGGGTCGGTATCTGTATTGATCTAGAGAGATTCTGAACAGCCTGTAAGGTATCAATATTTCTGAATTGATGCGAAACCGTAGCAATCTTGGGAGGATTTGCATATTTAACTGTACGAATGGACATACAGCTACTCAGTGCAACACTCCAAAGTGTGCACAGCATGAGAAAGCGTAGTCGAGTGTAAAACGATGCGTACATATCGGCAATAAAGAGTCTACGAAAGAAGAGTCTGCTGAAGGTTAGTAATGAGGTTACAAAGGTACTACATTTTACATTAAAGGATTCATAAGATATCTGAATATTCGGCATCTAGAAACATAATTTGCCTTCCCCTTACCACTCTATAAAGCATAGAATAAAAGAAGTAGTCCTATTTACAACCTACCAGGCATCTATTTTGAAGAAAGTATTTCAGGCAGTGTGGATCCCCTAAGAATTAAGTTAGAGCTATAAATCCTGATTTGATCCTTCTCGTATGTTTTTTTATTAATTATTTGGTTTACCAAAGAACCAATCTCCTCGCCAATTCGTTGTAGGGGACGTTCAATAGTAGATAGAGTAGGTGAACTAAATTGGGAATAGATCTCCTCATCTAAGCTGAAAATACCCAATTCGTCGGGTATCTTGACACCACGTATTTTGGCAAGATGAACAGCCTGTAGGGCCGCATAATAGTTAGGCAATAGCAAAGCATCGGGGCGCGATGTATCATCTAAAAAAAGGGTAATGACTTTCGATATATCTTCATGCGTAAGCTCACTACGAATTAAAAGCTTAGGATCGAATGCACAGTTGTAATGCGCCAAAGCATCTCTATACCCCTGCTCCCGTTCCCGATAGACGCTACAATTGTAATGTTTTGCTGCAAAAGCCACTCGTTGGTAGCCTGCTTTCAGCAACTTTTCTGTAGCAGCATAAACATCCATATAGTTATCGA
Source organism: Phocaeicola sp. (assembly GCA_051651025.1). Classification (GTDB taxonomy): domain Bacteria; phylum Bacteroidota; class Bacteroidia; order Bacteroidales; family Bacteroidaceae; genus Phocaeicola. Next base: position 21,423 of record JBOFRN010000165.1, read on the forward strand.
TAAGAAATTTAGGACCATCTAGATCAAAATCGACCCGATTAAATTGAATGATTGGAGCGGCAACCTCTCTAAGATGGTTGGAGTCGGGTGAATCCATCGCTTTAGAGAGGATCAAACAACACACCTCACTCATTGAGAGACATTCGATTATCCTCTTCTCTTTTTCGTACGAATTGTAGGAACAGTAAACAGATACAAGGTACTCCCCCACCACGGTTTCCTCTATAAAACGAATAATCTCACTGTAGAAGTGATTAAAAAGTTCGGGGACAACTATAACTACACTCTTAGGCTCCTCCAAGGTTGGTGTACGCCCATAACCCATTTTCTTGGCCTGTTCCCAAACTTTCTCTTTTACCCCCTCACTAATGCTGGGACTATTTTTCAATGCACGCGATACAGTGGCTGTCGAGATTCCAATCTGGGCAGCAATGTCTGCAATGGTTACTTTAGACTTCATCATTCGTTTATCAGGTAGTTAAAAGCTCATCTCATTATGCTCTAAACAGAGTGCTGCTGCACCAAAAGTGGCTACATTGGGAGTCTCCGAGCATTTTACAATCAACTTCTTTATCGTTTCTGGATAGATAAAACTATCCAGCTTCTTCATCATGGCTTGTTCAAAATAGGGATACGACTCAGAGATTGATCCACCTATTACGATGGTTTCAGGATCGAGTGCATAGAGAATGGTTTTTAGAAGATTACCCAAATCGAAGCCAAACTGTTCAAAGATGGCCAAGGCTATTTTGTCTCTACGCTTTGCACGAGCAGCTAGGGTTTTGTAATCGAGACCATACTTCTCTTCAAAATAACCGGCACTACAGTAATACTCATAGTCATGATCCTTATAGGGTATGGAGCAAAATTCGCCTGCTCCGCAGTTATTGCCTGAATAGAGTACCCCATTAATAATGACACCCACTCCTAAACCCGATCCTATGGTAATACCTACTACATTTTGATAAAGTTTGGCCGTTCCAAAATATTTCTCACCCATAGCAAAGCAGTTGGCATCATTATTTACAAAGGTAGGGGTGAGAAACTTATCTTCTATAATCTCCTTGAGATGCACCTTTCGCCAAGAGGGTACATGAGTCGGTTTATATACGATGCCCTTCTTGACATCGACTACACTCGGTACACCGATGCCTATGCCCGAAACCGATGGGTCGTGAAGCATTTGAATAACCGAAATAATCTCATTTAAAATGAACTCCTCCGACTCTCGATTATTGATCTCTTTATTAATGATCTGAACAGATTGACCATTTTCTATGCGAGCGGCTTGTACCCTCTTTCCCACGAAGGAGAGGCCAATAACTGTTTTGTATAACTTTTCAGGATAAAAAATCATGACAAATACGGTTTTGAGATTTTTCGTAGTCGAGCAAAATTACAATAAAATGTTTAATCATGCCCTCCTTTTACTGATTAATCAGAGCCGCTTCTCCCATTCAAGCACTGCTTACGTAAATGCTTTTAAAGGATAGAGACACATTCTCACTAAAAGTCAAAGCGTACGAAAAGTTCTAGCTTTTGAGTGGTTGCTCAGAGGCAAAGGGCCGCAGCACCCAGTATACCACTGTTTTGCAACGTAGAGGGTAAGAGCGTTAGATTCTTTAAAGAGTTTGGATAAGGAAAATCGGACAAGGCCTGATGTAAGCCCTTCTCGAATAGTGGGAAAGCCGTGGAAATCGATCCTCCAAAGATTATAGCTTGGGGGTCGACAGTTAGTACAATCATCTTTACAAGCGCACCAATGTGTGTGCCAAACTCCGTTAGTAGGGCGATAGAAGCAGCGTCTCCTTCCAAAGCACGTTGATAAATTTCGGCACCTGTACCCTGCCCATTTTTCGTAAAATAACCACTGGCACAATAAGCTTCGAGAATACTATCTTTGTAGGGTAATTCCCCAAATTCACCCGATCCACAATTGGCATCTTGCAGCAGTTTACCCTGCTGAATAATTCCTCCACCAACGCCTGTACCGAGTGTTACCCCTACAAAATGTTCGAACTCTCCGCCTGCTCCAAACATTCGTTCACCTATGGCAAAGCAGTTGGCATCATTATCAATATAGGTCGGGAGAGAGAAGCGACTTTCAATCAAGTCACGTAGGTGCACTTCGTCCCAATCTTTAATATTCTGAACATTATATACGGTACCTCTCTTTCTATCTACCACACTGGGCACACCAATGCCAATGGCTACTGTATTAGCAGTTCGTAGCTCTTCAATCAAATCGTAAAGCTGCTGGAGTGTCTTTTCTCCTCCCTCTTGTGCACAAGTACTACGGCTTTGTTGCTGAACAATCTTTCCCGCTTCTATAGCTCCGCCTTTAATAGAGGTCCCTCCTAAATCAATTCCTATATATCTTTTCATACGCTTATTTATCGATCGTTTCGTTGTAAATATCCTCCACCAATTCTCTTTAATCGGTGGAGGATTGTAAATGGTTTCACTCTTTAATCGTGAATCGATATTAGGGTCTATTAAACCCCTTTAAAAGTATGGTAGTCTCTACCCCTTTCGCATCGAATTCGGCTGTAAACTCACGGGTCTCACCCGGTAAGAGAGATACATAGTTGTCACTCCAGAATACTGGCAATAGGTTCTCTTGCGTTTTAGCATCAACTACCCTCATCTCAATAAAGAAGGCTATTTGATCCGAATGGTTGGTTAACTCTACAGTAGCAACCTCTTTGTCTCCTTTGGGATGAATGGTGTAAGTTTCCGTAATCTCTGCATTTGCTAATTCTTTCAGTGCTTTGTACGAAGCATATTGACTCTGAGGCGTGTAGAACCAAGTCGATTTAGCATAGTCCAACTTATCCTCGCGGTCTGCCAACCAATAGAAATTGTTCGAAAGCTCTTTCTCGCTCTCATCATACAGTCGGAGCGATACAAAGTATACATCCGATGGAGATTGTAGCTGAGCAAGTGAACACAACGTTTCGACTGAATAGGGTTTTAAACTGACCGCTATACGCTCTTCATGTACCAACTTCGATTGCAAATTATAAACCCGAACCTCTGCTGTAGCAGCCGTCTGAGTAGGGGTTGTATTGCTCCAATAGATGACTTTATTCGCATAGTTATAAATCAAGTTAAGAGGTTGACAAGCAGTCTTCGTACCATAAAAGGCTCCATTGGGATTTAAATACCAATCGTAGAGTTGCCAATACATTTCGGGCCAAGCCGAGTTAAGCATCCACTGAATAATACCGGTTGATAACTCACTCCGATTCACCTCGAACGCCTCAAACATCGCCTTTATCAATTCGTAATTGGATAACTGTACATGAAAAGCAAAATCCTCTACCGTTTCGGGCTTCCAATAACGAGCTTCATAATTTACTAAGAACTTATCGAGCGTTTGGAACTCATTTCTACCACAGTGGTACTGCCATCCCTCTCCGTTAATCAATGGAATATCTTCAACATCGAGCATTTTCTGAATACTCTCCATCGGAGGAATTTGTGCACCCGGCCCGGTTTCGGTATTAAACCCATAAGCCCCCCCTAGATTCTTATCTTGGTACCAATAAACAGGAGGAACCACTTCGTAAGGGCCCAACATCTTGACACCTGGATTGCCGCTAACCTCACTTATCTGCTTGTTATCATCTTCCTGCCATCTGCTTTTGCAAGAGGCCAAAATGCAACGATCGGTATCATACATCTTAATACTTGCATTGAGTGCACGTTCAAATTCGGGAGTTGGCAATTTATCGCTACCATAGACCCACAAGAAAATACTGGGGTGATTCATTCCCCACTTTACTTGATCCTGAAACGATTGAGAGATGAGTGCAATATCTTCAGGGGTATCTACATTCATAAATGCATGTTCGGGGCGACCCGAGTAACCCTCCCACTCCCATTGGCAGCTTAAACCAATCATAAGAAGGATACCATTTTCATCGCAAGCTTCATACAACTCCTTCGAGTTTCCCCAGAATCCTTCCAAACGAATGGTGTTCAAGTTCATGTGTTTCACATATTCTACCTGTACACGTACTTTATCATCGCTATCGGCCAGGGTCATATCATCTACCCAACCACCGCCTTTAATCAAGGTCTTTATGCCATTAATCTTGTACCCGCGTATTGATTCGTCTCCATAAGCAAAGGTATAATCTTCGACGGTACGAATACCAAAACGTTCACGCTTGGTAAAACTTGGTCCAGCAGCGGTATGAACGCTTATCTCAGCCCGATAGAGTTCAGGCGATCCCATGTGGACGGGCCACCATACCCTTGGGTTCTGTATAGCTAGCGCTGGATAATTGTCGGGAGTCAACACCAAGCGTTTCACCTCATTTGCTTCGAGCGTGTAAGGTACTTCAAGCTGAATATCTTGTTCGATCGCCACGGCAACAACTCCCGTTTGACTCTTCGAGCTCTTATTCTTTAGCTCAATATCAAACTGTAAATCAGCTTTCAAATAATCAATTACGTCGAGTTGAGCCGTCTTGATCGCTATATTCTCAATAGAGACTGCACCCGATTGAATCAGATTGACACCGCGCCAAAGCCCCATATTCTTATCGGGCGTATTGGGGTTCCAGTCGACAAAACCAATGGTCAAATCGGTTTTTTGAGGAGGAAAAACCTCGACTGCCACTACATTGTTGCGTTTTGCATAGGGAGTGATATCTACTTTATGGGTACTAAAAGGGCCCTCTATCATGGCTGCTTCTCCTACCAATTCTCCATTAACCCAAATATTGGCCCGGTAGTTTATTCCTTCAAAAAAGAGTTCATAGAAGCTATTCGTATCGTATGAATCAATAGTAAACTCTTTGCGGTACCACCAACTTGCTTCGAACTGCTCGGTTGGAATACGTGTTAGGTTGTCACTAAAGTAGATATCCTGATAGACATTTGCTTGGCATAAACCAGCAAAAACAGTCGATGGCAACTGAATAGAGTGCCACGCTTGTGGCTGAAACGCAGCTGTGCTTATCACATCACCACGATCTGTAAGAGTGGAGCTATTTACTAATAGCCAATCCGAATTTAATGGAACTTCGTGTTCCACGTGATGGGCGGTACAACTAACGAGCGACAAGGCCGTTAAGAGAGCGGTGAGTAGAGATTTGATAACGTTCTTCATATAACAGTTGGTATTAGCCGAGCTGCATTAAAACAACTCCTATTTATTACTTAGCTACATTTAGAGGTAAGGAACAAGAAAACGAAACTCCCTATTCTGCATAGTGGAGAGGCGTAGAACAAGCTTACTTACTAGATTAAGGTTAACAAATAGCACTTGTATAAGAAATGCTACTGGGCAAATATAGAATAAGCAAACGAGAAATGCAATATTATTGCATTATATCTTTAAGAAGCAAATCAAAAAGAGGACAAAGAGAAGGAGAAATAGAAAAAAACACTCTAAAACAAGCACTTAAAGGACAGAAGCAAGAGTAAAAATCAATGCAATTATATTGCATAAACAAAAGATACATAGGATTTCAGACGAAATATACGAGGAAAGAGAGAAGGATAAACAAACATCGCCCCACTTCTGCAAAAGAAGTGGGGCGATGCCTACTGAGTAGATCGAGCCGAAAATATCTACTTATTTAATGACCAAGTAAAGCCATCTTTTGTATCTTTCACCTCAAAGCCAAGAGCAGTCAATTGATCACGAATCAAATCGCTCGTTGCCCAATCTTTGTTGGCCTTCGCTTTAATACGTTGTTCAAGTAACATATCGACCACTTTACCATATGCCTCTTCGCGAGCCGCATTGTTGGTGTTCTCCTCTTTCAAGGCCAAGACTTCGATTACGAAGAGTTGGAAAATCTCTTTCAACTCCGTCAAGTCAGCTTCCGAAAGAGTTGCTTTCTTATCGAGTACCGTATTAATGATACGAGCACCTTCGAAAAGTGATGCAATCAAGATAGGCGAGTTCAAATCGTCATTCATGGCATCGTAGCATTTTTTGCGAAGTGTTTGTACCCCTTCTGCCCCTTTGGTCTCGGCTGCAGGCGTAATACGATCCAATCCCTTCATAGCCTCTTGCAAACGTTGCAACCCTTTTTCGGCTGCTTGCAACGCTTCGTTGCTAAAGTCTACCGTGCTACGGTAGTGTGCTTGAAGAATAAAGAAGCGGATGGTCATAGGACTGTAGGCTTGTGTCAACAAGGGGTGTGTTCCTGTAAAGAACTCATCGAGCGTAATGAAGTTGCCCAATGATTTACCCATCTTCGTACCATTGATGGTAATCATATTGTTGTGCATCCAGTAGCGTACCATGTCATCACCTTGCGAAGCCACACTCTGTGCAATCTCGCACTCGTGGTGAGGAAATACCAAATCCATACCGCCACCGTGTATATCAAAATGTTCGCCTAAGTATTTCTTACCCATGGCTGTACATTCACAGTGCCATCCGGGGAAACCATCGCTCCAAGGACTAGGCCAACGCATAATGTGCTCGGGCTGTGCACACTTCCAAAGGGCAAAATCGGCAGGATTACGCTTTTCGCTCTGTCCATCCAACTCACGTGTAGTATTCAATACATCCTCTAGGTTACGGCCCGAAAGCTTTCCATAGTTGTGATCGGTATTGTACTTCGCTACATCGAAATAGACTGATCCTTGGCTTTCGTATGCATAGCCATTCTTGATGATATCTTCTACCAATTGAATTTGCTCGATAATGTGTCCCGAAGCGTGTGGTTCAATGCTAGGAGGCAATACTTGAAGTGCTTCCATCGCTTTATGGTAACGGTTTACATAGTACTGCACCACCTCCATAGGCTCAAGTTGCTCTAAACGAGCTTTTTTGGCTATTTTATCTTCGCCACTGTCGGCATCGTGCTCTAGGTGACCTACATCGGTAATGTTACGCACGTAACGCACTTTGTAGCCTAAGTGAAGCAAATAACGGTAAAGCAAATCGAAAGTGATAGCTGGGCGAGCATGGCCCAAGTGTCCGTCACCATATACGGTAGGACCGCATACATACATCCCTACGTGAGGAGCGTGAAGGGGCTCGAATGCCTCTTTCTGACGGCTAAGTGTATTGTAAATCGATAATTTATGTTCCATAAGTCAATTAATTAGAGGTGCAAAAATAAGAAAACTTCGCCTACATTACTTCCTAATTAATCGGAAAAATGCAAGAGAAGCAGTTATAAGGAGCTGATTCTGTTCCATTTTGTGTAACAAACCCTCTCTTTTTCACCTTCACGCCCCTCACAAAGTGGCTTCACGCTGACTAGGGGTACACACTTTGAGAAAACTCCCTGCTAGCAGCTGTAGCTAGTGATGCTGACAACTGTTTACTGGGAATAAAAGGGAGAACTATCTTCTCCTGAAGCATAGTCGGAAAGAATCTCCTTTTTTTTATGCGCTGCATTGGCTACCTTTGCAGCACAATGGAAAAGAATAAAGTATTACTAGGTATGAGTGGCGGAACCGATAGTTCCGTTGCTGCCTTGCTACTGCAAGAAGAGGGTTACGAAGTGGTAGGAGTTACCTTCCTATTTTACCCGTCGGAGGCGATGGATCAACATATTTTTGACGCACGTGAATTGTGCGAAAAGCTAGGGATAGAGCACTTTGTTTACGATGCTACCGAACAGTTTCAGACCAAGGTTGTAAGTTATTTTGTAGATGAATACATGAAAGGGAATACACCTGTACCTTGTACCCTTTGCAACAACTACTTTAAATGGCCTCTTTTGAAACAACTAGCCGACGAGCGATCCATCTATCACATTGCTACAGGGCACTATGTACAAAAAGAGTGGATTGAAAATCATTATCACATAACCTGTGGCGCCGACCCCGACAAAGATCAATCGTTCTTTCTATGGGGACTTCCACAGGAAATTCTGAAGCGAATGCTTCTTCCACTCGGAGGATATACTAAAACACGTATTCGCGAAGTGGCTGCTGAGCGTGGTTATCTAAAAGCGGCTAAGAAAAGAGACAGTCTGGGAGTCTGCTTCTGCCCAATGGATTACCGTACATTTTTGCGTAACTATTTACCGAAAGAGGCCATTCAACCCGGAGATTTTTACGATGAGAAGGGAAATATCTTAGGAAAACATGAGGGATATCCCTTTTATACCATAGGGCAACGAAGGGGGCTGGGTATTCACTTGAACAGAGCTGTGTTTGTAAAAGAGATTCATCCCGATGAGAACAGAGTGGTATTAGGTGATCTCAACTCACTTAACAAGCATTCGCTTATCTTAGAAAACTGGGTACTAACCAATCCGGATCAGGTGCTAAATCGATCGGATGTAATGATCAAGGTACGCTACCGCAAACAAGAGAATTATGGGACGGTTACTTTAAGAGAAGATGGTCTATTACAAGTTACGCTTGACGAACCTGTACCAGCGATTGCGGTGGGACAGGCAGCTGCCTTTTACAGAGGGAATGCAGTACTGGGAGGAGGAATTATTCTTTCGAGCGAATAAGTTAAGGAGCAGACCTCAGCTATAAAAACAGGAGAGCCGACAACAAATAAAAGAGTTGTTTCGAAAGAATAATCTAGAGATTCAGAGTAACCTCCTCCTCTTTTATTTGAAAAAAAACAAATGAAAAAATGGGTAACTGCTGTGATAAAGCAAATAAATTGTATTTTTGCGTTCATACATTTACTAGTCAAAACATAAGAAATGAACTATGAATAATCTTCCACCCGTAACAAAAAATCTACTTATAATAAATGTACTCTTCTTCTTTGCAACCTTTGTGATGACGAAGTATGGCATAAACTTAACAAACTTATTGGGGCTACACTTCTTTTTAGCTCCCGATTTTAACCTAGCACAGTTAGTAAGCTATATGTTTATGCATGGCAGCTTTCAGCACATCTTTTTCAACATGTTCGCCCTATGGATGTTTGGTCGTACCCTCGAGATGGTATGGGGCCCCAAACGCTTTCTTACCTATTATCTCATTTGCGGTATTGGCGCAGGGCTCATACAAGAGGGTGTACAATACATTCAGTACCTAACCGAATTAAAAGGATATACCAGTGTCAATGTAGGATCCATGGTTATCCCCATGGGTGAATATCTCAATATGATGACAACCGTAGGTGCTTCGGGTGCTGTTTATGGTATTTTACTTGCCTTTGGCATGCTTTTTCCAGATAGCCAGATGTATGTTTTTCCTCTTCCTTTTCCAATTAAAGCCAAGTTCTTTGTGATTGGATATGCAGCACTCGAACTCTTCCTAGGCTTTGGGGCAAGCGGCGATGGAGTGGCACACTTTGCACACTTAGGGGGTATGTTATTTGGATTTATACTGATTAAATATTGGAGAAAAAATAATGGTCATGGGCAATTTCGTTACTGATTTAAAGCAAAAGTTTGAGCTTGGCGATATATCCATTCGCTTTATCTTTGTGAATGTAGGGATCTTTTTATTAAGCTCACTAATTCTTGTAGGTTTTAGGCTATTTAATCACGATGCTTCTTACCTGCTACACAATCTAGAGCTTCCTGCATCTATTAAGAACTATATTTGGCAACCTTGGACACTGCTGACCTACATGTTTATGCATGCGGGAGTACTTCACTTGCTATTCAACATGTTATGGCTCTATTGGTTTGGCCAGCTATTCTTGTATCAATTATCGGCAAAACACTTCCGAGGACTCTATATACTAGGTGGAATATTTGGTGGTCTGTTCTACATGATTGCTTACAATGTTTTCCCCTACTTTGCCTCTTCCCTTCCCTCATCTTATCTATTAGGTGCCTCGGCATCAGTACTAGCGATTGTGGTGGCTACAGCTGTACGCATGCCCGAGCAGCAAATTCAGTTTATGTTTATAGGAGGCGTTCGCTTAAAGTACGTAGCATTATTTGTCGTAATAAGCGATCTTCTATTCATTACATCGGGAAATGCAGGAGGACACATTGCACACCTAGGGGGAGCATTAGGAGGCTGGCTTTTTTCCTCAAGTTTACGCAAAGGAACCGATTTAACTGCATGGATAAATCGGATCTGGGATCTTACCATTTCGTTCTTTACACCATCGGCAAAGCCTAAAAAAGCCAAAATGAACGTACACTACAGCGAAAAGAGAAGTGATTATGATTACAACTCACGCAAGAAACAGCAGAGTGAGGAAGTTGACCGGATCCTAGATAAACTCAAAAAATCAGGCTATGCCAGCTTAAGCTCTGAAGAGAAAAAACGTTTATTTGACGCTAGCAAGAAGTAGCTATGAAATATATTAACCGGTTAGTAGGAGGCATATTGTTAGCTATGAATGCCCTTTGTGGCATACTACTCTTGTTCTGTGCCTATCGATCTTACATTCACCCGACGGTTCATCCAGCCTCGTCGGGTGCAAACCTACTTTTCCCTATTTTTCTACTCCTTACGCTCCTTTTTCTTCTATTCTGGCTTATTGTATATAAGAAAAACGCACTCTGTTCGGCTTTTTTTTTACTCTGCACAATAGGGCCTATTCGTACCTACATTCCTTTCAATCTCTCATTTGGAAAACCTGACGATGCTATTAAAGTTTTAAGTTACAATGCTATGGGATTTCAAAATCCAAACCCAAAGAAAGCGGAGTGCCCCAAGGAGATGTTAAACTATTTACAAACCCTTCAAGCTGACATTATCTGCTTTCAAGAGTTTCCAACCAAGAGTAGCAGCAAGAAAAAAGAGATAAATCAAGCTCTCAAAGAGTATCCTTATAAAAACGAAACACACATCGCTTCATTTGGTGGATTGGCCTGTTACTCTCGCTATCCCATTCTATCGGCCAAACGAATTAAATATGCAAGTGAATCGAATGGATCAGTAGCCTATCAAATAAAAATTGACAAGGATACCATTCTGGTTATAAACAACCATCTTGAATCGAACAAACTAACAAAAGACGATAAAACAGCCTACCGAGAGATGCTTAAAACCCCTTCGCACGATAAAGTTTCTAAAGAGTCGAGAATGCTCTTTAGAAAACTAGCAGACGCTTCGATTATACGTGCTGACCAAGCAGATAGCATTGCTAAATTGGTAGCCGAGAGTAAGGCAAAAGGCATCATTGTATGTGGTGATTTTAACAACTCTCCTCTCTCTTACGCCCACCGGGTGATTAGTAAAAACCTAACGGATGCATTTGTTGCATCGGGCTGTGGATTAGGGATAAGCTACAACCAGAACTACTTCTTCTTCCGGATAGATCACATTTTAACGAATGACTACTTCAAGTCATTTAACTGTACGGTAGATCGCTCCATTAAAAGCTCAGATCACTATCCCGTATGGTGTTACCTGAAAAAGAGCGAATAACAACCTATCTGTAAAAAAGAATGCAACACGAAAGGCAGCAAAATAAATGTTTGCTGTCTTTTTATTAGGCCTAAAATGAATTATTCACCTTATATACCGTTTGAGAGTGAAAAAAAACCTATATTTGCAAACTTGTAATCAATGAATTAATTAAACGTAAAACAATAAATTTCTAAAGTAAAATGCAAAACAAAGGATTTGTAAAAGTTTTTGCGGTATTACTTACCCTTGTCTGTGTGTTTTACCTTTCTTTCTCATTTGTGACCCGCTCTCACATGAACAAAGCGGCACAACATCCGAAAGGTGAGGCACACTACCTTGATTCTGTACAAAATGAAAAAGTATGGTTGGGTAGTTATACACTCAAACAGTGTCGCGAGATGGAGATTGGTTTAGGTCTTGACCTAAAAGGTGGTATGAACGTTATCCTTGAGGTATCTGTACCCGATGTAGTAAAAGCATTGGCAGATAACAAAAGTGATGCAGCATTCAATGCAGCAGTGGCAGAAGCTGCTAAACAACAAATTACCAGCCAAGAAGATTACATTACCCTCTTTGTCAGAGAGTATAAGAAACAAGCTCCGAATGGTACGCTAGCCGAACTATTTGCCACACAACAACTAAAAGACAAAGTTAACACACGTAGCACCGATTCGGAAGTAGAAGCCGTATTACGCGTAGAGGTTAAAGCAGCTATCGATAACTCATACAACGTACTTCGTACACGTATTGACCGTTTTGGTGTAGCTCAACCAAACATCCAAGCCCTTGAAGGTAAAATGGGTCGTATCATGGTAGAGCTTCCAGGTATTAAAGAGCCTGAGCGTGTACGTAAGTTGTTACAAGGATCTGCTAATCTAGAGTTTTGGGAAACGTACAACGGTTCAGAAATTGTACCTTACCTAACTTCAGTTGATAGCAGAATTCGTAGCCTAAGTGCACAAGTAGAGACTCCTTCGACAGAAGCAACGCCTGCAGTTTCGGCTGCCGATAGCCTAGCTGCTGCTTTGAAAGGCGAAGCTCCTACTAGCTCGGCTTCATTGGAACAATTCAAAAAAGAGTATCCTCTCTCTTCTATCTTACAAATGAATCCAAACGGTTACGGTGCTGTAGTAGGTTATGCTGACCGCAAAGATACTGCACAAGTAAACACCTACTTGGCAATGAAAGAGGTGAAAGAGATGCTTCCAAGAGACCTTCAATTGAAATGGGGTGTGAAAGCAGCTGATTTCGATAAAAAGGGACAAATCTTTGAACTTTATGCGATCAAAGCCACTCAACGTAACGGTCGTGCTCCACTAGAAGGTGATGTGATTACGGATGCAAGAGATGAGTTCGATAACTTTGGTAAACCAAGTGTAAGCATGTCTATGAATACAGACGGTGCGCGTCGTTGGGCTGTTTTGACTAAAAACAACATTGGCAAAGCAATCGCAATCGTATTGGACGGCTATGTATATAGTGCACCCAATGTAAACGGCGAGATTACAGGGGGTAACTCACAAATCACTGGTAACTTTACACCTGAGGTTACAAAAGACTTAGCAAACGTATTGAAGTCGGGTAAAATGCCTGCTCCTGCACGTATCGTACAAGAAGATATCGTAGGTCCATCATTGGGTCAAGAATCTATCAACCAAGGTGCAATCTCTTTCATCGTAGCACTTGTGGTATTAATGCTTTACATGTGTGCCATGTACGGTCTTATCCCAGGTATGGTTGCTAACTGTGCCCTTGTAGTAAACTTCTTCTTTACTTTAGGTATCCTTACTTCATTCCAAGCAGCCCTGACTATGTCGGGTATTGCAGGTATGGTATTGGCACTAGGTATGGCAGTAGATGCAAACGTATTGATTTACGAACGTACAAAAGAGGAGCTACGCGCTGGTAAAGGTGTGAAAGCAGCCTTAGCCGATGGTTATTCAAACGCATTCTCGGCTATCTTTGACTCGAACTTAACATCCATCATCACAGGTATTATCTTGTTCTACTTCGGTACAGGTCCTATCCGTGGTTTTGCGACTACATTAATTATCGGTATCCTTTGTTCATTCTTTACAGCAGTATTCTTGACTCGCGTAGTTTACGAACACTTCTTAAACAAAGACAAGTGGTTGAACCTTACGTTTGTTACAGGTTTGTCTAAAAACTTGATGCAAAACGCTCATTACAACTTTATGGGCAGCGCCAAACGTTCATTTACTACCTTCGGTATTTTAATCGCTATCTGTGTGGTATCTTTCTTTGTACGCGGCTTAGCACAAAGTATTGACTTCACCGGTGGTCGTAACTTTGTCGTTCAATTCGAACAACAAGTAGAACCAGAAACCGTACGTGATTTATTGAAACAACGTATTACTGAAGACAATGTACAAGCCATTGCTTTAGGTTCTGACAAAAAAACCGTACGTATTACAACAAACTACCGTATCAAAGAAGATTCACCTTCTATCGATTCTGAAATTGAAGAGTTCTTGTTCCACGCACTACAAGATGGCAAACTATTGAGCACAGGTACTACACTTGATCAATTTATTGACCGTGATAACCGTGCAGGTGGTTCAATCATCAGCTCACAAAAGGTAGGTCCAAGTATTGCAGATGATATTAAAACATCGGCTATCTGGTCTGTACTATTCGCTCTAGTAGCTATTGGCCTATACATCTTGTTGCGTTTCCGCAATGTAGCGTATAGCGTGGGTGCTACTGTAGCCTTGGTAGTCGACGTAATACTTATCATTGGTGCTTACTCATTGTGCCACACATGGGCTCCATTCTCGTTAGAGATTGACCAAACATTCATTGGTGCTATTCTAACAGCGATTGGTTACTCTATCAATGACAAGGTGGTTATCTTTGACCGTATCCGTGAGTTCTTCGGATTGTATCCTAAACGTGATCGTGCGAAGTTGTTCAACGATTCATTGAATACTACATTGGCTCGTACCATTAACACTTCTTTAAGTACATTCATCGTACTGATGTGTATCTTTGTACTAGGTGGCGATAGCATCCGCAGCTTTGCATTTGCTATGATCCTAGGGGTAGTAATTGGTACATTAAGTTCAATCTTTATTGCAGCTCCAGTGGCTTACCTTACGATGGGTAACAAAATGCCTGAAGAAGCAAACGAAGTAGCTTAATTAGCTTACAAGGCTATTATATAAGAGAGGGGGATTACTTTAAGTAATCCCCCTCTTGCATTTTAACAGTAGCACATTGTTCATATCCGGAGTGCTTGAGCAAAACATCAACGAGTTTTTGCTTTCTAATTAACAAGATTCTAGCGGTTTCCTTTCCAAATGCAAATCTTTTGAGTTAAGTTTGTAGTCAACTAAACAACCTAATTATAAGATAAAGCGACCTCTATAGGTAGCTTATCTACCACCTGAACAAGACCCTTACAATGAAATCAATAACCGAACTCTTTCGTATTGGCACAGGCCCATCAAGTAGCCATACTATGGGACCACGCAAAGCAGCCGAAATCTTTTTAGAGAAATACCCCAATGCCTTCTCCTTTCAGGTAACCCTCTATGGAAGCCTAGCTGCAACAGGAAAAGGACACATGACCGATGTAGCGATACTAGACACACTCGAGCCCCACGGAGCTGTTGAGCTAGTCTGGAACAGCCACATATTCTTCCCTTTCCACCCCAACGGAATGACTTTCAAGGCGCTTGATAAAGCGGGTAGCTCACTGGGCGAATGGACTGTATTTAGCGTTGGAGGAGGAGCACTAGCCGAAGAGGGATACGACAAGAAAGATGAGGTCGAAGTGTACGACATGAGTCACATGAGTCAAATACTCTACTGGTGCGAACACAGCGGACGCAGCTATTGGGAATATGTAGAGCAGTGTGAGGGGGAATCAATTTGGCCTTTTCTAGCCGAAGTATGGGCAACCATGAAAGAATCGATTGAACGTGGGTTAGACAAAGAGGGTATCCTACCTGGCCCATTAAACTTACGTCGAAAAGCCTCTAGCTACTACATAAAAGCCAAAGACTACAAAGAGAGTCTTAGCACAAGAGGCTTAATCTTTTCGTACGCACTGGCGGTAAGCGAAGAGAATGCTTCGGGCGGAAAAATTGTAACAGCCCCTACCTGTGGATCGTGTGGCGTACTACCAGCCGTACTATATCACATTCAAAAAAGTAGAGACTTAAGTGACACCCGCATCCTACGTGCACTAGCAACCGCAGGACTAGTAGGAAACATTGTGAAACACAATGCATCCATATCGGGTGCCGAAGTGGGTTGCCAAGGAGAGATTGGCGTGGCTTGTGCCATGGCATCGGCAGCGGCTAGTCAACTGTTTGGAGGAAGCCCTGCCCAAATAGAGTACGCAGCCGAGATGGGATTGGAACACCACCTAGGAATGACATGCGACCCTGTGTGTGGTTTGGTACAGATTCCTTGTATCGAACGTAATGCATATGCAGCAGCACGTGCAGTCGATGCCCATATTTTCTCTGCCTTCACAGATGGTACGCACCGCGTATCTTTTGACAAGGTAGTTCAAGTAATGAAACAAACAGGACACGATCTTCCATCACTCTACAAAGAGACGAGTGAAGGAGGCTTAGCAAAGGATTATCAACAGATGTAAGCTCCCCACGGAAAAATCAGATACTTAGTGAAGGAGTTAAACCGTTTCTCTCTCTCTTAAATGCCGATCGTTTAAACAACATATAGGGAGGAAGTTAGTGTCCAACGGATGTGAAGCGCGTGTCTAACGGCCGTCAAGCACGCGTTCGACAGATGTAAAGCACGCGTTCGACGGATGTCGGACACTAAAAATATCTAGAAGAGGGAATAAGTTTATGCCCAAGTGAGGATTTAAATGGTTGCAATAAAGCAATTAGAGCAGTTCAACCAATACTATAAAAAAACAAGCATACCCAATGGTACATCTTTATGAACCATTGGGTATGCCTATTTTTAAACACATGGAGTAAAAGAACTCTATGTAGTGCTAACTGTTTCGACTTGACTATCTAAATCGATATCGGTATCGATAGCTCCATCGAAGTGATTCTCTATCACCTGATTTTTTCGCTGCACTCTAGCCTCTTCTAGCGAACGAATAAAGGAGAGATTCCCCTTAATTTTCTTATAACTCTCTTGAGCTGCCATCTGCTGCGACTCCTTTTTAGAGTGCCCAGTGCCCTGCCCTACTACTACACCCTCTACATAAACCTCCGAAACAAATACTGGACTCGAGTGTTTCTCCTTCGTCTCACTTAGCAACTCAAAAGAGATCTCAAATCGATTCTTCTGCGTCCACTCTATGAGTTTAGACTTGTAGTTTGTCTCTTTTTTAGAAAGGGTCTCAATATTTAGATGCTTTCCAATAATACGCTCCTCCATAAACTGCTTACAAGCCCTGTAGCCTCTATCTAGATAGATAGCACCGATTAATGCTTCGAAAGCATTTCCACACATATAACTATTGTGCGAAGATTGTTTTGATGCATACTTTATTAACTTATCTAAGCCAATTTGGATGGCAATGGAATTCAACGTCTCCCTCTGAACCATTTTAGAGCGTGTATTGGTCAAAAAACCTTCTCGCTTACCTTCATACTTTTTGTAAAGGATATCGGCAACAATGGCGTCTAAAATAGCATCACCCAGAAACTCTAATCGTTCGTTGTTAAGCATTTTCCCCTGTTCCGATTTAACGGATAGTGATTTATGCAGAACAGCCTGTTCATACAAGCGAATATCTTTGGGAAAGAACCCAAGAATTTGATAAAAACAAAGATAAGACTCCCTATTCTTGCGAAAAAGAAGCCTTATCTTATCTGTCATATTTTCAAACACGGTTATTCAACGTATTTTTTTACAATAACACAAGCATTGTGTCCACCAAAACCAAACGTATTACTCAACGCAGCTCTAACCGTACGTTTTTGAGCTTTACTGAATGTGAAGTTAAGGTTATAATCGATATTTTCGTCGTTATCACCCTCTTCGTGGTTAATAGTAGGAGGAACAATGTCATCTCTCACTGCCAAGATACTAGCAATCGCTTCAACCGCACCAGCTGCACCTAGAAGGTGACCAGTCATCGATTTGGTAGAGCTAATATTAACTTTGTAAGCATGATCACCAAACACATCCTTTATGGCTTTTGCCTCCGATACATCACCTACAGGAGTTGAAGTACCGTGTACATTGATATAATCAATATCCTCGGGTTGTAGTTCAGCATCTTCTAATGCATTTCTCATCACTAGCTTTGCTCCCAAACCATCTGGATGAGAAGCTGTTAAGTGATAAGCATCTGCAGATGCACCTGTACCAGCTATCTCAGCATATATTTTAGCACCACGTGCTTTGGCATGTTCCAACTCTTCGAGTATCAAACAAGCAGCTCCTTCACCCATTACAAAGCCGTCGCGGCTTGCACTGAATGGACGAGAAGCACGTGTGGGATCGTCATTACGTGTAGACAAAGCGTGCATAGCCGTAAACCCGCCAAAACTAGCTTCGAAAATAGCTGCTTCGGCACCACCTGTAACGATTGCATTTGCTTTACCCAAACGGATGTAGTTAAATGCATCGCCAATAGCGTTAGACGAAGAGGCACAAGCCGAAGTAGTGGTGAAGTTAGGACCACGGAAGCCATACATAATCGAGATTTGCCCCGATGCAATGTCAGCAATCATCTTAGGAATAAAGAATGGATTGAATTTAGGACCGATTGTATCTTTTGTCAAAGCGTAGTTACCTACCTCTTCTTCAAATGTATGAATACCTCCAATTCCTACACCATAAATAACTCCTATTCTATTTAAATCTTCTTTTTCGATATCCATCCCTGAATCAGTAACCGCTTCTTTGGCCGCTGCAATGGCGTATTGCGTGTACAAGTCCATCTTGCGAACTTCCTTGCGATCCATAAAATCGGTTGCTACAAACCCTTTTACCTCACAGGCAAATTGAGCTTTAAACTTGGATGCATCGAAATGAGTAATAGGTCCTGCCCCACTCACGCCATTCAGCAAGTTCTCCCAGAATTCTGGGACAGTATTGCCAATCGGTGTAAGTGCACCAAGACCTGTTACTACAACTCTTTTCAATTCCATATTATAAAATAGGGATAGAATTATTTAGAGTTAGCTTCGATATAAGAAACAGCGTCGCCTACTGTTTTGATAGTTTCTGCTTGATCGTCTGGAATAGAGATACCAAACTCTTTTTCGAATTCCATGATCAACTCAACTGTATCCAATGAGTCAGCGCCAAGATCGTTTGTGAAGCTTGCTTCGTTTTTTACTTCTGATTCTTCTACGCCTAGTTTATCAACGATAATAGCATTTACTCTTGATGCAATTTCAGACATAACTTTTAATTTTTGGTTAATAAATTGAACTATTTCATTTTCTTTGTGGCTGCAAAGGAAAATATATTTCTTTAGCTGCGCAAATAATCAGGCAATTAAATGCTTTTTTTTGCACATTTTTTTGCTGCTTGTGCACTATTTGGCCTTTTTTAGGGACCGAAAAGGTCGAAATAATGGAATAAATGGAGCATTCAAGAGCTGGATAGAGAAAAAAGCAAGGGTTTATCAGAACAATTTATCCATTCTGCATAAATAAAAAATCGCACCTATTAATAAAGGAGAAAACAGAGGTTAGTAATCTGTTTAGCAACTGTCAACCTTGACCAATGATCCAATAAATAGAGTTTCTAACAACGACTCCTCATTTAGATTTGCGCTCTTTACAGCACACACTATAAAGAAGTGTCTACCCCATTTTCACCTAACTTTACTCAATGAGGTAGAGTTAGGTGAGTTTTTTCAGACAAAACAAAAAGGCTTACTTCCTAAAAAGACTCTCTTCGGAGTGGATAATTTTCGCGAAACTCCTCAAACTGTTCTGGAGTTTGTTTCAACCAATCACTATCCCGCGTGGGATTGTACAACTCTAAAAAAGCCTCCTCTTTATTTAATGAATAAACACGCGGTGGAAGCGCAGGTGCCTCAATGCTCCATGAAGGAGTAAGATTAAAGAACTTAGCTACCGCATCGAGTGCCATACGAGTAGCATTGGCTTTGCCATCGGCGGAGTAGCCTGCAATATGTGGAGTAGCCAAGAAGAGACGCTCTAGTAGTTCCAAATCGATATGGGGTTCATTTTCCCACACATCAATAACCGCATCGGCAAGCTGTCCGTTCTCCAATGCCTCTTTTAATGCTTGCGTATCTACCACCTCACCTCTCGATGTATTAATTAGTAACGGCTTGCGTTGCAAAGAATTAAAAAAAGAGGGGTCGGCTAAATGATAGGTAGGGTCTTGACCCGTACAAACCAGTGGCGTATGAAAGGAGATAAAGTCACATTCACGTGCCAATGTCGATAAATGGACAAAACCACTCTCCCCTTGTTTTTCACGAGGAGGGTCATTTTTTAGGACACGCATACCTAGGGATTCGGCCATCGCAGCAATTCGACTGCCTACATGGCCTACCCCTACTACCCCCATACAACTGTTTTGCAAAGAGCAACCTGTTTTACGTTGCCATAACAATAGAGCTGAATGAATGTATTGCTCAACGGAACCTGCATTGCATCCTGGGCAATTGCTCCATGAGATTCCCGCCTCCCGACAGTAATCCAAATCAATATGATCGAACCCAATGGTGGCAGTTGCAATAAATTTCACACTGCTTCCTGCCAGTAACTGGCGGTCACAACGGGTTCGAGTACGGGTGATAAGCAAATCAGCATCTTGTACTAATTCGGGAGTAAAGCCACGACCTGGGGCATAAACCACATTGGGGGTTATTTGGGCCAGCGCCTCCCTTATGTAAGGTATCTTACTATCTACAACTATCTTCATCTAGGTGAAATTGTGAAACAAAGGGACAAAGGTATACACTTTTCTTCAGATTAATTGGTTGATTAGAAAAGTTTCCATAGTTTTGTTGTTTTAATTAACTTGTAATTAATTACCTCTTAAAGAAAAGAAGCATGACTTTTACCCAACTTTGCAACCCCATATTTGAGCAATCCATAAAGGATTACCATATAAATGACCATGTAGATACACCTATTAATAACCCTTACGAGGTAAAAAGCATAGAGTACTATCTTTACCTAAAGAACTGGATTGATACGGTACAGTGGCATTTTGAGGATATCATTCGCGATCCTCAGATTGATCCTGTAGAGGCACTTACTTTGAAACGCCGCATCGACAAGTCAAATCAAGATCGTACAGACCTTGTAGAACTAATTGATAGCTACTTCTGGGATAAATACAAAGAGGTAGAAGTAAAAGAGAGTGCTGTAATTAACACAGAGAGTCCTGCTTGGGCCATTGATCGCCTCTCTATCTTAGCACTTAAAATATATCATATGCGTCAAGAAGCCGAACGTACAGATACTACGCCCGAGCATCAAGCGCAATGTACTCAGAAGCTAAACGTGCTGTTGGAGCAAAAGAAAGACTTATCGGCAGCAATTGACCAACTATTAAGCGATATTGAAGCTGGAGAACGCTACATGAAAGTCTACAAACAGATGAAAATGTACAACGATCCTTCTCTAAACCCCGTTCTTTACGGCAAAAAATGAAACTATTAGTCGTTCGCTTCTCTGCTTTTGGCGATGTAGCCATGACTATACCCGTTATAGATTCAGTTGCTCGTCAATACCCTGATGTACAAATCACGGTATTGACGCAGCCTTTCGTACAACCTCTTTTTACAAATCTACCTTCGAATGTAACTTTTCGTGGAGTAAAACTAGCCAGTTATAAGGGGCTTGGTGGTCTATATAGACTCTATAAGGAGTTAAAAGCAGAGGGGTATGATGCCGTAGCCGATCTTCATAGCGTACTACGCACCCAAGTCATTCGAACCCTATTTCAACTCGGTGGAACGAAGATTGCCTCCATTGACAAAGGAAGAAAAGAGAAAAAAGCACTTACCCGTTGGGAGAAGAAGGTATTTAAACCATTGAAGAGCTCATTTGAACGCTATGCAGAGGTGTTTAGTAAGCTTGGTCTACCGGTAAAAGTGCAGTTTACCTCCATTTACAAAGACCAGATTAAGCCTGCCATTCACGAAGTAGAAACTCTATTATCACTCCCTCCTAAAAACGAAAGCGATCGTTGGATAGGTATTGCACCTTTTGCAGCACATGCTGGAAAGCTTCTTCCCGAAGCAACCACCTTAAAGTTAATAGAGCTACTTTCTCGACAGCCTAACACCTCTATTTTCTTATTTGGAGGAAAAGGGGAGAAAGAGAAATTGGAAGAGTGGGCTTCAAAATACAGCCACACCTATTCAGTAGCTGGAATACTTGGGTTAGAGAAGGAATTGGCACTACTTAGCCACCTCAACGCCTTAGTTGCGATGGATTCCGCCAATATGCACCTAGCCTCACTTGTCGGTACCCGAGTTATTTCCGTATGGGGCGCTACCCACCCTTATGCAGGCTTTATGGGCTGGAACCAACAAGTCACAGATGCGGTACAAGTAGAGCTATCTTGCCGACCTTGTTCAGTATTTGGTAATAAACCCTGCCAGCGAGGTGACTATGCCTGCCTTGTGGGGATTACTGCCGAGATGATTGAAGAAAAGATTCGTAAATCTTTTTTAGAGACGCATCACTAGCGTATTATATAAGTGATAAATAGCTTTATTATTCCTGACAATAGTTTGGGGTGATTTTCTAATATCCAAGGAAGCGATTTATAAGGCATAAACTCATAATTTAATCAGATTATATTAAGAATTAAAACAAACGACCCATTTGAAATGAAAAGTAAAAAAAATGAAGGCAAGAATCATTGATTTACCCCAAATAGTAGATCCTAGAGGCAATCTATCATTCATCGAAGAGTATAGTCATATACCCTTTAAGATAGAGCGTACCTACTGGATATACGATGTACCAGGAGGAGAGACACGAGGAGGACATGCCTACAGAGAAAACGAGGAGTTTATCGTAGCCCTATCAGGGAGCTTTGATGTCGTTATTGAAACTGCAATAGAGAAAAAAACATTCCAACTAAATCGTTCCTACTACGGATTGTATGTACCGAAAGGAATGTGGAGACAAATGGAGAATTTCTCAACTAATTCATTAGCGTTAGTATTGGCATCAACACCCTACAATCCGCAAGATTATCTATTTGATTACACCATCTTCAAAAAGCAACAAGATGAAAAATAGTCGAGTTTTTGATTGTACCATTATAGAATTAGAGAAACATCATCATGAAAAGGGAAATATCACTGTCGTAGAAAATAACGAAACGATTCCATTCGAAGTCAAGCGTACCTATTATTTGTATGATGTACCAGGAGGAGAATCAAGAGGGGGTCACGGGCATAAAGAGTTAAGTCAACTCATTGTAGCTGCTAGCGGTAGTTTCTCGGTGACACTAGACGATGGTAATGTCAAAAGAACGTTTACTTTAAATCGCCCTTATCAAGGATTGTATGTAGTTCCTGGCATTTGGCGAACACTAGATGATTTCTCTTCCGGATCCGTTTGTTTAGTCTTAGCTTCGCACACCTATAGTGAAGAAGATTACATAAGAGAGTACAATGATTTTATAAACTATAAAAAAGCATGAATCGGATACACCCTCTAGCAGATGTACAAACCCAACAGATAGGTCAAGAC
The DNA here is from genome assembly GCA_051651025.1 of Phocaeicola sp. Taxonomy (GTDB): domain Bacteria; phylum Bacteroidota; class Bacteroidia; order Bacteroidales; family Bacteroidaceae; genus Phocaeicola. Next base: position 44,369 of record JBOFRN010000165.1, read on the forward strand.
ACATCGGTTTGGCAATTTTGTGTAATCTTAGCCCAAGCGCAAATTGGTAATGAGTGCAATATATGCGCCAATGTATTAATTGAAAATGACGTTATTCTAGGAAATAGAGTGACTGTAAAATCAGGAGTGCAGCTTTGGAATGGTGTTCGAGTGGAAGATGATGTCTTTATCGGACCTAATGTTACCTTTACCAACGATTTGGTACCTCGATCTAAACAATACCCTTTAAGTTTTGAAAAAACGGTAATTCAAAAAGGGGCCTCTATTGGAGCAAACGCTACAATAGTAGCAGGGCATACCATAGGGACTTATGCCTTTATAGGCGCTGGAAGTGTTGTTACCAAAAACATCCCAGCGAATACTGTATGGTATGGAAATCCTGCGGTACAAAAAGGATTTATCACCAATGAGGGCGTTTTACTTGACATGAATAAAAAAGACAAAGAGGGAAAAGAGTATACCATATGATTAAATTTTTAAACTTACAAAAAATAACTGCAAAGTACTCAGCAGAGATACACGAAGCAGTAGCACGGGTAGTAGATAGTGGATGGTATTTACAAGGAAAAGAGAATGCACAGTTTGAAGCCGACTATGCCAATTACATCGGCAGCACATACGCTATTGGCTGTGCCAATGGACTAGATGCTTTGATTTGGATTTTCCGTGCCTATATCGAAATGGGTGTTATGCAACCAGGCGACGAGATTATTGTACCTGCCAATACCTATATTGCATCTATCTTAGCCATCAGCGAGAATGGATTAAAGCCTGTACTCGTAGAGCCTAATCTAGCTACTTACCAATTGGATGAAAGCCTTGTAGAGGCTGCTATAACTGAGCGAACTAAAGGTATACTGCTTGTACACTTGTATGGTCAATGCGCCTACACGGAGATGATTGGGGTAGTCTGCAAAAAACACCAATTAAAATTGATCGAAGATAATGCACAAGCACATGGGTGTAAGTTCAAGGGCATTATGACAGGAGCATTGGGAGATGCAGCAGGACACAGTTTCTACCCTGGCAAAAACCTAGGAGCCTTTGGCGATGCAGGAGCAGTTACCACGAATAATGTTGAGTTAGCAACGGTTATTCGTTCCCTGGCCAACTATGGATCAACAAAGAAGTATGTATTTCAATATATAGGCCGTAACTCTCGCCTTGATGAGATTCAAGCAGCCATTCTGGGTGTAAAGCTAAAATACCTGAATGAGGATATTGAACTACGCAAAGAGGTAGCGCGTTACTACATAGAGCATATCAACCACCCAGAAGTTACACTACCCGTAGTTCAAGATTGGGATGCACATGTATTCCACATCTTCCCCATTCGTTGCAAACGTAGAGAGGAGCTTCAAGCCTATTTAGCAGAGAAGGGTGTTCAGACTATCATCCACTATCCTATTCCTCCGCACAAACAAGAGTGTTACAAAGAGTGGAATAAGGATAGCTATCCTATTACAGAACAAATACATGACGAAGAACTAAGTCTACCGATGAGCCCTGTAATGAGCCTAGAAGAGATGAAAATCGTTGTTGATGTTATAAATAACTGGAAATAATACTCATGAAATGAATAATGAATCTTTAATTTCTATTGTGGTAATTACCTACAATTCTTCAAAATATATTTTGGAAACATTAGAAAGCATTAAAATCCAAACATTCCAGAATATAGAGCTTATCATTAGTGACGATTGTTCAAAAGATAATACTGTTGCAATCTGTAAAGAGTGGATCTCTGCAAATAGTAATTCTTTTGTTAGAACCCAGATTGTAACAACTTCTGTAAATACAGGAATAGCTGCTAACTGCAATAGGGGACTCAATGTAACAGAAGGTAGTTGGATCAAGTTTATTGCAGGAGATGATATTCTATTACCCAATTGTATTGAGCTTAATCATAACTTTATATTACAAAACAATGAGATTAAGATCTTATTTTCAAAGGTTTTAGGAATAAATCAACAAAACATAAATATAGATTTAGAGAAACACTTTAAATATCCTCTATTTAAATTAAGCAAAAAAGATTTCCAAATAAGAATAGCTCTATCAAACTTTATTCCAGCACCCACTGCATTCATTTCAAGAGAGGTTTATGAGACAATTGGAGGCTTTGATGAAAATATCCCAATGATGGAAGATTGGCCATTTTGGGTGAAGGCTGCTGTTAACAATTATACTTTTTACTATATGCCATGTCAAACAGTTAAATATCGTATTCATGACCAATCAATTTCTCTTGGAACAAAGAGTGAAAAGTATAAGGAAAGTGAGCTTTTAGCACGAAAAAAAGTCTTAGTCTACAAAAAAAAAATAAACTTTATGTTATGGATTGATGGCGCAATGCGAGAAAAAACACACCTGAGATGTTTCAGAATATTCAATCCCTATTTTTACTACTTAAAATATCATCTACACAAATGGAATAGAATGAGATAAAAGACATTACAAATAATCGAATATCATTGAAATATTTAGCATTTTAATGATATATAATTCCTCCAGAAAGAATAAAATGGTTCCTTGTACCAAGCATGGCAACCAAAAGGTAATCCACCTGCTATTTGCATTCCATAAGCTGGATTTCTTTCTATAGCAAACTGAGCTGCTACTTTAAAAGAGGGCTTATGCAACTTTAGACCCAAGGTTGTTACATAAAGAGCAAAGAAGATATCTTCATTGTACAAATCACCCTTTTTGGATAAAAAAGTATCAATCTCAGAGCATTTCGTTGCTGTTATTTCTAAGAATGTAGAAACTTTGCGAAGAGATAAACCACCATTTCCAACTTGGTAATAGCGATCAACAGGGTGAATGCGCTTACTATAAGAGCTCTTTATTTGCTTTAATTTACGAAAAAAAGTCTTGACGAACGACTTTTCATGGCTGGGCAACCAAGGAGCACCAATATAGTCATAATCGGCATTACAGAAATCCAAAAGATTATCTTTAAAAATATAGCAATCAAGCTGGCTAATCAAAATATAATCGTACTCTAGAAAAGAAGAATAAAAAAGAGAGCTTAACATAAACCGATTATAGCCTTGAATACCTTCAAAAAAATGGTCTGGAAACTGCTTTACGATGATACCCTCTAAATTTACTGGAAGTTTTGAACAGTCTAAACTAATAGGAACCGCCACAAATATGGAGTGTTCTTTTAGAATTAACTTACAACGATTAAAGGATATAATCTCAAATTCACTCCACTCATTTGTATAAACAGGAATTACAACAGCAACTATTGGCTTCTTAGACATAATTTCACTCGATTATTTTAACCCCAAGACATTTTGAATACTCTTCGCTTTAAACTATCACTTAATATAAAATAAGCTAATTTACTAACAAAAAAGATAGAACCAGTCTCTTCATATAACTCACTCAATATTTGAATGCGACTTCTGCCTGTCCACTTTGCAAGATAATCACGTTTTGAAAATAGATAAGAAGCACGACACTCACATTTATTTGCAAATGAGACAGATACTGAAGTACTATATAGAGGCAATAGATTCCCCATTTTCTCATGATAAAGCTTAGCATATTTATACCAATTACTTGAAAAAGAACCACGCGAAAGATGTACTACTCGAAGTGTATGGCAAACATAGTTTTTATATTTTGTAGCAACATCTGTTGTAAATGATAAATCATAAAGATGAAATCCATCAAATAACTGCTCTCTAAATGTAAACTCAGCCCACACTTTCTTAGGTACAAAAAGACAAAAGCCATCTAAACAGATAACCTGAGAGTATAATTCATTATTGGGATTTTGTGTATATTTTTTCATTCTTCCATTCTCATAGCCTCCCTGAATATAATTATACCTATTTAACTGGCTGTAAATATCTAAACTGGACAGACTTTTTGTTTTAAGAATTGAGCCTGCAAAACCAACGACTCCAGCTTCTTGATTAGCAGCATAAAAATTAAAAATCTCCTTTCCCCAATTTTCAGTCTGAAACAGAATATCCTCGTGAGCAAAACAAAGAATCTCGTATTTTGCAAGGTTTGCATAGTAATTATAGACCTTAGAAAGTCCCCAATTCTTCTCGCGGTTATCATGGCAAAAAATCTCTACAGGAACTCCACAAGTGGCTAAGATATTCTCTTGAAATATTGAATATTGACTCTTATCTATAGAGCAAGTAATAATTGATATCATATAAATAAAAATAGGTATAGGTATTTGAAAAAAACAGAATTACATAATCCAATAATAGCCTATTTCATTAGTAAAATCCGTTGCAAAAGTAATCTTTTCTTTGTATTTTTGTCTATTCAATTCACTTTATTTCAGACAAAAAATGGGTAAATTAATCTATTATATCATTGCTTCTCTCTTGCTTATTCTCTCCTTACTTCCATTAAGAGCTTTCTATGTCTTATCAAATTTATTATACTACCTTGTATATTATGCAGTAGGGTATAGAAAGAAAGTGGTTCGGAAAAACCTAACCAACTCCTTTCCCAAGAGAAGTGCAACAGAGATAAGAAGCATTGAAAAGAAATTTTATGCCTTCTTCTGCGATTACATTGTCGAAACCTTAAAGTTTGCTACAATGAACCAATCGGAAATTAAGCGAAGAATGACTTTCGAAGGGATTGAGGAAATGGAGCAGCGAATGCAAGAGAGTGGGCAGTCGGCTGTAGTATATCTAGGACACTATGGAAATTGGGAATGGATTACCTCACTCGGCTTGCATGTGCACCCTAACCATCTAGCAGGACAAATTTATCACCCTCTCCAAAATAAAACAGCCGATAAACTCTTCTTAAATCTACGGGGCAGATGTGGAACGGTTAGCATCTCTATGGCAAATACACTGCGCAAGATTATCTCTTTACGGAAAGAAAAGAAGCCTTTTATTATTGGCTTTATCTCCGATCAAGCCCCCATTCCGAATAGTACTCACCATTGGTGTGATTTCTTGAATCAGGATACACCAGTACTAACAGGTACAGAGAAAATTGCTAAACAGACGAACTCACTGGTCTATTATGCACAAGTTTCTCGTCCCAAACGAGGTTATTATCATTGCCGTTTTGAGCTAATAACAGACACGCCACAAGCATACACTGACTTTGAAATTACAGATATCTATTTTAAGAAGCTAGCTGAAGATATTGAAGCGGTTCCTCAATATTGGCTGTGGTCACACAACCGATGGAAAAGGGCAAATAGAACTACGAATTAAGCTCCTACATCAACCACCTTCTTATAGACTGCCATCAGTTTCTCTGCTAAAAGTTTATCAGAGAAATGGGTAGCATATTTTTTTCCACCTTCAACCATTTCTGCACGTAAAGAATCATTTTTCCAGACCTTTGTTATGGCATGAGCCAACTCTTGAGGGCTATCGGGTGATACGTAAATTGAGTCTGGACCACCTGCCTCTTCCAAGCAAGACCCTGTGCAACCAATAGCCGGTACTTCACTATTTAAAGCTTCTAGTAAGGGTATCCCAAATCCCTCAATCCGGGAGGGGTAAACAAAGAGATGCGCCATTTGGTAAAGCGTTGGTAGATCATCAAAAGGGACACTATTTAAGAAAGTTACCCTTTCAGTTAGCCCATGCGCTGCTAAGTAAGCCTCTACTTCGGCTTGGTAAGGAGTTCGCTTTCCTACAGCTACCACACGCACATCGACAGGAGCCTCTTTGAGTGATTGGGCTATTAACAACAGGTTCTTTCGCTCTTCAATGGTACCTACATAGAGTAGGTAGTGCGACGGTAAACTGTACTTTTCTGCCACTTCTTGCTTCTTCGTCTCACTTACAGCAATAGCAAAAGCGCGATCACAGCCTTGATAAACCACCTCTATTTTTTTGGGGTCAATTCCGTAGTACGATATAATATCTTGTCTAGTAAACTCGCTTACAGCAATAATACAATCGGCCAGTTGACAAGCCTTCTTAAACTTATAATTATAGATGAAGCTATCAATAGTACTATAATAGTGAGGAGCACGCAAGAATATTAAATCATGAATCGTTACAATACTCTTACAGCCACCTTTTTGAATAGAGAGAGGGAGCTCATTACTTAATCCATGATAAAGGGTAATTCCCTCCTGTTTAATATCGGAAGAGACTCCCCACGTTCTCCAAATCGATTTTAATTTCTTTGAAATCCATGAAGGGGGGAAATGAAGCAGAAGCGCTGAAATTGTAGGTATTTCAGTTAAAAACGGCATTCGCTTTTCGCTCGGTACATAGAGGTGATAGCTATGTTCAGGCATATACTGCGATAGAATACGCAATACAAATCGGCTATAGTTTCCCAATCCTGTTCTATTCTGTGCTGCCCGCTTGGCATCAAATCCTATTTTCATACGGCTTGTATTCTCAGTAATTAATAAGAGATTCTAAAACTTCTCTTTATACTACAAACATACAAAAAATCTCCTTTTATATGATCAATTGGAAAGAAAGATTCCAACAGATGGAGTGAGCGTAATAAATGGAAGTATATTCCCACATTTTTTTGTATTTTTGTGGAAATAACGTTTTTACTGATCGTATCACATTCAAAGTAGCCTTCGTGCGGGTATCGGCGTATCATTTCGATTGCCTTTAACTCGTACACTTCGTAAAAAACACAAATCAAACCATGAAACTTGCAAAATCCTACTATTCGTCGCCCGTTGCTTTCGTCGCTAATCTACTGTTAGCTTACCTCTGCTTTGCACTTTGCCGCTTTGCATTTCTATTTGAGAATTGGACTGTCTTTGCAGAGCATCTTACAACGGAGTCGTTCGTACAGATTTTAAAAGGTGGTTGGATGTTCGACACGTCGGCTATTCTCTATACGCATGCGCTCTATGCACTGTTGATGCTTTTTCCCATTCATTATAAGGAAGAAGAGAAGTACCAAAGTTTTACCAAGAGTATTTATCTACTTATAAACAGTCTCTGCATTTTTACCAATCTAGCCGATGCTGTTTATTTTCAATACACGGGTCGCCGTACTACAGCAACTATTTTTCAGGAGTTTAGCAACGAAAATAATCTAGGTAGTGTATTGGGCATTGAATTCCTAAATCACTGGTACCTAGTTATCGTTGCCATTCTACTTATTGGCTTATTATCGCGTCTCTACGTAAAACCTGTAGGAAAGCCCTATATCTCTCCACTTTGGTTCTATTACACCATTCAGGTACTTTCATTGGGACTTTTTGTACCACTTTGCATTGCAGGTATGCGTGGTGGAATGACTACTGCTGTTCGTCCCATTACCCTAAGTAATGCCAACCAATATGTAAACAGACCCACTGAAGCAACCCTTGTGCTAAATACCCCCTTCTCTATGATTCGTACTATAGGGAAAAAAGCATTTATCAACCCGGGGTATTTCTCTGAGAAGAATCTAGAAAAAATATATACACCTCTACATCAACCCAAAGAAGGAAAACCCTTTACACCCAAGAATGTAGTGGTACTAATTGTGGAGAGCTTTGGAAGAGAGTATATTGGAGCATTGAACAAGGAGTTAGGAATTGCAGAATATCCTAGTTATACCCCCTTTGTAGACTCTCTGGTTGGTAAAAGTCTAAGCTTTCGACATACCTTTGGGAATGGGCGAAAGAGTATCGATGGTATGCCCTCCATTCTTTCCAGTATTCCCATGTTTATAGAACCCTTCTTTTTAACTTCAGCAGCTATGAACAGCGTAAGTAGCGTAGCAGGCGAGTTGAATCAAAAAGGGTACTATTCCGCCTTCTTTCACGGGGCCGATAACGGATCAATGGGTTTCCAGGCCTTTGCCCGTGCAGCTGGTTTTAGCGACTATTTTGGACGAACAGAGTTCAATCAGGATCCCAATTACAACGGCGATAAAGATTTTGATGGCATGTGGGCTATTTGGGACGAAGAGTTCTTGCAGTTCTTTGCCGACAAGATAAACGACTTTGAGCAGCCGTTTGTTACAGCTGTTTTCACCGCCTCTTCGCACCACCCCTTTAAGATTCCAGAGAGATACAAGAATCAATTTCCAGAGGGAGAGTTACCCATACACAAGTGTATAGCTTATACTGATTATGCACTTAAACGCTTTTTTGAAAAGGCAGCTCAGCAACCTTGGTTTAACGAAACCCTTTTTGTACTTTCGGCCGATCATACCAACCAAAGCAGTGTGGATTACTACCAAACTGATTTGGGAATGTTCCAAGTACCCATCCTATTCTATGCACCTGGTGACTCAACGCTCGCTGGGTATGAAGAACGAATTGCCCAACAAATCGACATAATGCCTACTATACTAAGTTATGTGGGTTATGATAAGCCCTACATTGCTTTTGGTTCAGATCTACTTAGCACACCAAATGAGGACGGTTATGCTGTAAACTACCTTAATGGAGTCTATCAATATGTAAAGGGCGATTATCTGCTTCAGTTTGATGGAGCAACTTCGAAAGGCTTCTATCAGTTCAAATCTGATTCATTACTACAAAAGAATTTACTGGGGCAGGAGTCGGAACAAGCTGTTATGGAGCAGGAGCTAAAAGCCATTATCCAGCAATATATGGAGCGAATGAATAACGATGAAATCTGCATCCAATCAAAATAAAATGGAAGGGGCTTCGCACTACTATTTGAGAAGCCCCTTCCATTTTAGTACCGCGACGAATGGTGTGATAGAGGAATTTTTATCGTGCTCCTAAATCATCATACTGCGTTTGAAGAATCGCTTTTCCACGTTCTAATCGCTCCTCTTGCCCATCCTTTCGATTCAAGGTGACTTGTTGCGAATAATTGTCAAAAACCGTCACACCGGTGCTGTCTTGAAAAGAGAAACCATTGCTAAAGGTATAGTAAGCAAACGGATAGGTATAATCCGTACTAAGTACGTTTCGACTAAAGCCAAATTCAGAATGGTCTAATCCTAACTGTCCCAATAGAGTAGCCGCTAGATCGGATTGATTCATCAGGCACTCTATCTTGGCAGGCTCCTTTACGGCACCGCCCAACCACAAAATGGGGATATGGTAGTAAGCAGGATCTGTTGGACTACCTTCGCGTGGGTAAAAGAAACCATGATCGGATAAGCAGACGATAAGTAGATTATCCCAAAGTGCTGTCTGCTTTAATTGATCTATAAAGTGGCCAAAGCAATGATCGGTATAGGCAAATGCATTCGGTATTTTCTCCTCCAATCGATGGTAAGGCACATCATCAAATGGTTCATGACTACTTAGCGTTAAGAAAGCAGTGTGCCAAGGCTTCTTCTCTTCACTTCTACCTATTAACTCTTGGTAGAGGTGATTAAATGTAATAGAGTCCGTTACCCCCCATGCACCCGTTTTTCGTTGGCTACTACTGAAGTCTACATCGGCCGTTACTCGCTGATATCCTTTACTGAGCAAGTAGCTCTTCATATTGGTAAAGTTGATATCGCCTCCATATAGGAAATCGGTACTATAACCTGCTTCCAATAGATTTGCTGTAAAAGAGGGGAGTGTGCGACTCTTGGCAGGCATCTTCATCACCGAGAGGGTGGGGAAACCTAGATAGCCACTAAAGGTAGAGAGTGTACCACGATCGGTTCGAAAACTATTGGCATAACAATTGGTAAAGAGCACCCCCTCTTCGGATAGTCTATTGAAGTTGGGAGTTACATCCTTCATGCCACCCAAAGGCTCTACAAAGGTAGCTCCTAGTCCCTCCCAGAGCACGACCAAAACATTGGGGCGATTGGTCTTGAGCAGCATTCTTACTGAATCGCTATCAGCTAGCATGTCACGATCCATAGTAGTATACAGCCCATGAAAGAGTCTAGCTCGTTTCTCTTCCTCAAAGAAGTTAAACTCCTCCTCATAGCGTTCTGATTTCCCCAACGAAGAGAGCAAACTAAAGGCAGGATTCACAGCCGAATGGTTCAGAAATTGTTTTTCGCTAAAATATACCTGTCCAATATTGGCAGTCGATTCACTTACTCCTCCGCGAATGGTAACAAAAAGTAATCCACCCACTAGCAACAAACCAACCAAACCAATGGTCTTTTGCTTTACCTCACTCAAATTGCGAGGAGTAACCACTACTAGCAGTCTTACTACAGCCACGGATAGAGCAACAATAGCCAAAGCTCTTAACAGCAGAAAGCCAGTAGAAACACTAGCCAATGCCTCTTTCGGTGAGTCTAAATAGAGAAAGATAGAAGCATCGAGCTTAAAGCCCCAAAAGGGATAGAGTCCTACATCGACCACAAAGATTAAGGAGAGCAGAACACCCAGCATGACTAAATAACTTACGAGTATCTTTCTTAATGGGAATCGTTTGAACCAAAGACTTATGAGAATAACTAAGAAAGGTAAGGTGGTAGTATAGGCAGCCGTTGTAGCATCGAGACTAGATCCATGCAGCATTACTTGCCAATAATTATCAAAGCTTGTAACTTCACCCTCTGCCCTATTTAGTAGCATAAAGAGAGGCTTCTGGATGATAAATAGCAACCAAACTGTCACAAAATGAGACAGTAGATAGAGTATTCTTTTTTTCATATAATCTTAATCTTAAGAGGGCAAAGCAAGCCCTATCGTTCAGTTAATCGGTATTTACTGGTATACAGCAGACCAATTCTTATCTCTTTGGTTTAAATAAGTCCCCCCCTAAAAGAGCGATTTTTTTTTACTTTCGTTCAAGCTGTTGACTTAGTTCATGACCTCTTCTAGTGAAAGGAGTTATTCGAAGAGCCGAATGAAATCAATACAGTTTCTGTAATACGCTTACTTCCGTCCAAAATCGGCTGGAATTTCCCCCCATTGGTCAGTCTCCCATTTCAATATAGGGGTCGTGATACGGTTCTCCTTCAAGAATTTCTCAGCACGCTCTATCATTTGAAACAGCTGTTCGGTCTTGGGAGTTCGTTCCAGTTTGGTTTTGCATTTCTTCTGTTTCACCCAACTCATGGCCGTGCGGCTGTCTGAGTAGATGGGCATATTGGTTCCCTTCTGCTTGAAGAGAGCCAAGCAGTGCACAATGGCTAGAAACTCACCAATGTTATTGGTGCCATGAACTGGGCCATAGTGAAATATCTGCTGTTCGGTTTGTAAGTATACCCCACGGTATTCCATAGGGCCTGGATTACCACTACAAGCCGCATCGACCGCCACACAATTCAATTCAAGGTTTTCAGGCCACTGCTTGGGTGCAGCCGTTGCTTTCGAAGCCGATTTTCCGACATAAAGGTGAGCAGGCGAAAGAAAAGCATGTTCGGCCTCCTCTTTGCTTCCAAACGATTTAAAAAGTGCTCCCTCATACCCCTTAATCTGTAGTTGACACTCTGTCCACGATGTATATACACCTGGATTCACTCCCCGCCATACTACATAATATTTACTCTTTGCCATTCTTTAGATATTACAAAACATCCTCCAGACAGCCGCTAAACAGCTGCTGAATGAAGGATAATTTCTGGTTTATGAATTACTTCTGGTAGTTTAGTAGCACTGCTTACATTCTAGCAGGTACTTCAATACCTAGTAAGCCCATACCCAATGAAATAACTTTTGCTACGTTGGCACTCAAAGCCAAACGGAATACTTTCATTGCTTCGTTCTCTTCGCGAAGAATGCTAAATTCATGGTAGAATTGGTTGTACTCCTTTACTAATTCATACGTATAGTTAGCAATAATTGACGGATTGTAGTCGGTACCCGCTTGTTTTACTACCGCTTTAAACTCAGCTAGAAGTTGGATAACCCCCTCTTCTTTGGTGCTTAGTGCCAAGTTGGTAGGCAGTTCTGCTGGAATAACGACACCCGCTGCAGCAGCCTTGCGCAATACCGATTGGATACGAGCATATGTATATTGAATGAATGGACCCGTATTGCCATTAAAGTCGATAGACTCTTGTGGATTAAAGGTCATATTTTTGCGTGCATCTACTTTCAAGATAAAGTATTTCAAAGCACCCATACCTACAATGCGAGAGATATCGTCGGCCTCTTCTTGCGTCAAACCATCTAGTTTACCTAGCTCTGCCGAAGTTTCTTTGGCAGTTTCTACCATCGATTCCATCAAGTCGTCGGCATCTACTACTGTACCTTCACGGCTCTTCATCTTCCCTTCAGGAAGCTCCACCATTCCATACGAGAAGTGAACCAACTCCTTACCCCACTCAAAGCCTAGCTTATCCAACAAGATAGAAAGCACTTGGAAGTGGTAATTTTGTTCATTCCCTACTACATAAATCATCTTGTTGATGTTATAATCTTGGTAACGAAGTTTGGCTGTACCAATGTCTTGCGTCATGTATACCGATGTGCCATCACCACGAAGCAGTAGTTTATGATCTAACCCTTCGGCAGTTAGGTCGGCCCATACCGAACCATCCTCTTTGCGGTAGAAGAATCCTTTTTCCAAACCTTCCATTACCTTCTCTTTTCCTTCTAGGTAGGTTTCTGATTCGTAGTATATCTTGTCAAAGCTTACGCCCATCTTTTTGTAAGTCTCGTCGAAACCGGCATATACCCACTCATTCATCTGTTTCCAAAGTGCATATACTTCAGGATCATTTGCTTCCCATTTACGCAACATTTCGCGTGCCTCTTCCATCAAAGGAGCTTTCGCTTCGGCCTCCTCTTTGGTCATGCCTTGAGCTACTAACTCAGCAATTTCTGCTTTGTAGTGCTTGTCGAAAGCTACGTAGTAGTCGCCCACCAGGTGGTCGCCCTTCTTGCCCGATGATTCGGGAGTCTCGCCATTGCCAAACTTTTGCCAAGCCAACATCGACTTACAAATGTGGATACCGCGATCATTTACAATATTGGTCATTACCACCTTGTTACCGTTGGCTTCCATTACTTTAGCTAGTGCAGCACCCAAAAGGTTGTTACGCACGTGCCCCAAGTGAAGCGGTTTGTTGGTATTAGGCGATGAGTATTCAATCATCACCAAAGGAGCATCTTCGCCTGCAGCTACCAAGCCAAAACGTTCGTCGGATTGAATACTGTTTAGCAACTCAATCCAACAAGTAGCCGAGATGCTTAGGTTCAAAAAGCCCTTCACTGCATTGCAAGCAGAAACCAATTCGGGATTGTTTTGAATCAAGTAGTCACCCAACTCTTGGGCCGTTTGTTCAGGCCCTTTTTTTGACATTTTCAAGAAAGGGAAAACAACTACTGTAAGGTGTCCTTCAAACTCTTTCTTTGTCTTTTGCAGTTGTACCATTTTCTCAGGTACCTCTACTCCGTACAGCGCTTTAATACCGCTGATTACAGAGGCTACAAGCTTATTTTCTATCGTCATCTGTATCTAGTTTTTATAATTGAGAACAAAGATAGAGAGAAAAAGTGAAACATGCTCTAAATCTATCTTTTTCATTTAAGTTTGAATTACTCTGTTGCTTAAGATTCACTATATTTATAGAGAAAGAAGAAGCCATAAAACGAAATTCTTTAGTTGCTTTGGAATATTCTATGATTCTTAATACCTTGCAAACATAAATATGAAAAAACGGAGTTCTTCGGACTCTAAATAGAAACTCGATTCATAGTTGCCAGGTCCTCCTAACATACAGCTATAATCCCTACCTAATTAAAAAATGACCCTCCAACAATTTGAATACATCGTTGCCGTAGACCATTTTAGACACTTTGCCAAGGCTGCTGAACATTGTCGCGTAACACAACCCACCTTGAGTGCCATGATCTTAAAGCTAGAAGAGGAGTTAGAAGTAATCCTCTTTGATAGAAAACAACAACCCATATCGCCCACCCCAATTGGTATGCAAGTTATTAAACAAGCAAAAAATATTCTGTCTCAAGTCACACAAATCCCTCATATTATTCAGGAAGAACAAGAAAAAGTAAGTGGCATCTTCAAGCTAGCCATACTTCCTACCATTGCACCCTATCTCCTCCCTCGATTTGTACCTCAGCTAATGAAAAAATATCCAGATATAGATTTGAGAATTATAGAGATGAGAACTAGCGAGATTAAACATAACTTACTTAATGGAGAGATTGATGCAGCCATTCTAGCAAATATGGCAGATTTGGAAAGTTTCAACCAATCACCGCTCTTTTATGAATCATTTTTTGCCTATATCGCCAAAGGAGAAAAACTTTTTGAGCACGAGGTTATCCGTACAACCGATCTTTCGGGTGAGCAGCTCTTCTTGCTTGACGAAGGGCACTGCTTCCGCGATCAGCTGGTACGCTTCTGCCAGCTAAAGACTGCTCAGGCTAGTCAACTCGCCTATAGTTTGGGGAGTATGGAGACCTTTATGCGAATGGTAGAAGGGGGTAAGGGAATTACATTTATCCCCGAGCTGGCTATAGAACAATTAGCGGCGAGCCAAAAAGAATTGGTACGTCCGTTTGCCATTCCTACTCCAGCTAGACAAATTGTAATGCTCACACACCCTCACTTTATACGTCACCGAATAAAGGAGAAGGTTACTGAAGAGATAAGGGGGGCAGTACCCAAAAAAATGCTTACTCCAAAACCATCCCAACTCATCATATAGATTCTGTCTATCGGACCATAAATTCTTTCAATTGTTTTTTTTGCTAAAATGAAAAAAAAGCCGATACTTTTGTGTCAGTAATAAATAACAAAACATTAAAACAATAAAGAATTATGGGAACAATTATCAACTCACAAATACCTGCTTTTAAAGTACAAGCATTTCATAACGGAACATTCAAAACTGTAACAACTGAAGATGTAATTGGCAAATGGGCTATCTTCTTCTTCTATCCTGCGGACTTTACATTCGTTTGTCCTACAGAGCTAGTAGATATTGCTGATAAATATGCACAATTTCAAGCCATGGGTGTTGAAGTCTATTCAGTAAGTACCGACACACATTTCGTTCACAAAGCGTGGCACGATACTTCGGATAGCATCCGCAAAATTAACTATCCCATGTTGGCAGATCCAACCGGTGTACTAACTCGTGCATTTGGTGTAATGATTGAAGAGGAGGGATTGGCTTATCGCGGAACTTTCGTAGTTAACCCAGAAGGAAAAATTAAGATTGCTGAAATACAAGACAACAGCATTGGTCGCAATGCAGACGAACTCCTTCGCAAGGTAGAAGCTGCACAGTTTGTAGCAACACACGATGGTGAGGTTTGTCCAGCTAAATGGGAAAAAGGAAAAGAGACATTGAAGCCTAGCATCGACTTGGTAGGTAAAATCTAATTAACCACAGCAAATTAGTAATCCATCTAGTAAGGCTATTTCAGTACCCGCTTCCTTAACGAGAGTCGCAGCAACTGAAGTAGCCTTTTTTAATTCTAGAATTCATCCTTGAAGCAATGAGGAATAAAAAGCATAAGCTCAACTCAATCTCAGTGCAGGAGGACTCAAAAACAAACAACTATGATAGAAAGAAGTTTATTAGACCAAGTAAATACGCTGTTCCAAACATTGGAATCAAACTATACATTCAAGATCACCCACCATTCCAGTTTGAAGGAGAGTACAGAACTTATTGAATTCCTTAACGAAGTAGCATCTTGTTCAGACAAAATTCAGTGTGAGCTGAGTCAATCTGTTGAGCCTCGATTAGAGTTTAACATTCTAAAGGATGGAATAGATAGTGGTATCAAATTTAGAGGCATACCCAGTGGCCACGAGTTCAGCTCGCTTCTATTAGCGATACTCAATGCCGATGGAAAAGGGAAAAATCTCCCCGACGGAGCGATTGCAAATCGTGTTAAGGCACTTAAAGGAGAGATACATATTCAGTCCTACATCTCCTTAAGCTGCACCAATTGCCCCGATGTAGTACAAGCATTAAATGTTATCACTCTAATCAATCCTTCGATTACTCACGATATAATCGATGGAACACTCTTCGAAACAGAGGTAAATGAGTTAAAGATACAAGCAGTACCAACGATTTATGCAAATGGTACACTTTTACATGTAGGACGGGGTTCCCTAGGTGAGCTCTTACAAAAGCTTGAACGGAACGTGGGTACTAAAGCGAGATCAAATCAGGCAATCGAAGAGAAATCATTCGATGTCATTGTGCTCGGAGGTGGTCCAGCTGGTGCATCAGCAGCTATATACTCGGCTAGAAAAGGCTTAAAAGTTGCCATTGTAGCACAACGAATGGGTGGGCAAGTAAAAGAAACAGTAGGTATCGAGAATCTTATAGCAACTCCCCACACTACTGGAGTGGAGCTTGCCGACAAGCTTAGAACGCATGTTAATCAATATGAAGTTTCAATATTTGAGGAGAGAGAAATTAGCGACATTAAAGTAGAAGGAAAACTAAAGCGGGTCTCCGTTATAGGTGGTGAGATTTTTAGAGCGCCTGCTCTTATTATTGCTACAGGTGCAAGCTGGCGCAAACTCAATGTTGCTGGAGAAGAAGAGTACATAGGCCGTGGAGTCGCATTTTGTCCACATTGTGACGGTCCTTTCTATGCAGGCAAAGAGGTAGCAGTAATTGGAGGTGGAAACTCGGGTATAGAGGCAGCAATCGATTTGGCAGGGATCTGTAGTAAAGTGACTGTATTTGAGTTTGCCGATACACTTAGAGCTGATCAAGTGCTCCAAGAGAAAGCAAAAAGTCTTTCAAATATCACAATTTACTCCTCATCCGAAACAATGGAAATTGTGGGTAACGGAGAGAAGGTTACAGCTATAAAAGTAAAGAACCGAGTGACAAACAAAGAACAATTATATGAACTAGATGGTATATTTGTACAAATAGGGCTGGTACCCAATAGCATACCTTTTCGTGAAATTGTAAAAACAAAAGCAAATGGAGAAATTGAGATCGATGCATCATGCCGTACCTCACAACCCGGAATCTATGCTGCAGGTGATGTTTCGACCGTACCCTTCAAACAAATTGTGATTGCTATGGGAGAAGGAGCTAAAGCTGCCCTCTCTGCATTCGATGATCGAATCAGAGGAAAAGATAGCATGTAAAAATTAAACCTATTCAACACTATAATAAGAAGCATCTACTAAAGGGAATAAAAAATCTATTTAGTAGATGCTTTTGTATTATGAATTCGGATAGTTAACTACTTGCTATTCGGATAGAAGTTCTCTGAAATACTAGGTCTAAGTTCAATCGTTGTATATCGAAGTAAAAGAAAGAGAAAGTGTAATGGGAGTAGTTAGCAATCTTACTTGATATAAGAAAGAGTCCTGAAAAAAGAATGGCTAGTAAAAAAGGAGCTAAAAAGCATTCCCTCTATACAATCGATAGGTTCTCTACCTGGAGAACAAAAGGAACTGTAAGATCCCTTGAAGCTCGAAGGATAGACACACAGAAAGTCCTTTGGCTTAATCTAAAGGAAAATGCCTCCAGGTAATACGAAAGAAAAAAAACGGTTTTAAACCAAAGAGAAACTGCTTCAGTTGAAACCAAAAAAAAGTCCTCCAGTTCGTTAGAACCAGAGGACTTCTCTAAAAACGGCGGCTACCTACTCTCCCACAATCT
>JBOFRN010000166.1:0-1077 GCA_051651025.1 Phocaeicola sp.
ATGAAACCGTAGTGGCTTCAGCTCCCAAAGGAGCCATCCTCCATGCACGCATCCTTTGGACCTTCTCGGCCGCCTATCGCCTACTGAAAGAGCCGCGCTATTTGGAGGTAGCCACCCGTGCCAAACGCGAAATCATCGACCGGTTTTACGACCCTCAGTTTGGAGGTATCTACTGGAGCTTAACAAGCGAAGGAGTACCTCTCGATAGCAAAAAGCAGATTTATGCCATCGGATTTGCCATTTACGGACTGAGTGAATTCCACCGTGCCACGGGCGATGCCGAAGCGTTGGAGTATGCCATTCGCCTCTTTCACGACATCGAAAATCATAGCTTTGATACCGTAAACAATGGTTATTGCGAGGCACTCACCCGCCAATGGGGCGAAATAGCCGATATGCGCCTTAGCGAAAAAGATGCTAACGAATGCCGCACCATGAATACGCATCTCCACATCCTAGAGCCTTACACCAACCTCTACCGCGTCTGGAAAGATGAGAAGCTAAAGAAACAGTTGCACAATCTGTTGCGCATCTTTGTCGATAAGATTCTAAACAAGGAGACAAATCACCTGCAACTCTTTTTCGATGAACAGTGGGTGAGTAAACAGCGCATCGTATCGTACGGACATGATATTGAGGCATCGTGGTTGTTACACGAGGCAGCACTAGAACTAGGCGACAAGAACTTACTAAGCGAAGTAGAACCACACGTAGTGGCCATAGCCAAGGCGGCTACCGAGGGGTTACTACCGGGTGCTGGGATGATATACGAACTGCACCAAGAGCACTCGGAGATTGATGCCGATCGCCACTGGTGGGTACAGGCCGAAGCGATGGTGGGTTATGTAAATCTTTACCAACATTTTGGTTCATCGGAGGGGCTTACCCATGCAGCAGATTGCTGGGAATTTACCAAAGCAAGGTTGATAGACCACGAAAATGGGGAGTGGTTCTGGAGCATACGCGCCGATGGAAGCGTAAACCAATCGGACGATAAAGCGGGCGTCTGGAAATGCCCCTACCACAACGGACGGATGTGCATGGAGATAATGGAGCGCTTTTCGGGAAGAGAGTGCG
>JBOFRN010000167.1:0-41376 GCA_051651025.1 Phocaeicola sp.
GAACTACTTAATCTAGCGAATACATTCGATATTACTTCGAAATAGGCTTTGTTTAAGGGCCTTCTTGCATCCTCGGCATCTGTCCTTTTTCGAAAAGCATCCTTCCCAAATATAGCTTGAGCAAGTATCATTGCACTTCTGAAATCTGCTTTCATCGTATCTATTTGTGCATCGCTCCAGTGTTCTTTTATCGCAGTTAGTGAACCATTTATAAATTTATTTATATCTGGTTCGTATTTACTGTAAGGTGTTACATAGAATGCTACAAAGCGCGAGATAAAATCCTCGGATTGTTTTCGTTTGGTAGGAATCTTAGTTACTACTGCCTCTAGAAACTCTTGGTACCTTGACATCTCTCTGATTGCATCAATAACCCTGCCTTGAAAAACAGCATTACGCACCTCTTGGTCGGTTAGTGGTACTCCACCCGAGTTCAATCTTTTAAACAGAATAAACTTCACTTGGTCTGGCGATCCCTTCTCTAATACATTTACAGTAATGGGTAAAGAGCGTATGTCTCTTATTATATCAATATCTAGCGATTCGAAGGTTTCACCTTCAAAATCGACCAGGAATTCTAAATCGTTTAGTGCAAACGCTTTGTCTACACAGAAGTTTTTAATGACCCAGCACCTTTGCAGCCCATCTATAATCTTCCATTTCTTTTTGGGTATTACCTCTTCAAAATAGAATGCGGGCAATCGAAGCCCCAGCATAACCGATTCTATTAATCGAGATGGTTTATTTCCAACCCAAAGGTTACCTTCTCGTTGGTATTCTGTATCAAAATCAATGTATCCATAGGTGATTTTATCAATCAAATCGCCTAAGTTCATAGGTGGATTCGATATTTTAATGTCATTTGGAGAAAAAGGGGTTGTTATTTTCTCGCCTACATCTTGTAAGTTTTCATCGTCAATGATGGCTTGGTTGTTTTCATCAACAATTGGGGCTCTATTATATTCCTTATTCTCCATAATTGTTTAATCAATATTTAGTATCTATGTTTGCAGTGAGTGCATGCTTACTTTTTCCTTTTTATCTGTTGTGTATTTCTATATTAATATTTTGATTTATAAAATGCATATAAAGTTTGGTAGATACCAAATGAAATAAGTATTTTAGAGATAAACATAATGTATTGCCCCAAAGGAGTAAGGTCAAAATAGTTATTAGTAATATTACACAAATTAAAGATATCTATTATTTTTAAAAAGCCCAAACTTACCTCCCCAAAATTATCACATCTCCAGTCAATAATAAAAATAGGTGTATTAAGACCAAAGTAGTTAATCATGAAATATGAAAAGATTGCTATAGTCAGTGTAAACCGGACACCTGCAAACCAACTCCTATTATAGTTGTTTGAATATTTATTAAGCCATAAAGTAAGTCTTTCATCAGACCAGAATGATGTGAGAAAAAGCAGTAATGGCTCTAAAAAGTAGATTGTGTATTTTCTTCTGCTTCTGAAAGTTATAATTCTTTTTTGTCTCAGGTTCAGTATCGTCCGAATAACATTCTCTAAAACTATAGCAGAATCCTCTCTTAATTTACGATCGAAAACTTCAGCTGTGTGCTTTTGAATTAAGAAGGTATTATTTGATTTAACCGCATGGTCCTTAAGGACAATTGCTGCATCACAAGATATGATATTGTACGTAAGATTCTTTTCAAAAATCTCTTTTGTGAAATAGACCTTTAGTATGTCTATATTTTTAAAAGAGCAGTCCAAAAAAATGGTAGCACAATGAATCGCAGCAGAGTCTAATCTTAATTCCCCCATATTGAATCCACAACCGTTTCCATTATTTATTGACTGAAAAGAAAGATCTCCTAATACTTCACATCGTATATCAATCGTTCCCGGAGAAACACCGTATAATAAACTTAAGTTCCGATCTATTACCGTTTTTCCTAAAATAGTAAATTCTGTCTTTAATGATAATTGAAATTTTCTGATTGATAAACTCTTATTAAAACGACAGTTGTTTATTGTAAAGTTTCCATTTTCTATTTTTAGACTCCATTCTTGATCTGTATAAAACGTACTATTCTCGATACTTAGGTCAGATGAAAAAGTAGAATCGTAAATATGGAGTCCTGAGTTTATACCATAATCATTAAAGGTGCAATATGCAATAGTTACTTTATTGTCAAAAATGATAGAATCAAAATTTATCTTTTCTGCTTCTACATTACAGAAATATATTTCCTTATCACAAGTTACCTGACTTAGCTCATGGGGCATCTGAAAATAGTTTGTGAGCATGTCTGCTAATTTGAGCTCAAATTTGAGCTCAATATTTTCAATTGCTACAATATTCTTTTGTTTATATATAGGAGTTATCAACTCTATTAATTGATTAATGGAGTTGATAACTTTCCTTGGATTATTGCACTCAATTGTACTTGTTAGCATAGCTTATTTTTCAAACATTCGTTTTGCAAACTCCTCTTCGGTTAGCACTACTTTCCAGTGCTCTTGGTCGGTGCGCAGGTTCTCTAGGTTGTTATCACCGTTTATGTAGATGCGGTCAAACTCATTGTCACGGGTAGAGTAGGCACTCTTTTTAAAGAATGTGTTTAGAGCTGCATTGTCTATTTTGGTACAGTCTCGCCAAATAACGAGTGAACGTTCGCCACGGCGAGTAGTACCCGTTACGGTGCAAATTCCCTCTTTGGGATAGCCAATGGCCTCTATGTTTAACCCTATAAGGTAGTTAAACGTTTCTACTAGGTCTATGGTGCGCTGCTGCATCTCGTTTTGACGAGTTACATGGAGTGATACGGCAAATGGATTTACAAACCAATCGGTATTTAGTAAGCTCTCTTTGGTTTCGGTATCTAGCATATAGCCTAGCAAGAAAGATTCACGGAAGGTATCGGAGTTGTTGAATGCATCCTTCTGTTCGGCTTTTTGTTTTACTACCAGGTTGTTTAGTGTATCTTCGTACTGTTCTAGGCGTAGGTATTTAAAGCAGTGGCTACTCCCTTCGCGGCTAACGGGCTTACCCTCTCTCCAATCTTTGCTGTAGATTACTTTTTGAATACGGGGCTTGGTTACCTTGTCGAAATAGGTGCCCATTTCTACAAGGATGTATTTGCGTTTGCCTTGGTCTTCACGGTTGAGGTTGATTACGGCGTGGCCGGTTGTGCCGGAGCCTGCGAAATAGTCGAGGATAAGTGGGCTCCCTTCGTAAGCGTTTGTATTAATAAAATATTGAGCAGCTTTTATGGGTTTAGGGTTCTCAAACATAAACCCCATATTCTCAAACATGGCATCATCGCTACCACCCATATAGTATAACGATGAAACATTTTCTGTTAAGTTATCTTTTAGTAGATATTTTCTTCGAGGTTGTGTACTCTCATTATCACCAAAAAGAATGAAGTTATTTTCTAATAACTCTGCCATTGTAGAAGGTGGATTTCTCCAACCTCTAAAAGGTACAGGACATGGTTTCTTGGTTATAGGGTGAATCAAAGGTATGAAATAATCATCTGGTGCCTTCTTCTTATTGGGCCATGCCATTGAAACCGATTGGTATACATTCCCATTGTCATCAATAAATTCATAAGCTTTTTCTCCGCCAGTAAAATCTTGTTTTTTAATCCAAGCTTTAAACTCTACTCTTACATTGTCAGTGACTCCTTTTGCCTTATTTATAAGCTGAACAGCTTTGGCTAATATTGCTTCAGCATTTTCTTTTTTACGTATGAAAGTATTATTCTTTAAAGCTAAAGGGTTGTTGGTGGCAAAGTGAACATATTCATGTTGAACAGCTAACCCTTTAGCATCTCCTTTTGGATTTCTTTTATCCCAAATAAGTTTACCCATATCTCCATCACTCCCAAATGCCTTTTTTACTAGCCATTCCAATGAAAAATGTTCATGCTCATCCATGTGGCACATAAAAAATCCCTCTTCATTCATCATAGAGTAAGATAGGTTTAATCTGTCACTAAACATCGAGAGCCAAGAAGAACCCTTAAAGGTATCTTTGTATGGAAAGCCATCTTCTCCCGTATTATACGGCGGATCAATATAAATAGACTTCACCTGCTCCTGATACTTTTCCTGCAGCAAATTCAACGCCTGAAAATTCTCCGAATTAATAAGCGTACCATCCAGCTGTTCCTCAAAGTTATCAATAGAGCTAACTAAACGCTGGCGAAAGTTGTTCTCGAAGAATGCAGTATCCAAGACCAAGTAGGAGTTACTCTTTAAGAAGTCAATGGTTAATGGAACCGTGTAGCCAGCAGTTACCCCCTCATTAAAAAGGCCACCAGAACCCTCACTTCCTTTAATTTCATTAATAGCAAATAGGCGTACCCACTCTTCCCGTTGTGCATCGTTAGTCACCACCTCTGCATAGAGTACTTCGGGTACACGGTCTAGCGTAATGCAGTAGTTGCACTCCGTTACAAACTTCTTTTTCAGCCACAGTTTCTTTTGGAAATCCTCTAACGAACTAAGGAATTCAATAATCTTAGCCCCCACAGCCTTCACCGCTTTAATGGCTGATAGGTGCTTTAAGAATTCGCTTTCCTGCTTAGTATTGATATCATCAATAAAGAGCACCTCGTTCTTGATGTAGAAATCGAGTTCGCGCGTTAAGAAGCCTCGTAAATCTTTGTGAATAAAGTAATCGAAGGTGTTCTTGGCCACATAGTCCGTAAAATGTTTCTCTAGCAGTGTGCGGTTCTTGTTTTTATCGGTCGCACGGATAGCGAAGAGTTCGGCAAACTCTAGGGGAATAAGAGGCTTTACGGTATCGTACGCCACTGTTATTAAATCCTTCTGTTTAACCTTTTTGTCGGTAGGGTCGTAGGTAAAGTTTATGTGCAGTTCGTTGCCCTCTATCACTACAGGTTGCTCGGTATAGAGTGCAAACCTACGCTCTTTATCGCCCTGACTTTTGTTGTTGTTTTGCTCGGTCGATGCCTCAATCAGTACAAACGACACACGCTTGTCATCTGTAAGTTTAAAGGAGTAGTTACGAAAATATTCGCTCGTTTTAATGTAATACTGGTCGGCATTGGCCCAGTGCAGCTTTACCTCTTCACCCTCGTAAGGTATGGCATAGACATCTTTTTTGTAACGACGCAGACTAATAAAGTCGCCCCCATCGTAGTAGCGTTTAAAAAAAGTGGCCAAGTGGTCGTACACTTCATTCTCTAAATCTTCGGCACCCCCCAATTCAGCAAGCTCAGCTTTCAGCGATTGTATCTTAGGGAGGGTATTCGCATCCACACCCAGTGCCTCGGCACTCTTCGTAGCCTCGGCTATCTCCTTTTGTAGCAATTCACGCTTCCCACCTGCATTTGCAGCCAATACCTCTTTCACTTGATTTACCAAATCTACCTCCAGGTAGCGATTTATCTCCGTACGCTTTTGGTTCATAATGCGATAAATACCAAAGTCAAGTTCTGCCTGGTCCAGCATAAAAAGTTCCGATAGTGTATCTTTGAATCGATTAAATTGTGATGCCATATTTTCTGTTATTTCTTTTTCTATTTTAAGGTCCACCGTATAGTGAACAGCTCTTTCTCTACTACCTGCTGCTTGAGCGAATCGGCTATTTGCGTAATAATCTCATCGCGGCGGCGTTCTATTTCATCTTCTACCTCAAACAGTTCATTTCTTTTGGTGCGCTGCAGTTTAGACAACCCTTGCACCTCACGCTGTAAAGTTACCATTTTTTGGCTTTCGCCCACCAATTTTGCCTGACGAGTTTTCTCTCTAAGACTCTTCTTAATCTCTTTCAGTTCTTGTTCTAAGGCAAAGCTCTTATCTTCTGCCCAGCACTCTATTTTGGCTATCTCCTCATTTACATAAAGAGCATTTCTGTTTTCTAGTTGTTCATACAGCTTTATTCGTTCATCTGCTAATTTGTTTACAAGAATTTCGGTATTCTCAATAACTACCTTTTCAATAGATGATGCCGAGAGGGAGAGTAACTTTTTAGCAAACTCGTCGTCAAGTAATTTTCCCGTATCATCTACTACACCATAAATTAGATGTTCTTCATACTCCTTAAGTGATGTAAACTGAATGAGCACAACCGATAAATAACCACTGTTACCTACGTGCTGCCCCAGTAAACTTATCTTTGCAGGATGGTTGGAGTAATCAAACAGTAGATGCGTGGCAGGTGTTTCGGTCTCTTTCGAACGATTCACAACCCAATGGGCCAAAGGATGACTCAAACGGTAGTTGTAGGCCAATGCTGTACTCTTTCCCAACTGGTAGCTACCTAGTGGTACGGGTAGGTGTGAATCTGGAGAATTATTAAGTCTAAAAACAGCGTTGTTATTCTCTTTTATCGTGATGTGATGGCCTAGAACATCGATTGTTAGCTCCCACAGTAATTTGTTAAAAAGAGAAAGCCGCTCTTGGTCTGCATCCTTTCGTATGCGTAATTTGCTCACCACATCTTCATCAAAGTGTTCTAGTAACGAACGGCGCGTTTTATCTAAAGTCTCGTCTATACGATCTCGCATTCTCTCTTGCAGTGCATCAAATTCGGCATCTATCTCTTCGGTATTTCTACACTTCTGATAGATCTCTAATATTTGTCTTTCAAAATCAAGGCTATCAGTAGCTTTACCCAGAACATCGTCACTGGCTCCAAATACACCCTTGAAAAGGTTAAATTTCTGGTCTAAAAGCTCATATACACGCTGGTCGGCACGGTTTTTTTTATTGATAAAGTTAACCACAACCACATCGCTCTTTTGTCTGTACCGATGACAACGCCCTATGCGTTGCTCTACCCGTTGCGGATTCCAAGGTAAGTCGTAATTAATAAGGAGCGAACAGAACTGAAGGTTAATTCCCTCAGAGGCTGCTTCGGTAGCAATCATTATCTGTGCTTCTTGCTTGAAGTAATCCACCAATGCCTGTCTCTTATCTGCCGTAGCAGAACCTGTTATCTTCGAACTATTTGCATTTGCCTCCAGCCAACTTTTATAGATTTTTTTCGAATCCCCGTCGGTATTGCTACCATTAAATAGTACAATTTTCCCCCGATAACCATTCCTCTCAAGAAGTTGCTTTATGTAGTCTTGTGTGCGGGTACTCTCCGTAAATATCAATGCCTTTTCGGGTTCACCTTTCGAACGCTTGTTTTCAAAAGCAATTGTTAATGCTTTAAGCAAACACTCTCCTTTGCTATTTACAGCTATGCTTAATGCCAATTGGTGAAACTCCTTTAGCTCCTTTATTTCTGTTTTAATCTCCTCTATTTCATCCAGCGTAAGCTGTTCTTTCACCTCTACATCGTCTTTTACTTCTTCGCTTTCCTCGTCGCCCCACTCATCTACATACTCCTCGAATAGTTCAAAATTACTTTCAATAGCTTCTTCAAGCAATTCCACCTCTTCACTATTCACCAAAAGTCGTTTTTCTAAACGGTCAATAATCGTTTGCAGTGTACCTGCAATGGCAAACGAGGAGGAAGATAGTAGTTTGTGCAGTACCAAGGTTATCAATGAACGTTGTCCCTTAGGCAAACCGTAACACGCCTCTCGTTGCAAGTAGCTTGTTACCTTTTTAGCTAGTTCTACCTCTACATCGCTCGGAGCATACTCTTGTACCATAGGCGTACGCTCTGTATATTTTACATACTCCTGCACATCACTTCGTAGTGTACGATGTACTACAGGGCGTATTCTATGGCGCAACTCTTGGTATGAACTATCATCCCTTAATGCTACCTTATTATATTGTCCACCGAAGCTTTGTAGGTTGCCAAAATAATTATCGTCAATAATTGAGATTAAACCATACAACTCTTTAATGTCATTTTGAAGAGGTGTGGCAGTGAGCATCAATTTCTTAAAAGGCTGTAGCGATTCTTTTAAGACTATAGCTGTCTTATTACTTGCTTTATAGACATTACGCAATTTATGCGCCTCGTCTAGTACCACTAGATCCCAACTTACACCTCTGATATGGCTTATTTGTTTCTTTGCAAATTGATACGAACAGATAATTATCTTGTTCGAATTATCGAAAGGATTTTTGTACGATTCATTGAGAATGGCATTAAAGTTCTTGCGTTCAAGAATAATAGAGGGTAAAAAGAACTTCTCCTCCAACTCTACACTCCACTGTTTACGTAGTGTAGCAGGTACAATGATTAGGATATGCCTTTTTCGCTCTGCCCATTGTTGGCTAATTACTAGCGCGGCCTCTATAGTTTTACCCAAACCAACCTCATCTGCTAGTATGCTACCCATACTAAGGGGCGAGCGAAAGGCAAACAGTGCTGCTTCAACCTGGTGTGGGTTAAGGTCGACTTGAGCTTCGGATAATACTGCCGTAAGCTTCTCATCATCAGATGAGCCTCTTCTGCGCGTCAATTCCCAAGCAAAATATTTATGTTGGTGTGGTGTATATTTCATTGTATCTAAAATGCAAAGTTGCTGATTTGGGTTAAACGTATTATGTAGTATAAATAGAATTGCTTGTTTCTGAGCAATATTGCTTCCATTTTTAGAATTGTTGCTCACGCAACAATTCCACTTCTTTGTTTATATTGTTTAGATGATTATTAATAGTAGGTACTCCTATATTGAACTTCTTTACCATAATTTTATTTATTCCTAAGTATGTGTTGTAGCTAATATTTCACATAATAAAGAAAAGTACTCTCCATAATTCATTGCATGGCTCTATCTTTTTATTTATAACTATTTGTAAAAAAACACCCTTGAAATTTATTAATAAATAGTTATTTGTATTGAATGCTGACTCTTCCTCCATCCTGCACTCCCAGCAGCAACTTCATTTTCCATTCTACTCTGCGCGGCTAAAGGTTAAGCATACCGGGCTCTCTATCACTATATCTTGCTGGGTATTCGTAAGAAGTCCAGTTTCTCTATTTATGCGGAATACCTCCACCTGGTTATCGTCTCTATTGGCACAGAGTAAGAAGTTGCCATCGGGCGAAAGGGCAAAGTTGCGTGGGTGCTTACCGGTAGGTTGATACCCCACCTTATGTAACGCTCCGTTTTGCTCATCGATGTGGAAGATAGCAATTCCATCTCCTTGAATCCGATTCGATGCATAGAGGAATTTTCCATCGAGGCTGATGTGTATATCGGCACTTCCTGCTGCCCGAAGTGAATCGGCCTCGAACGACTTTATAAAGGTTAGGTTGCCTTGCTCGTAGTTGTATAGCGAGACGTTTCCCGATAGCTCCCCCAGCGTGTAGAGGAACTTTCCATTGGGATGAAAGTCCGAATGTCTAGGACCGTCGGCAGGAGGGGTAGCAAACCAGGCGGGCGTTCCCTCTTTCAGATCTACAATCTTTCCCTCTTCTCTTACCAGTTCAAATTTATAGATCCGATCTGTACCTAAATCGTTTGCAAAGAGGTATTGCTCATCGGGCGATGCGTATACGGAGTGTAGATGCGGTTGACTTTGTCTGCTGGCATCTGCACCCGATCCACTAAACTCAATCAGCTTGGATAGGGGAGTGGGTTGGCCATTGGGGCCAATCAAGAAAAAGGAGATACTCCCACCGCTGTAGTTGGCTGTTGCTAGGGCACTGTTTTGAGAATCTACCCAAATGGAGCAGGGGCCATCGCTCTCTATGGGTTGGGTATGGGGTAAAGAGAGTTTTCCCGCTTTAGCTTCGTAGGTATAGCTATATACTTTGGCTTGGGGTTTGTTCACTTCGCTAAAGGTATAGAGTTGCTTTTGATCTGAAGAGAGGGCTTGAAAACTGGCGTTGGCAACTCCTTGATGGGTATGTAGCAGCGTTGTCTTTCCACTGATGGGATCGAAACGATAGACCACGATACCGTTGCTGTTGGCTTGCACATTGCAGCCAACAATCAAGTTGTAGGCTTTTTCCTTGGGCGATGTGCAGGATGCCAACGTGAGGCTAACCATTCCGATAGATAGTAGTTGTTTGATCATAAGGATAGATAGGTATTAAAAGGTGTTCGTAATTTATAGGGTGTAAAGGTAATCAATTCTAGATTGTTTCATCACCGATTGCACCTCTCTTGGCTTTTTTCTCTGGATAGAGAGATTGACTAAACGAATAGAGTTGCCTGCACTTCAGAATTTGAAGGAGGCTATTGAGAAAATGAATGTTTTTTTTGCAATATTTTAAGATTTGAACTATTTAAATTATTAAATAGTTGTTTTAAAAATGGAATATTCATGCTACCTTTGTCTTTATTCGTTTTTGATTAACCTTATCATAAAGCCTGCTATGGAGCGTACCAAAACCTCATTTGTGTCTGAGCTTACGGCTGTTTTTACCAAACGGCAAAAGCAATTTATTCAGTTCTCCTATTCGTATGTAAGAGACTGGGCCGAGGCAGAAGATATTGTAATGAATGCATTTACCTCTGTATGGGAGCGCCGAGAAGATCTACACGAGCACGATAATCTAGCAGCGCTTTTGCTAACAGCTATCAAAAACAGATCGCTTAATCATATTCAACATCTAGAGGTACGCATGCGTGCGGAACAGCACATGGGTAACACACAGCAAAAGGAGATGGCGCTACGTATTGCTACGCTAGAGGCTTGCGACCCTGAAGCCATATTCTCAGCGGAGATACAAGAATTGGTTCATCGGGCTATTCAAAGGCTTCCCGATGCCAGTCGCAAAGTTTTTGTGTTAAGTCGAATCGAAAACCTATCGAATAAAGAAATTGCTGCCCAACTCGAAATTTCTGTAAAAACGGTAGAGTATCACATAACTCGCTCATTAAAAGAGCTTAAGGATCGATTGAAAGACCTTTACGTTGCCTCTATTTTCATTTAATTCACTTTTTTCAAAAAAAAATCATTTTTTTACTAGGGTTCTCCTTTGTTAACCGGTTATTAAGGTAAAGAGGAGAAAAAAATGAATACAAATCAACTACACAAATATTTTAGAGGCGAGGCTAGTGAACGAGAAGAGGCTGCCATCGTAGAGTGGGCCGATAGTTCGCCCGAACATCGAACGGCATTTTTCAAAGAGCGTATGCTCTTTGATGCCATGCTTTTTGCTGAGGCTGAGCCTAAGGCTAAAAATCGGAGTCGGTATCTGATTCCACTTCTTTCTGTAGCAGCACTATTGACACTTGTTTTTTTAATCACTTTTCCAGCTACAGATAAGGAGAGCGATGTATTAACTCAGACCATACGCATACCCGCTGGGCAGCGAGCTCAAATGGAACTTCCCGATGGAACGTTGGTCTGGTTAAACTCGCAAACCCAACTTACCTACGATGCCGATTTTGGGAAGAACGAACGCAGGGTTCATCTAGATGGAGAGGCTTACTTTGATGTAGCGCATAATAAAGAGGTTCCTTTTTTAGTATCTACCGAACTTATGGAGGTGACAGTGACCGGAACGAAATTCGATGTACAGGCGTACAAAGGGAGCAATGCTTTTATCGCTAGATTGGTAGAGGGATCGATTGATCTATATACGCTTAAGAATAATCAGAAACCCTTAGCCAGCTTAACCAAAGGAAACTACTTCTCGGCCAAGGATGGTCTTTATAAGGTAGGCGAATTGGAGAATCACAATGACTTAGCCTGGATGGATGGAATTTACTACTTCAATGATGTCCCCTTCGAGGAGTTGCTACAAAAAATAGGATTGTACTATAACTACACCATCACGGTCAAATCGCCGGCTGTGCTTGATGGCTATCGATGCACGGGTAAGTTTAAAGATTTAGATGGAATAGAGCATATTTTGCGAGTTATTCAGAAGGATCACTCCTTTACCTATAAAATAGACAATGAACTCAATCAAATAACCATTCAATAAAAAAAAATGTAAAACTTTAAATACTAATACTATGACGTAGTGATAAAAAATGAATCGGAAAGTACCCCCATACTCCCCGATTCTTAGCTAACAATTGACCTTAATCAAATTTATTAACTTAACACATGACAAAGATATGAGAAAAATTTCTTTGCAGGGACAAATATGTCCAAAAAGTTTAGCTTTTAAACAAACAATTCGTACTATGAAGGTATCTGCCTTTCTCTTATTCTTAGCTACTTTCAGTGCATCGAGTATGGATGTACATTCACAAAGTGCTAAAATACACGTAGACTCGCAATCAATGAAAGTAGAAGAGCTTATCTCTACCATTGAAACGCAAACAAACTATCTTTTTGTCTACAACAAACAGAACGTCGATTTAAACCAAGTGGTAAACTTGGATGCTGCCGATAAATCGGTTGCCGAGGTGTTGACCGAAGCTTTTTCGGGCACAGGTATCTCGTATGCAGTCGAAGGAAAAAATATTGTTCTGACCAAAGAGTCTGTGTCAACCACGGCTGTTAAACAACAAAGTACCATTACGGTACGAGGTAAAGTTACTGACAATACCGGCGAGGGTATTATTGGTGCCAACATTATTCAACAAGGTACAACCAACGGTACCATTACCGATTTTGATGGAAACTTTACGGTAGATGTTCCAGCTGATGCGGTTCTATCCATTACCTACATTGGTTATCAAAGTGTATCGATACCGGTAAATGGTAAAACAACCATCAATGTAGTGATGGAAGATGATGCGTTGAAACTGGACAATGTAGTGGTTACTGCCATGGGTATCAAACGCAAAGAGGCCTCTTTGACCTACTCTACACAACAGGTGAATGGGGATGAGCTTACTCGTGCTAAAGATGCCAATATGATTAACTCACTGGCTGGTAAATCGGCAGGGGTACAGATTACTAAGAATGCATCGGGTTTGGGTGGATCGGCTAAGGTATCGATCCGGGGTGTACGCTCGGCCAATGAGAGTGGAAACAACCAACCGCTTTATGTAATTGATGGGGTGCCTATGCTAAACTCGACTACCGAACAAGCTTTCAGTGTAATGGGTGGTGATAACGATGGAGGTAACCGTGACTCGGGTGATGGTATCTCGAACTTGAATCCAGACGATATCGAAAGCATGAGCATTTTGAAAGGTGCTTCGGCTGCTGCCTTGTATGGTGCGCAAGCGGCCAATGGGGTCATCTTAATTACGACTAAGAAAGGAAAAGAGGGGATGCAACGCGTGGTATTCTCTTCGAACTTAACGGTAGACAATGCCATTGAAACACCTAAGTTCCAAAATAGTTACGGACAAAGTTCCGGTACAGATAGCTGGGGCGCAAAAGGAAACCTAACAGATTATGACAATGCAGGTAACTTCTTTAGTACCGGTATTACCGCCATTAATTCGCTCTCTATTCAAGCAGGTAAAGAGAAGATGCAAACCTACTTCTCGTATGCTAATACAGCTGCAACAGGTATTGTTGATGTAAATAAGTTGATCAAACACAACTTAACTTTCCGTGAAACAGCTTCGTTGTTTAATGATAAATTGACATTGGATGCAAACATCAGCATGATGACGCAAACCATTAAGAACCGCCAGACTTCGGGTGGGTACTACATGAATCCATTAGTAGGTCTTTATACCTTCCCACGTGGAATGGATATGAGCCCTTATCGCGACAACAACGGTTATGAGCGTTTTGACGAAGGACGTAATATGCCTCTTCAAAACTGGTATACATCGACTGCCGACTTTGAACAAAACCCTTACTGGATTACGAATCGTATTACGAGCAAGGACAAGCGTTACCGTGGTATGGCTTCACTCTCTGCCAACTGGAAAGTAACTGATTACTTAAGTTTCCAAGCACGGGGTAATGTGGACTACATTAATGATAAGTACCAACAAAAATATTATGCAGGTACAGCTATGAACTTGTGTCACGAGAATGGACGTTATGTAGATTTGAACAGCCAAGAGTTTATGGTATATGGAGACTTTATGGCCATGTTTAATAAAACGTGGAACGATTGGTCACTCAATGCAGCGATTGGTACCAGTGTGAATAGCACCAAGGCAAACTTATTGAAACTTGACTCGGGTAAAGGTGGCTTGTACTATGCCAATGTATTTACCGTAGCGAATATGATTTTGAACGATGCAGGTAACTCCTATGTAAACGAAACATTGAATCAAAGACGTACCATTCAATCGCTATTTGGTACGGCACAAGTAGGTTGGAAAGAGTCTGTATACTTAGATGTTACGGCTCGTAATGACTGGTCATCGACTTTGGCTAACACCACACACATGAAGAAAGGTTTCTTCTATCCTTCCGTAGGTTTGTCATGGATCTTTAGCAACTCATTGAATATGCCAAGTTGGATTGATTTTGGAAAGATTCGCGCTTCTTGGGCACAAGTAGGGAATGACCTTCCCATTGGGATTACTTCGCCAGCCGATGTAATTACTGCTGGTGGAACCATTACACCTATCCAATATGGATTTGATGAAGAGTTGAAACCCGAAATTAGTACTTCGTATGAGATTGGTGCAGAGTTCCGCTTCTTTAACCAACGCGTCGATTTAGACTTTACCTATTATCGTACAGACACTCGCAACCAGTTGCTTTATGTAAACGATCCAGCTGGACGCTATCCATTTAAATACATCAATGCGGGAGAGATTCGCAACTCAGGTCTTGAAATTACATTGGGTGTGACACCTATCCTAAACGAAAACTTCCGTTGGAAGAGTGCATTCAACTTCTCGACCAATAAGAATAAAGTGGTTTCGTTGGGTGGATATGACTCATTTGACTATGGTGCAGGCGTTAGTATGCCTTATAGAATGCGTGTAGTCGAGGGTGGATCACTTGGTGATATCTATGGCAATGCTTTTGATCGCAATGCAAATGGCGAGATTATCTTGGGTGAAGATGGTTTGCCTTCATTCAGTACAGGTAACAATACGCTTATTGGTAACTCGAATCCTGACTTCTTACTAGGTTGGAGCAATACCTTTACCTACAAAGGATTTAATTTGTATTTCTTGGTGGATGCTCGCGTAGGTGGCGATGTTATTTCATTAACGCAAGCTGCTTTGGATGCAAGAGGGGTAAGTGCCAACAGTGGTGCTGCTCGTGACCAAGGTTATGTACAGTTAGAAAATCACCGAATTACAGATGTTGAAGGTTTCTATCGCAAAGTAGGTAACCGTGGTGAAGGGAATACAGAGTACTACCGTTATGATGCAACCAATATTCGTTTGCGCGAAGTATCGATTGGTTACTCATTCCCACGCTCTATTTTAGCGAAAACCAAAGTGTTCCAAGGTATCGATGCCTCTTTAGTAGCACGTAACCTTTGCTTCTTCTACAAAGATGCTCCGTTCGATCCAGATGCAATCATGTCTGTAGGTAACGGTAATCAAGGAGTCGATGTATTTGGTATGCCAACTACACGCAACATTGGTTTCAATCTTAAATTCACTTTCTAAATTGTAAGCACCATGAAAAAATATAGATATACTTTTGCCCTCCTTTTAAGCGGAATGCTTGGATTTACTGCTTGTACAGATAACTTCGAAAGCTATAATCAAAACGATACAGCTTTCTCGGAAGATCTACAAGACTATGACTTTCAGAAACAGTTGATCCCTTTCAAGACCATTCAACGAGCTGTGATTTATCAAACAGGGGTAGATGGAACGAACTGGCAATACCAAATTATGCAGAACTTGGTAGCCGATATGTTTAGTGGATATTTCCATGATCAAGTTGGCTCTTTCAACAATCAAAACTCTACCTATGCACTCAATACAGGGTGGTGTGCTGCACAATGGAACTACACATACGCTCAAGGCATGCCAGTTATTAAGACTGCCGAAGAGCTTTGTACCAAAGCAGAGTATCCTACCTTCTATGCGGTCACTAAAATTATTAAAGTGGCCATGATGCATAGAGTAAGTGACTACTACGGTCCCATTCTTTACTCGAACTTTGGAAAGAGTGATGGTGCTCCTGAGAGTCAAAGTGAGGCGTATGCTCGCTTCTTTGCCGACTTAGATGAGGCTGTTGAGTTGCTTAAAGCGCATGTGGCTGCGGGTGGAGCAGAAACCTTTGCCAATGCCGATTTTATGATGCCTCAAGGAAAGCGTACCTATTCACAATGGCTGAAGTTTGCCAACTCTTTGCGCCTTCGTTTGGCTATGCGTGTATCGAATGTGGATAAAACCTTGGCACAAAGTCAGGTGACCAAAGCCCTCGAAACAGCTAATGGAGGAGTACTTACCGAGTACGACGATACAGTAGGGGAGTATGGCGTTAGCAATCCATTGGGAGGTGTCTCGAACTGGGATGAGGTCTTTATGAATGCCAATATGGAATCGTTCCTTGGTGGATTTAATGATCCACGAATGAGTAAATATTTTGTATCGGCTGCGGGTGGTACGACCATTGAGAATGAACTATTCCCCATTGCTGGAAGCTTTAAAGGGGTGCGCCAAGGAACCAATGTTGCTGACAATCGTTACGGGCGACATGCGAGAACGAGTGTGACTCCTACCACCGATATTATTGTAATGACTGCTGCCGAAATTTGGTTCTTACGTGCTGAGGCTGCCTTGCGTGGATTTACCGGTGAAAATGTGGAGGCCTGTTATAAGAAAGGGGTCGAAACCTCGTTTGCACAGTGGAATGCTGGAAGTCCCGATGCTTATTTAGCGAGTGAGAATACACCTGCTCCGTATGTTGATGCGTTTGATGCTGCTTTCAATGGTGCACCAACCACCGCAATTACGCCTAAGTGGATGGGGGGCTCTCAAGAAGAACAATTGGAACAAATTATTACTCAAAAATGGATTGCACTCTATCCGGAGGGTTGTGAGGCGTGGGCAGAACAACGCAGAACGGGCTATCCAAAGCTCTTGAAAGTAGTCGTGAACAACTCGAATGGGGCAATCGATACCGAAACAATGATTCGCCGGGTTCCATTCCCACAAGAGTACATCAGTAGTAACCCTACGCTTTACAGTAAATTGACGGAGCAATTGGGTGGTACTGACAATGGTGGCACGCGCTTGTGGTGGGATGCTGGACGAAATAATTTCTAAAAAACGTAAATTATTTAATTAGTAATGCGAATCAGTAGCTAACTTTGTTTCTGTAGATTTCAAAATAGGTAAGTGCTAAATGTTATTGTTCCCCTTTTTCTCGGTTTTATAGGGATGGAGCAAAATCAATGTACAAACACAAATGAAACAACTAATTACTAACAGAATCAGAATTAAGCTACTGGTTCGCATATTTAACTAATCATTTTATGAAAAAACTAATCACCGCCGTGTGTGTTACTGCTGCAATGGGGTTCATGACCGCATGTGGAGTCTCTGCCGATGTGGAGAGAACGTACAACGAGGGGATCAATATCATTCCTCAGCCCTTGGAGTTGCAACAACAAGCAGGGCACTTTATGTTGACCTCCAAAGTATCTTTCTTTGCTTCTACACCCGAAGCTAAAACCATTGCGGAGTTCTTCTCAGCAAAGTTAAATAGATCGACAGGACTCTCCATTCCTGTGTTATCTGAAGAGAAAGAGGGATCGATCTCACTTCAACTGGTTTCGGATACTCAAGCAAATAAGGAGGCTTATCAGCTTACAGTTACCACAAGCGGGGTTACGATACAAGCCTCTGCACCCGAAGGAATTTTCTATGGTATGCAGAGTTTTATGCAACTTCTTCCTGCCGAAGTAGAGAGTCCTACCAAGGTAAGTAACCTGACTTGGAGTGCTCCTTGTGTAACGATTCAAGATGCGCCTCGTTTTGCTTATCGGGGTTTTATGCTCGATCCTTGTCGCCATTTTATTCCGGTCGAAAACGTTAAAAAACAGATTGATGTACTTTCTCTCTTTAAAATCAATACCTTCCACTGGCACCTAACAGAGGATCAGGGGTGGAGAATTGAGATTAAAAAATATCCGAAGCTAACTGAAATTGGTTCGAAGCGAATGGAAGGAGAAGGCCATGAATATGGAGGTTTCTATACGCAAGAAGAGATTAAAGAGGTGGTAGCGTATGCTGCCGAACGCTTTATAACAGTGATTCCCGAGCTTGAGATGCCTGGACATGAGATGGCTGCGATTGCTGCCTATCCAGAACTCTCTTGTAGAGGCGAAGCGGTTACACCTCGTGCCATTTGGGGGGTAGAAGATGTAGTTATGTGTCCGGGTAAAGAGGATATGTTTACTTTTCTTGAGAATGTAATTGAAGAGATGGTTTCACTTTTCCCAAGTACCTATTTCCATGTAGGTGGCGATGAGTGCCCGAAAGATTCTTGGAAAAAATGTCCCGCTTGCCAAGCACGTATTAAAGCAGAAGGCTTTAAGGGTGATAAAGAGCACACTGCCGAAGAGTATTTGCAAAGCTATGTAATACGCCGTATGGAGAAAGTCTTGGCGAAACACGGTAAAAAGCTGATAGGTTGGGACGAGATTTTGGAAGGCGGATTGAGCCCGAACGCTACGGTGATGTCTTGGCGTGGTGAAGAGGGGGGGATTGCCTCGGCTCTACAAAACCACGATGTTATTATGAGCCCCGGGGTAAATGGTATGTACCTGGATCAGTTCCAAGGCGATCCTAAGATTGAGCCTGTTTCGATTGGTGGATACAACCTATTAAGCAAGGTGTATGATTACAATCCAGTGCCCGATACGTTGGTGGGTTTAGGTAAAGATCAATACATTATTGGAGTGCAGTGTAACAACTGGTCGGAGTATATGTATACTACGGATATTATGGAATATCGCATGTATCCTCGTGCTTTAGCCGTAGCCGAAATAGGTTGGACCACACTGGATAGAAAGAACTATGCTGATTTTGAAAGACGTATTTACAATGCTTATGTGCGTTTAGATGGTCATGATATTCATTACCACATTCCTCAACCCGAACAACCATTTGGCTCATGTAACTTTGTAGCATTTACAGATTCGACTTGGGTAACGTTCCAAACAACACGACCCGAAACGATGATTTACACGCTGGATGGAACGGAACCAACGGCAAAATCGGCTCGCTATGAGCAGCCTCTTTTGTTTACAGAAGATGGAACTATTAAGATACGTACGCTGCTTCCTTCTGGTAAAATGAGCCCTACGCGTACCATTACGGTAGATCAACAAACATTGGCTCCTGCGGTAACCGTAGAGAATCCGAAACCGGGTTTGAAATTGGTACGTACCGAAGGAGTATTCTTTAAAACGAGCGAATTAGAGGGTATTACGGAGTGGAGTGAAAAAACAATCGAGTCACTCGAAGATTTACACCGACAAGAGATCTTTACAGAAAGTATGCGCGGAGTGAAACAGTACGCAGCGGTTGCGACAGGTTATATAGAGGTGCCCGAGGATGGAGTATACTACTTCTCGACCAACAATGATCAGTTTTGGATAGATGGAAAACTGCTTATTAGCAACGAAGGAGAGGTAAAACGGTTTTCACGTAACGATTCGTCGGTAGCACTTGCAAAAGGTTTGCACGAGATTAAAATGGTTTTCTTATGCCACACCATTGGTGGGTGGCCCTCACTTTGGGTATGGGAATGGGATGGAATCATTAACAACATGCGCAAATCGGATCAAGAAGAGTTTGTACCCATTTCGCCTGCACAGCTCTTTCATTAATTGTAGATAGGTATAAAAAAATAGAGACACACACAACTAGAGAGGGTTGCCATTCGTTCTTTGAACGGGGGCAACCCTCTCTCTATTGATCTAACTTACTTTTTTTATTCACTTTCTTTCTGTTCTTACATAGCAGCCAGATTCTTCGAAAGCATATCAACGTAGACTTTTAACGCATTGTCTGTCTTGTTGTTCAATACGATTTCCCATGCAGCTTTTGTATAGCTGTGCTGAGTAAGTACCGTATAATCCAAGGTTTGAAGAAAATCGAGTCCTATTTTTGTAGTGGGATCCATGCGATTACCCATAAGAAGTGGAGCTAGTTTGTTTATCTCCGTAATGTTTAGGAACATGCCGCTATGCGCACGGTTAAAAGTAGCACCCGCTTCACTTTCTGCAAAGGAGTTGGCTGTTTTCTTTTCACCTGCTGGATTAACGTTGTAAGAGATGTATGAATAGTTCTCTTTTCTTCCCTTTTCTACCCCTTTTTCGTTAGGTATATTCAGAAGCAATGCATTCATTTCTGCTTCATCTCCCTCAACAAAGGCTTCGCCTGATATATCCAACATGCCTTTTACCTTGACATAAATCACTGCATTGCCTTGCACATATGTCAAAGATTCAATCATTTCTGTGTATGTTTTACCTAGATCACCCATCAGCATAAGCGATTGAGTTAAGCTATTCATTAGGGATTGATACTCTTCTTTGTAGACTTTTCCATTAAAATTCATACCAGCCACGAACAGGGCATCTGCGGGTATAAATTCAAGGAACTTTTTATCCATTTTATTCGATACTTTTTCTGCTTTCTTTAATGCATTTTTCCACGCCTCACTGTGCGGTAGTGTTTCGGAAGTTGCAACAATCTTTCCCTTTTCGAAATTAAGTTCGCATACGATTCCCAAGTCTTTGAGTTCGCAACCGGGTGCCAGGGGAGAGTTCTCACCGTACATTTGTTGGATTTGTTCGGCAGGAATGGCTTCTAAATTGAGTATAAAGGCTAAATCGCTATTTTTAGTTTCTAGAGTTTGGAAGGTTGGATTCTTACAGATGCTCATTTCACTCTCCTGTATCATTAACTTTGCACCGATTTGGGCTGCTGTACCATTTTGTTTGGCAAGGATTAGCAATGCATAGTCGTTGTACATAATAGAGAAGTTCTGATCGAACTTCATCTCCCAGTAGTCTGATTCGCTCTTTGAGGGTGCCGCTGAACCTAGTTCTGTGCCTAGTGTAGTTAGCATTTTAGTAACCTCATTGCTGTTTTTGATAGGAAGTACTGCCCCCAGGTTGGGAGGAGAAGCTAGTGTAATGTCTCCTTTACTATTGAGCGGGGAATCCTCTAGTTGCATAAATAGATAACTCTTCTTACTAAAATCAATTCCCGATGTGCTAGGGTTATCAAAGAGTTGTTTAATGAGAGCACTTGCTTGATTGGAGACTCCTTTAGCCATCTCCTCTTTTAGCTTTTCTATTTGGGCTTGCGTACTCTTTTCTCCCATCCCGCTCTTTGTAGCAATCGACTTTAGATCGATACTACTCACAAGGATGGCATCTGCAGGAATAACCGTAGCGTGATTCTTCTTTTCGCTCTCGCATGAGGCGAATAGTGTAACTAGCACCACAAGAAGTGCATGACGAATTCGAAATAGGTTTTTTTTCATAAGGCGTTATTGTGTCTAAATGGATGATTTGTATTTTATTTTAAGCTGCTCAAAGCAGACGAATCTTACTCTACTTTGGCAACTTCAGCCTTTATTACTATCTAAATTATAGTAATAAAGACTAAAAGTAAACTTAAATTGTTCATTATAAGTGGATTTATTTTAAAATTGAGGCTTATTACTCCTTTTTTAATCATGCGAATTTACCCTCTTTTTAGTAAATAGCAGTGGCTGATTGCAGAGGGAAATCTAATCATTAGCAGTTCTTGACTTCTTTGAAAACTGTCTAATGAAGAGAAGCCTCTGCTCATCTAAATGAACAGAGGCTTACTTTTACAAAATGATTGTCAGATAAAACGAACGATTCTTCTTTGAAACGACTACATCTTTAACCCCAATATAGGATCAGATATATAACTCTTGTCGAATACAATCGAGTAATACGTCCCCTTTCTTAGACTACTGCATATCTTCGATAGTAGCTAAGTTGCGTGCGATCTCTTCTTCTTTTAGCTCGTAGTTCACCAAGTTGCCAGCTAAGTATTGATCGTAAGAGGCCATATCAATCAATCCATGTCCCGATAGGTTGAATAAGATAACCTTCTCTTCGCCAGTTTTAATGCAAGCCTTTGCTTCACGGATAGCTGAAGCTATGGCATGACAAGACTCAGGAGCAGGAATAATTCCCTCAGTTTTTGCAAACAGCGTACCTGCTTCGAATGATTCAAGCTGTGGGATATCTACTGCTTCCATCAGTTTGTCTTTTAGCAGTTGCGATACGATAACCCCGGCACCGTGGTAACGAAGCCCTCCTGCATGAATATTAGCTGGTGAGAAGTTGTGTCCCAACGTATACATAGGAAGTAGGGGAGTATAACCCGCCTCGTCGCCAAAGTCGTATAAGAATTTACCACGAGTTAGTTTGGGGCACGAAGAAGGTTCTGCAGCAATGTATCTTGTTTTTCTACCCTCTTTGATGGTATGGCGCATAAAGGGGAAACAGATACCCCCAAAGTTCGACCCACCTCCGAAGCAGCCGATAACAATATCGGGGTATTCGCCCGCCATCTCCATCTGTTTCTCTGCTTCTAAACCAATAACGGTTTGGTGCAAGGTAACGTGACTCAATACCGAACCTAGGGTATATTTACAATTAGGTGTACTCATAGCAAGCTCCACTGCCTCTGAAATGGCTGTACCTAATGAACCTTGATAGTTCGGATTCTTCGTTAATATGTTTTTGCCCGCACGAGTAGACATGGAGGGCGATGGGGTAACTTGTGCACCAAAGGTTTGCATAATACTACGGCGGTAAGGTTTTTGCTCGTAGCTAATCTTTACTTGGTAAACGGCTGCTTCGAGTCCAAAGACTTTCGCAGCATATGAAAGAGCTGCTCCCCATTGTCCAGCACCGGTTTCGGTAGTCACATTGGTAACCCCCTCTTCTTTACAGTAGTAGGCTTGAGGTATGGCCGAGTTTATTTTGTGTGAACCGATAGGGCTAACACTCTCGTTCTTGAAATAGATGTGCGCTGGAGTACCGAGTGCTTTCTCTAATTCGTAAGCACGTACCAGGGGTGTACTGCGGTAGTAGGTGTACATTTCGCGCACCTTCTCGGGTATTTCAATCCAAGCATCAGTTTGATTCAGCTCCTGTTTGCAGAGTTCAACGGCAAAAAGAGGTGAAAGATCCTCGACGGTAAGCGGCTGCTTGGTTTGAGGATTAAGCGGAGGCAAAGGTTTGTTTACCATATCTGCCTGTATATTATACCAATATTGAGGTATTTCGCTCTCGGGTAAGATAAAACGCTTTTGTTTGTGTTTCATATCGTTTCTATTTAATAGTTTTTTGTTCAAAAGTAGATAAAAAAAGTAAATTGGAAGCATGCTTGACTCATTTTTTGTGTATTCCTTCCTACTTTGTCTGTTTTCTATTTCCTAGAATTTAGGATGCAATTGTAATTTGTATAATACGCTTCTTAACCAAATCTCTTTTAAATCGTTATTTTAAATAAGTTTAGATTCAAGAGGAGATTATCTTCTCTTTTTTACTATTTTTGATTCCTATAACTAGAGTAACCTGTATGAATAACCAAGATAAGTTACCTCTTACTAGGAGTAAATTAGTGGCTCCTTATATACTCCGCGTGTTGACCATAATAGACACAGTAACGACTTTGGCTGCGATTCTTTTTGTGGCTACCATGGTCTATGAATATGGATACCCACTGACGGATGCTTCCGTAAAGGGGATTCGTATTATTTATCGGTTGGTTTGGGCACTCTTCTTGATTAACACCTTTCTTCACCATATTTTTAAAGGAATCTACCCTGTAACCTCGCAGAGTAGGCTGAATTCCATTCTGTCTACGCTACTTTATCTTACGTTAGTACCTTTGCTTTTTCACGAACCTCATTTAAAAGGTGCAGTACATCGTTTTTGGTCCTTTCTGTCTCACCCCTTGTATATCAAGATACTTCTTTTGTTGCTAGCTTTGTTTCAGGTTTCAAAAGGAATCTTCCAACTGTTAGGAAAACGCACCAACCCCTCTTTTATATTTGCATCTAGCTTTTTGGTTATAATCCTTATAGGAACTGGCTTACTCCTGCTGCCTCATGCTACTTACAGTGGTATTTCGTTTATCGATGCACTGTTCACTTCGACCAGTGCTACTTGTGTAACGGGATTGACTACTATTGATGTGCCATCTACTTTTACCCCTATGGGACAATTAATTATCATTATACTTATTCAGTTAGGTGGGCTTGGTGTAATGCGTTTCACCTCTTTCTTTGCGCTTTTTTTCATGGGGAATAGTTCGGTTTATAGCCAATTAATGGTGCGCGATCTTATTACTCCGCAATCCATAGGGTCGCTTTTCTCTGCTTTAGGGTACATCGTTGGTTTTACGCTTATTATTGAAGGTTTTGGAGCTGCACTTATTTTTCTAGCCATTCACGATACTTTCCCCTCTATGGATATTAAAGATGAACTCTTCTTCTCTGCTTTCCATTCCATCTCTGCATTTTGCAATGCAGGCTTCTCTAATTTACCCGATGGCATGGGAAATGTCTATCTTCTAAGAGGCCATAATCTGCTCTACATGGTCCTATCGATTCTTATTATTCTGGGTGGCCTGGGATATCCCGTATTAGTAAATCTTGCTCAAACGGTATGGTACGAATTAAAACGTTTTCTTTTTTATTATATTGATCTCTATCAACGTCCCAAACGAAAGGTGCATTTGTACAATTTAAATACCCGAATAACGTTGGCTATGACTCTCTCTCTATTGCTTATAGGTACACTGCTTATTGCTCTCTTTGAGTGGAAAGGTACATTTGCACACCTGCCTTTCTTAGACAAATGTGTGCAAGCT
The DNA here is from genome assembly GCA_051651025.1 of Phocaeicola sp. GTDB lineage: Bacteria > Bacteroidota > Bacteroidia > Bacteroidales > Bacteroidaceae > Phocaeicola. Next base: position 24,544 of record JBOFRN010000167.1, read on the forward strand.
TTCTTTAATGCAACCTCACCTCGTACTGCAGGATTCTCAAGTATAGCCCCTGTAACCTTTAGTATACAGACCATCTTAATTATTATACTCTTAATGATGATAGGAGGGGGCAATCAATCGACAGCGGGGGGAATTAAAGTCAATGTATTTGCTGTAGTAGCCCTCAATTTGCGTACACTTATCGTTGGAAGCTCACGACCCAATATTTTTAATCGGGAACTTCCTTTCGAAACCATTCGTCGTTCCAATGCCTCCCTATTGATGTATTTAATATTGGCCTTTTTAGGGTTATTCTTACTTACTCTTTTTGAGGAGGATATTGCACTGCATGCACTTTTCTTCGAAGCAGTATCTGCTTTAAGTACCGTGGGCCTTACGCTTAATGTAACCCCCGAATTAAGTGCACCAAGTAAAATTATTGTTATTATTTTAATGTTCGTTGGGCGTGTAGGTGCTTTTATGTTGCTCTCGAGTTTGCTTAAAACACAAAAGAAGAATCTTTATAGGTATCCTCACGAAACCATTATTTTAAACTAATCTATATGCACCTGCAGCTCTCTCCAATGGCTCGAATGATTGTTGATTGTGGTTTGATTGGGAGAGGTAAAGCTCCAAATGAACCAAAATAGAAATAGAAAATATCCATACTTCTTTAATAAGATGCATGATTCGTTCTTTACTAGAAATAACCCTTAATATTTAGGTATGAAATACATTGTAATAGGTTTAGGAAACTACGGTTCGGTGTTGGCCGAGGAACTTGCTTTACTGGGGCATGAGGTAATAGGTGTCGATAAAATAGAGCAGCGAGTCGATGCACTAAAAGAGAAAATAACCACGGCATTTATACTTGACTCTACTGATGAGGCGTCGCTGGTATCTCTTCCTCTAAAAGAGGTCGATGTAATTGTGGTTGCTATCGGCAAAGAGCTAGAATCCTCCTTGCGTACTGTTGCATTGTTGAAAAAGAATAAGGTGGCTCATATTTATGCACGTGCAGTAGATAAAGTGCATAGCACCATTCTTGATGCTTTTGGATTGGATGAGATTCTGACTCCCGAAAAGAGTGCGGCTCGTAGCTTGGCACAACTCATGGACTTAAAAGTACACGTTAAATCTTTTGAGGTTGGGGCGGGTTACTACATCGCCAAATTTCAGATACCTAAGAACTTTATCGGTTATGCAGTTAGCGGACTCTCTTTGGAGGAGGATTTTGAGTTACGTGTGGTTGCTGTTGTCCGTGGAAAACGAATTATTAATAGCATGGGAGTGGCTACTTTAGAGCATACTATACAGGATCATTTTGCTGAAGATTGCCTTTTGGAAGAGGGCGATGAATTGGTCTGTTACGGAGCCTACAAAGATTTTATGCAGTTCTGGCGAGCTATTTAAGAGTGAATTGTTTCGTATATGATACCTTTTTTGTCCAACCATGTCTTAGAAAATGAGGTGTAGGTTATGATGTATATTCGCTAATTTTGAATTGGTTTTTAATTAGCAGGGATTGTTTCTACCAATTTTTGTTGTCATTTCTTCACGCATGTAATTAGGTTCGCACCAAATAAAATAGATAAATTTGCATCCGAAATGCAAACATGTATCAGTAAGAGGCTTCAGGGTATTCCCTTTTAGAATAACCTGCTTATGCTCCATTCTATGCATATAGAATATAGGGAAGTGTCTACTTTTCTTCATTGATATTAGTGAATAACCCATCCAATAAACCACTTAACTAGTTATGAAATTATCTACTGTTCACAAAGAAGGCAGTCAAAAAATGTACAATTTTATCTTGAAAGCTCTTATGAGTAAAGTTTTCAGAAAGGTTATACTCTATTGCATCATTGCCTCTATTGCCTCGGTTGTATTAGAGTCTTTTCATGCATTGAAAGACTATTCTGTTCTCTTATTTGCCATAACCTACTTTACCTCTTTTGTCTTTTTAGTGGAGTATATACTGCGCCTAGTGGCTGCTCCTTCTCGGTATACCACCCTCTCGCCTATAAAGGCTAGAATAAAATACCTTGTTTCGTTCTATGGCTGTATCGATTTTATCGCTTTTTTACCGTTTGTATTGGTTTACTACTTTTGGAATACAGAGATCATTCATGCTATTATTTTGCCCTATGTACTTACGGTATTTAAACTCATTCGTTATTCAAAATCGTTTCGATTGATTGGTCAGGTGCTTTCGAGTGTGAAAGAGGAGTTGGTTACAGCTTATACAGCTTGCGGCATTCTAGTCTGTTTTTCGGCCATCTTGATGTATTATATTGAACACAATGCGCAGCCCGAAGGATTTAAGAATATAGGTGATGGTTTGTGGTGGGCTATAGTCTCCTTTACCACGGTGGGCTATGGCGATTTGTATCCCATTACTCCTTTGGGAAAGTTATTGAGCAGCATTATCAGTTTGATTGCTATTGCTATGATTGCTCTACCTACTGCTATTATTAGCTCTTCTTTTATGAATATTATGCAGCAAAAGCAGCAAGAGCGCATGAATGAGCCTAAAGAAGAGGTGAAGGAGGAATTCTAATATTCCTATCGAGTCATGGTAGACCTTGGTAAGGTCAATGCGATTATTAAGTTGCTAAATTCTTAAATAGGATCGATTCCGAATGATGGTTTTCACGACTATTCGGAGTCGATCCTGTTTTTTTTGGGGGGGGTGATTTGAATCCTCTAATTCATATGCCGATAGGCATTGGGAGTCATTCCCGTCTGCTTTTTAAATACCCTTCCAAAATGTTGCGGATATTGAAAACCTAATTCGTAAGCTATTTCGCTCATGCTCTTGCTACTCTGTGCAATTAAATTTTTAGCTCGTTCTATCAGCTTTAGCTGAATGTATTCTTGTGCTGATTTACCCGTCTCTTTCTTTATTAGATCGCCAAAATAGTTGGGGGTAAGATGTACCTTATCTGCAAAGTATTTTACCGCGGGTAGTCCAATTTCTTGAGGTAGGCGGCTATTCCAGTATTCAGAAAGGAGTTGCTCTAGCTTTTGAAGTACATCTAGATTAATCTCTTCACGCGTTATGAATTGTCTCTCATAGAATCGCAAGCAGTAGTTTAGCAACAGTTCGATATTCATGGCTATGAGCTGTTTGCTGTGTTTATCAATTGTACGTCTTAACTCTTGATCAATCTTCTCGAAGCAATCAAGTACAATCTTTCGTTCTTGTTGCGAAAGGTGTAGTGCCTCGTACGAGGAGTACGAAAAGAAGTTGTACTTCTCTATGTGTTGTCCCAAGGAGGTACGTCGTATTAAATCGGGATGAAAAAGAAGACCATATACTTTGGGCCTAAACTCATCGTCGTCTGTAACGACTTCGACCACTTGGCCCGGTGCAAAGCTTACAATCGTTCCCTCTTGGTAGTCATACGCTCTGCGACCGTACTTCATGCTGCAGCTTTTATCCTCTTTAAGATACAATGCATAAAGGCCATAATCCATGGTAATATGGTTTACACGCTCGGTTGCTTGCGTTAAATCAATAACGGACACCAGTGGGTGTAGGGTCTCTAAACCGTACAGTTTATTGTAGGTGTCGACCGTATCTAGTTTAATGATTTTATTCATACCACAAATATAGACTCTTTTCCTTCAGGTTGTTACGCTGAATAAGTGGAATCTGTAATTTGGGTTATCATCGCCGTAATTTGTATCCATTTAAAGAGGCTAATTCCACTTACTTTTGCAGTAGAAACCTATGAAAGTGGCCGAGCCTCTTACATTAAGTACTCGACTTTGTAAATATCCCTCTATCAACATGTCGGCTATCTATCGAGCACTTATTACTAGGTATGGTAAAACTAATCTTACAAGCAAAACATGAAAAAGAAGCTATTTCTCGTATCACTTGCACTAATGCTATCGCTAGGTCGTGGCTATGCAATACAAAAAAATCCCACACAATTAACTCAGCAAACGATGGAAAACAGAGAACATTACACGTTTAAATTAAGCGATAAGGTAACACGTACGAAAGTAGCCTTTAAAAATCGTTATGGCATTACTCTTACGGGCGATCTTTATCTGCCTAATCATGTCACTGGTAAGTTGGCAGCTATTGCCGTAAGCGGGCCTTTTGGGGCAGTGAAAGAACAGAGCTCTGGACTCTATGCACAAACGTTGGCCGAACGAGGATTCATAACCCTTGCCTTCGACCCCTCGTATACCGGAGAGAGTGGCGGGGAGCCTCGCTATGTAGCCTCGCCCGATATCAATACCGAAGATTTTAGTGCTGCTATTGATTACCTTACGACTCGTGACGATGTTGATGCCGAGCGTATTGGTATTGTGGGTATTTGTGGTTGGGGAGGTTTTGCCCTCAATGCAGCTGCCATTGATACCCGTATTAAGGCAACGGTAACCTCGACCATGTATGACTTAACCCGTGTGAGTGCCCACGGCTATTTCGATTCAATGGATGCAGAAGGGCGATACGAACTTCGTAAAAAGCTTAACGAACAGCGTACGATCGATGCTAAAAATGGTACTTATGCGCGTGCAGGAGGCGTGGTTGACCCACTTCCAGCAGATGCTTCTCAGTTTGTAAAAGAGTATTACGACTACTACAAAACTCCAAGAGGATACCACGAACGCTCTTTGAATTCGAATGATGGGTGGAATGTAACCTCTGCGCTCTCCCTAATTAATATGCCTATTTTGAGTTACAGCGATGAGATTCGCAGTGCGGTATTATTAATTCATGGCGAGAAGGCACACTCACGCTACTTTAGCGACGATGCTTTTAAGAAACTCAAGGGCGATAACAAAGAACTACTGATTATTGAAGGAGCCAACCACGTAGATCTTTACGACAACCAAGCAGGGGTAATTCCTTACGACAAGATGGAAGAATTCTTTACGAATTGCTTGAAATAAGAACGCTAATTGCTGTGTTGCTTTTGTTTCTCTCTTAGTGGTTGATCGAATAATGAAAATGGACTCTTTGAGCAGTTCAGTTTGAATGGAATGAGCAAGAGTAGCTGTACACCACTAGCAAATAAATAGAAAAAGAAAAATGGATACAAATGAATTTATAGCCCATCTGGATCGCGGTGAGTGCGTGAAGGCTGGTTCAGAAATGCATCTAAAGATGGGCGAATTAAGCATCGAATCGATGCAAATAACGGCCCAACTAAACAGTGGTTATCATACACCCGATGAGATTCGTTCACTTATGACACAACTTACAGGTAGAGAAATTGACGTCTCCTTTCGTATGTTTCCCCCTTTTTATAGTGACTGTGGGAAAAATATAAAGTTGGGTAAGCATGTTTTTATTAATGCTTGTTGCAACTTTCAGGACCAAGGAGGCATTACCATTGGCGATCACTCTTTAATAGGTCATAAAGTGATACTTGCTACGCTCAATCATGGGTTTGCTCCCGAAGACAGAGGTTCGCTCTATCCATCGCCGATTGTGATTGGTAGAGGGGTGTGGATTGGAGCCTCCTCGACCATCTTGCCTGGTGTTACGATTGGCGATCATGCCATTATCGCTGCAGGCGCTGTGGTGACGAAAGATGTAGAGGCGAATACAGTTGTAGGGGGTGTTCCTGCCAAGCTTATTCGCAGGCTCTAGACTGAATTGGTCTGATTCTTTCCAAAAGAGAAGCCTCCCTATCAAATGCTATAAAAGGGTATTTGATAAGGACTCTTCTCTTTTAGGAATCTTTTTCACTCTTCTATCTTTTAGTGACTCTCTTCTTTCTCTCAACAAGAGCTATTCTGCTCTCTTCAATCGATAGAGGTGGTCGGCTTGCTGCTTAATCTTGGTTGCAAGCATGGTAGGATAGGAGGGGTGATCTGCAAAGAATCTTTCGACCTCCTCTCGGGCTTCAATGGAATGATGCCCTGCGAGCAAAGCCCTTGCCCAAGCGGTAGGGAAAAAGATATCGCCCGTTCGTTGCACCTCTCTCACCACTTCCAGTCCAGGGCGAATGTAGTGTGTGCTTCCCTCTTTCCATACCGAGCTATTCAGGTGCGATAGTGCCGTTGCAGCCCAAGGTTCAATGCGTCTATTCTCTGCTTTGAGTAAGGCTTGGAAGAGTGAATCTCGTACCTCCTTTTGGGGAGATACGGAAGGGGCTATAAAGCGATACTCTTTTTGCCTATCGGGATTGGTTATACGGCCTAACTGCGTAGCCACAATTTGATTGGAGTTTTCGGAAAGGTGCATGGCCAATTTGTACGAGAGTGTGATGTAATCACTTTCACTTAACTGAAATGAAGTAGGCAACTCCTTCGTCTCCCACATTTGATAGAGGTGATGAATAGCCTCTTCACTCTCTGCTACTTGGCGATAGGCACGAAAGGCCTGCAAGGCAAATGTAGACTCTTTTTGCGAAGTAGCCAGACTCCACAAAGCCTGTTCTATCTTTGTAACTAGAGAAACTCCTCCCTACGATTTAAGGATTGGTCATGGGCTATGAAATCAATAGCTAAGCTGTTTGTTCCCTTATCTGCCTCGGTAGCCTGCACAAGGATGTGCTCATTCACTACCTCATAGGGTACCTCCTTTCCATTTAATAGAAGTGTCGTAATTTGAGAAGCTTCCCCTCTAAAGTCGACAATAATTTGCTCCCTCTCTTTGAGCTGAAGGGTTATTACGACCTTTCCTGTAACAGGCTTATCTAACTCTTTGGGGATGGAGAAATGAAGTTGATAGTTTACATTCTCAAAGTGCTTCTTGCGAAAGAGTGCCAGTTCATGGCTCACCCCTTTCTCAATGGGTATTCCTTGGTTTTTGGTTGGAGAACATGCTGCTAGTGATCCAATTAGTAATATGGTACAACCCATGTAGAGGCTTGTTTTAAGAAATCGATTCATGGACGAAGGAGTCTGTTAAACAATGTCTGTTCGTGAATAGTTGAATAGTTAAATAGTTGAATTGAAAGGTGGTTTAGCTCTCTAGTGCCAACCACTCTATCACCTCTCTATCGGCAGGGAGCCACGTTACTTCGTGTAGGGAGTCGGGGGTTAACCAGCAAGCTGCCGAGTGTTCACGTAACTCAATGGTACCTCCTACAATTTGGCACAAGTAGCTGTGCATACTTAAGTGGAAGGAAGGATAGTCGCTCTCCGTAGTTCCTAAGTATCGTTCTACACAGATATCAATGCCTAACTCCTCCTCAATTTCTCGTAATAAGGCTTCCTCTCGGTTTTCTCCTTCCTCGACTTTTCCTCCTGGGAACTCCCACAGTCCTTTAAATTCACCAGAGCCACGCTGCGTGGCAAAATAGCTACCCTCTTGGTAAATCACAGCGGCTACTACTTCTATTCTTTTCATTATTGTATTTCTTTATGTATGGTATCGTTGTTCGGTTTTAATCGGTGGTAGCGGTCGTCTCTTTGGCTCTTGCTACCACAGCCAGCACTTTTTCTATTCATGCAAATATAGAAAAGATCTGCTAGCCGAAGAATCGTTTGTTAAATAAACTGATAGGATCTCCAAAAAAGATTCTTTAAGACACCCGCTTTTGCCAACTTAAAGTTTTTCTATATCTTGCCACCCTTTATTAAATAGAAGGGAATCTAAACGCATTAAAAAGGTTCCAAACACAAATACTATAAAATATATGAAGTTTAAGTACTCATTTCTATCGCTATGCGCCCTTGCAGCGATGCTTTTCTCTTGTTCATCAGACTCCTCTTACTTGGTGTTTAATGGAAAGTTAAACCATCAGTTTGTTAGCCAACTTACCGGTTTTGTTGAGCAGCGAACCAACCTACTCAGTAAACATGCTATTAGCGAGCAAGAGTATATTGGTTTAACTACGGCACAGGCTGCTAACCTCTCTACCGCTCAACAGGTCAAGTTGCGCTCTTTGCGTCTAGACCTTGCGATGCCCCATACACAAACGCTGCTTCAGAAAACAATATCTTTGGCCGAGATTGGCGATTACATGGATAATATTTACGAAGGGCGTATTGGTGGATTCATTAACATTGCAGCCGATGTGAAAGAGCTTCGTACCATGCGTGAGCTCTATTGGGGATTGCGATTAGACTATGAAGGAACCAAGTTCAAAGAAGATGGCGCAGGCTATGGGGTGATTCGTTTTTACCCAACGACACTCGATTTTATTGTGATTCCTTTTTGTCCTGAATTGGGAGGAACTACCGAGGGCGAATGGCCCTTTACAGGGGGTGGTTTTACCCCTTCTACCCTTGGAAAAGGAGGTTATCCACTCTACATGTTCTCTACAGGATATTACATGCCTGCCGAGGGAGCCGAACTTTACGAATGCACTCCGAATGGAAATGAAATCCTTCGTTCGGTCTTTCGATCAGGCAAATGGGTAACTGCCGAAGGAGAGATTGTTACGACCCGTTCTACTCAAGTGAAAGAGGTTGAGGCTCGTTGGGTAGATTACAAAGGATACCCCCTTTACCTTCGTGGCGAGAACCAAGAGGGCATTCACCTATTTACCTCGGATGCAGCTGTTGCTAAAGAGCTGGGTATGGAGGTGTACGAGAAGGGTCAATACTATATGGTTGTTGCAGCCGACTCTATTACCGAGATAAATGAATAACTTTAGGAAGATTCGGATGGGTTGTGGCGTTTGTTCTGTTACAAGCAAGCTTGCCACTTTCAATCAAATGAACTATTTTTGCATCCGATAAAATAAGAACTCAACAGAATCATGGTAGATAAACCCTATTTAGATAGTTTTGAACAGAAGTTAGAGCAAGAACTACTTCGTTTGTGTACATCGTACGGCATGTTAAACGGTGTGTTGTTATCGACAGAAGATATTGACAATCATTGGAATGAATTGGCTCCCGAATATGTGGCAGATGCGGTACAACAAATTAGCGAATATCCTACCGTATCGGTGGCTTGGGCTGCTTATTTAGGCTTGGCCGTTGCATTTGGCTGGGATACCCATTGGGCTACCTTCTCGAAAGCGGGATACAAGTACTTCTATGGCGAGCAAGGTTTTGACGATATGGATGAGCACATTGTACGCGATCTTTTGCACCTGCCCCTCGATGGAAAGGAGGCCAAGGATTTGGAGAATGTGATTCGCAACTGCGGACAAACAGTCGTTACGCTTATTCGTCGCGAAGAGATTGAGCCCCAAAGCCCCATGGCCTTTCATGCGTTTGCCCGTGCGGTAAAAGTGATGTACCGCATAGGTGCAGCTCTTGAACTCAAGCGTTTGGGTTATAAATTCGAGAAAATGAACCTAGCCGATTGCTAATTTTCTCTTTAATGAATAGGATGTTAGGGTACTCGTTTGGGTACCCTAACATTTTTATAGCAGCTTCATTCACTCCGTGATTCTGCTTTTACCTTTACACACTATTTACTTTACATACCATTTACTTAGTACACTATTTACTATACTTACCATTTAACCTAGACCCATGAATACTTTACAAACCGCTCCGAAGCAGCGAATCGATTCTATTGACGCACTCAGAGGCTTTGCCTTAATTGGCATTATGATGTTTCACTGTATGGAACATTTCGATTTAATCTATTTCCCACAGCTGGATTCTCCTTTCTGGCAGCAGGTTGATACTCTTGTTTATGATACCCTTTTCTTCCTCTTTGCAGGCAAGGCTTATGCTATTTTTGCAACACTCTTTGGTTTGAGCTTTTACATGTTGATGCAATCACAAGCAGCCAAAGGAACTGATTTTCGGATGCGTTTTATCTGGCGATTGGTGCTCCTCTTTGGCATGGGTATGCTCAATGGGATGATTTACATGGGCGAGTTCTTTATGGTTTATGCCGTTGTAGGACTCTTTATTGTACCTCTTTACCGGGTTCCTACTAAATGGCTTCTGCTTCTTTCTGGACTCTTGTTGTTGCAAATACCGGCTGTTATCGAGTTTGCCACACTTTTAAGTGGAGAGGTAGAGAATACGCCATCGGCTTTGAATGTTAAGATGAACGAGCTCTTTGCTCAAAGTGCAACCGTTTTTGAACAAGGAATGATAAAAGAGGTGCTCCTCTTTAACTTAACCAAAGGGCAACTGGCCAAGATGCTTTGGATTGTAAACAACTTCCGTTACTTACAATTGGTAGGCTTGTTTATTGTGGGATTGCTACTGGGTAGAGCTGGATTACATAGAAGCAAGGAGCAGATGATGCAGGCAGCTATTCGCTACACACCGCTCTCTATTTGTATATTTGGTATCTTTTATGCGGTGGCGTTTGCACTTCCTTTTTGGGGAGTAGAGGGATATACGCTCGAGGTAGGAATCACACTCTTTAAGAACTTTGCTAACTTGGGTATGCTGATGTTTTACTTTTGTCTCTTTACGCGTTTATACTATCAATCGGCACCGGTATACAAGTTACTTGAGCCCCTTGCGGCTGTAGGTAGAATGAGTGTAACCAACTACATGATGCAATCTGTGCTTGGTGTAATCCTTTTTTATGGCTTCGGTTTCAATTTAGGGGTAACGGCTTCATTTCTTGTGTGTGCCCTTGTGGGTGTAGGGGTTTGCCTCTTTCAAGTAGTAGTAAGTAACTATTGGATGAAAAGGTACTATTATGGCCCCATTGAGTGGCTTTGGCGATGTGCTACCTTCTTTAAAAGCTATCCTTTAAAGCGTAAGGCATAAAATGTGACAACAGTACCTATTCATTCGTTTCTCTTGATCTATTCTTTGGTCCTTGCCCAGATAAAAGAGAGTTTCTGTCGAAAATTAGACAATTTCTGACGTAAATTATCTAATTTCTGACAGAAATTGTCTAAACTTTGTCAGAAATTAAAGAATAGGAGCGGGCAGATGAGAGAATTGATCAGGTGAAGTGAAAGAATTCGTACGGACCACTTCTCTTTATCAGTAGAGAGCCCTTTCAATCGTTTCCCGAGCTAGTTGAGGCTCTAAACGATTCTTCTGTGAGTGGTTTTGCGGTAAATCGTTTTCTTTCCGTACAGTACACTCCCAACTAAATAGGCAAACAGTCTAGGTGAAAATAACAGAAACTTGTAGTGGCAGAGGAGCTAAATAAGTGCAATAAATGTTCTACATTTGTAGTGCTTAATTAAAGAAACATGGATATTACCGCAATCAAGGAGCGCTACGCTGCACATCCTCATACGCTAACGCTTGAACAACAGTTTCAAGACCCTGCCATACGAACCATTTATTTGAAAGGATTGCACGCTTCGGCAGCACCTCTTTTCCTCTCTACTTGGGTAGGACACCCTACGCAAACCTCGCTTTTTATCCTTTCGGATGCCGAAGAGGCGGGTTACTTTTACCACGATTTGGTGCAGATGAATGGTGAAGAATCGGTACTTTATTACCCCTCTTCCTACCGCCGTGCCATTAAGTATGGGCAGAAAGATGCCGCTAGCGAGATTCTGCGTACCGAGGTGTTGAGTCGTTTGCAACGGGGCGATGCCTTGACCATTGTCACTTACCCCGATGCTTTGGCCGAATTGGTCGTTTCACAAGAGGAGCTGGTGAAGAATACCTTGCACTTAACCGTGGGTGAAGAAATTGATTGGGAGTTTGCAGTCGATGTACTTTCTCAGTATGGATTCCAACGGGTCGATTATGTATACGAGCCGGGTCAGTTTGCCGTACGGGGTAGTTTGATTGATGTATTCTCGTATGCTTCGGAGTATCCCTACCGAGTGGACTTCTTTGGGGATTTTATTGAGAGTATCCGCTGTTTCGATATTCAGTCGCAACTCTCTACCGAGAAGCGGGAGCGCGTATCGATTGTGCCCGAACTCGATGCTACCAATAAAGAGGGGAAGATACGGAAGGTGCCTTTTCTAACTTTCTTGCCGACGGATGCAGTACTCTTTGTGAAAGATCTGTTTTGGGCACGTGAGGCGCTACAAAAGGCGGTCGATGATGCCTTATCGCCCCAAGCGGTAGCACTTAGAAAGACCGAGGCAGAGGCCGATGATACGCGCCGCACCTCTTTAAGCTTGACCGATGGGGCCACTTTTATGAAGCAGGTACTCGATTTTCGTCGTATCGAGTTTGGACCGAAAGCTACCGGTACGCCACAGGCCATTCTCTCATTCGATACGGCTGCACAGCCCATCTTTCACAAGAACTTCGATTTAGTGGGGAGCACTTTGCACGACTTTGTACAGAAGGGGTATAGCTTGTATATCTGTACCGATAGCGAGAAGCAGGCCAAACGTTTGGAGGCTATTTTCGAGGAGCGAGGTGATGAAGTAACTTTTACCTACATCAATAAAACCATTCACGAGGGGTTTGTGGATCATACCTTGCACAGCTGTTTCTTTACTGATCACCAGATTTTTGATCGTTTCCACAAGTACAACCTGCGTAGCGACAAGGCACGTAGTGGCAAGGTGGCACTCACGTTGAAGGAGCTCAACCTGTTTGAACCGGGCGACTATGTGGTGCACATGGATCATGGGGTAGGACGTTTTGCCGGTTTGGTACGCATGCCCAATGGCGATACCACGCAAGAGGTTATTAAGTTGATTTATCAGAATGAGGATGTGGTCTTTGTATCCATTCATGCGTTGCATAAAATATCGAAGTACAAGGGACGTGAGGGCGAGGCACCTCGTGTAAATAAGTTAGGAACGGGTGCTTGGGAGAAGCTGAAAGAGCGTACCAAGACCAAAATGAAAGATATAGCGCGCGATTTGATTAAGCTCTATTCGCAGCGTAAACAGGAGAAAGGGTTCTGTTACAGTCCCGATAGTTTCTTGCAAACCGAGCTAGAGGCGAGCTTCTTGTACGAAGATACTCCTGACCAATTGAAGGCCACCCAAGAGGTGAAGGCCGATATGGAGAGCGAGAAACCGATGGACCGTTTGGTGTGTGGCGATGTAGGTTTCGGAAAAACCGAAGTGGCTATTCGAGCGGCCTTTAAGGCGGTGGCCGATAACAAGCAGGTGGCTATCTTGGTACCTACCACGGTGTTGGCTTACCAACACTACCGTACTTTTAGCGAGCGATTGAAAGATTTTCCTTGCAAGATTGATTACTTAAGTCGGGCACGTACAGCCAAAGAGAGTAGCCAAATAGGCAAGGAGTTGGCCGATGGGAGTGTGAACATTGTAATTGGTACGCACAAAATTATTGGCAAGAGCATTAAATTCAAAGATTTGGGGCTGCTTATTGTCGATGAAGAGCAGAAATTTGGGGTAAGTGTAAAAGAGAAGTTGCGCCAAATAAAGGCCAATGTCGATACACTTACCATGACGGCTACTCCCATTCCGCGTACGTTGCAGTTCTCGTTGATGGGTGCGCGCGATCTTTCGGTCATACAAACGCCACCGCCCAACCGTTATCCCATTCAAACCGAGGTACACACCTTCCAAGAGGAGGTGATAACGGAGGCTATTAACTTCGAGATGAGTCGCAACGGACAGGTGTTCTTTGTAAACAACCGCATCCAGAATTTGCCCGAGCTAAAGGCAATTATCGAGCGCAATATTCCCGATTGCCGGGTGTGCATCGGTCACGGCCAGATGGAACCCGAGAAGTTGGAGAAGATTATCCTCGACTTTGTAAATTACGATTACGATGTACTCCTAGCTACTACTATTATTGAGAGTGGTATTGACATACCCAATGCCAACACCATCCTGATTAATCAAGCACAAAACTTCGGTCTGAGCGATTTGCACCAAATGCGCGGTCGGGTAGGGCGTAGTAACAAGAAGGCTTTCTGTTATTTGTTAGCTCCTCCGTTGGTGTCACTTACTCCCGAGGCTAGACGCAGGCTGCAAGCCATCGAGAACTTTAGTGATCTGGGTAGTGGTATTCACATTGCTATGCAGGATCTCGATATACGGGGAGCAGGTAATATGCTGGGGGCCGAGCAGAGTGGTTTTATAGCCGACTTGGGATATGAAACCTATCAGAAAATTTTGAATGAGGCAGTCAAAGAGTTGCGCGAAGATGAATTTGCTGACCTCTATGCCGAAGAAAAGGCAGAGGGAAAAGAGAAAATTAGTGGCGAACACTTCGTGGAGGATTCCATTATTGAGAGTGATTTGGAGTTGCTTTTCTCCAATGAGTACATTCCAAGCAGTAGTGAGCGTATGCTGCTCTACCGCGAACTGGATAATATGGAAGAGGAGGTTGATGTCTTTAACTTCCGACTCCGATTAAAGGACCGTTTTGGGAAGTTGCCCGAAGAGGCTAACGAGCTTTTGCGAGTGGTTTCGTTGCGACGCCTGGCTAAGCAGTTGGGGGTAGAGCGTGCCGTGCTTAAAACCGGGGTTATGACCCTCTACTTTGTAAGCAATTTAGAGAGCCCTTACTACCAAAGTGCTGCTTTTGGAAAGGCCATTGCCTATATGAGCAAGTATCCTAGCCGCTGCAATCTGCGCGAATTAAAGGGAAAACGGAGTATGATTCTAAAGGATGTAGCGCGTGTGGAAGAGGCTGTGGGAGTACTGACCGAGATGGCAGGGCTTGAACTGTTGGATATGTAATAGAAGAGAATAGGTTGGGTACTAAAATAGGCCTGTTTGGGTAGGTTTGTTATCTAGATGCCTCTGTTGTAGTATATTCATAGAAATATTGATGTTAAAAAGTTGATAGTTTAACTGCATATAATTACTTTTGTTTGTTAAGGAGTATTGAATGGGTTCGTTTGAGCTTTAATAAACAACGGCAGCTATGGATAAAAAAAATAGTAAGACGAAGGGAAAAGAGAGAAAAAAACTCTCACGTGATGTAAGCTGGATGTACTTCAATCACCGCATCTTGCAGGAGGCGCAGAAAAAAGAGGTGCCGCTTTTGGAGCGTTTCTCTTTTCTAGGTATCTATTCTAACAACTTAGATGAGTTTTTCCGGGTGAGAGTGGCTACGCTGCTTCGCCTATCTGAGTGTGAGGATAAAACAGTAGCACTTGAACGAGAAAGTGCCAAGCAGGAACTCAAACAGATCAATAAACTCAATACGATCTACTCTAAAGAGTATGCACAGGCCGTGCAGCAGGTGATTGATGAATTGGCCGAGAATCAGATTTATCTTGTCAATGAGCAGCAACTCAATGAGCAGCAGCAGGCATATGTGAAGGAGTACTACGACAAGAGTTTGATTGGACAAATAACACCCGTCTGGTTATCGGAACTGCGGGATTTGTGGTATTTTACCGACGAAGAGATTTATCTAGCTGTTAAACTTCGCAAAGAGAAGCGAAGAACAAGCCAATATGCGGTGGTTCAGCTACCAATTTCGACCGTGGGACGCTTTATCGAGTTACCTCAAGAAGAGGGTAAGAGTTACGTCATGTACCTCGACGATATTGTGCGGTGCTGTCTGCCTCAGATCTTTCCCGGTATGTGTTGCGATACCCTCGAGGCTTACTCGTTTAAGTTTACAAAAGATGCCGAGATGGAGATTGAGAATGTGGCCTACCGAACCATCTTGCAAAAGATAACGAAAGGGGTAAAAAGTCGAAAAAATGGCTTACCCTTGCGCTTGGTGTATGATGCACAGATGCCCAAGGAGTTGCTTAAAAAGATATCGGGCAAGCTACAGATTGAGAAGTGCGATACGCTTTTAGCAAGTGGAAGGTACCAAAATCACAAAGATTTAATAAAGTTTCCTGCAGTTGGAAAGAGCGATTTGCGTTACCCTCCATGGCCAGCCATTCTGAAGAAGGAGTTGAATGGAACCGAGAGTTTACTACAACTTATTCGTCAAAAAGATCGTTTTCTTCATGTACCTTACCACAGTTTTGACTCCTTTATTCGATTGCTTCAAGAGGCAGCTATACACAAAGAGGTGAAGAGTATAAAGATGACTCTTTACCGGTTGGCACGCGATTCGAAAGTGGTTAAGGCACTGATAAATGCTGCCCGCAATGGGAAGAAGGTTACTGTCGTTATCGAATTGCTTGCCCGATTTGATGAGAGCTCCAACATTGATTGGGCTAAGGTAATGCAAGATGCAGGTATTCATGTACTCTATGGCGTAGAGGGGCTCAAGGTACACTCCAAATTGTTGCACATCGGTGTTCGTACAGGACCTGATTTGGCTTGTGTGAGTACGGGTAATTTTCATGAGGGCAATGCGAGAATTTATACCGACTGCCTGCTAATGAGTGCCAATCGAAGGATTGTAACCGAGGTAGCTGCAGTTTTCGATTTTATAGAACGCCCTTATACACACAAGGCCTTTAAGGAGCTATTGGTATCGCCCAACTGCATGAAAGATAAGTTTATTCGACTCATACAGAACGAAATAAAGAATCACAAAGCTGGAAAACCTTCGGGAATTTGGGTAAAGGTAAATCATATCACCCATCCCGATTTAATGAAGGTGCTCTATGATGCTGCTGAAGCAGGTGTGCCGATTGGCCTCTCCGTACGTGGCAACTGCTCGCTCGTGACTACGCCCAAAAAGATAGGAAGCCATATGAAGGTGAATGGCATCATTGATCGATACCTTGAGCATGCCCGTATTTTTATTTTTAGTAATGGAGGAAATCCGAATGTTTTTATGGGATCGGCCGATTGGATGAAACGGAATTTAGAGAATCGCATAGAGGTGATAGTGCCCATTTATGATGAGGAGATTAAAGCCGAACTTAGCAAGATTGTAAGCTATGCACTTAAAGATAATGTTAAAGCTAGAGTAGTCGATGGCACGGGACAGAATAAGCCATGGATGAGTGAAACAACTGAACCTTTCCACTCTCAAGCAGTTTTATATAATGAATACCTGTTGGAGAATAGAAATGAAGAACTTAAACCCGTTGGCGGAATTAATTCACTAAAAAATGTCAGGAAATAAGTTGTGCATATCATTGATTATTAGTATTTTAATGGTGATCAAACTATTAATATACAGCTCAATTATGCACAACTTATATGCAATATTCGCTAAATT
>JBOFRN010000168.1:0-1088 GCA_051651025.1 Phocaeicola sp.
GCATTGATGGTGGTAGCGATTCGTTTACGGCTGCCTTCAATAATGTGGCATACATCACTATAAAGTTGTACCTCCTGGGTTGGGTTTACTCCATCTTGCATAACATTCTCCTATTTACTATGATGACAAGCAAAGGTACAACATTAAACGGATAGTGACTAGATTAATGGGACTATTTACAGTAAGGATTCATGTGCCAAGATTTACAGGGTATACAATATTGAATAGAGCACCCCTTAGCCCCCCCTTCCACCACAACCCCTACAATTTCTACCACCAAAAAGAGAGTACCACACAATATTTTCCTACTTTTGCCCTACAAATTAAACGACTAAAAAGATGATGCATACCCGAAAAGAGCAGATGGAAGCCTTTGGCCGCTTCCTCGATATACTCGATGAGTTACGCGAAAAATGTCCTTGGGACAAGAAGCAAACCAACGAAAGCCTACGTCCCAATACCTTGGAAGAGAGCTACGAACTGTGCGATGCCTTACTAAAAGGCGATGCCAACGAGGTGTGCAAGGAGTTGGGCGATGTGTTGCTACACATTGCTTTCTACGCCAAAATAGCGAGTGAGAGCAATACTTTCGATATAAAAGATGTGTGCGATAAGTTGTGCGACAAGCTCATTTACCGCCACCCACACGTATTTGGCGAAGAACAAGCCGACAATGCCCAACAGGTGATTGAGAACTGGGAGAAGCTGAAGCTCACAGAGAAGGATGGCAACAAGCGCGTGCTTTCGGGCGTACCGGCCTCGCTCCCTACCCTCATTAAAGCCTACCGCATTCAGGACAAAGCACGCAACGTGGGCTTTGATTGGGAAGAGCGGGCCCAGGTGTGGGAGAAGGTGAAAGAGGAACTAGCCGAATTTGAAGCGGAAATCGAGCAGATGGATCAGGCAAAGGCCGAAGCGGAGTTTGGCGACCTGCTCTTTAGCCTCATCAATGCAGCTAGGCTCTACAAGATTAACCCCGACAATGCCTTAGAGCTAACCAACCAAAAGTTTATTCGCCGCTTTGGTTACCTAGAGGAGCAGACCTTGCAACAAGGGAAGGATTTAAGCAACATGACGCTACAAGAGAT
>JBOFRN010000169.1:0-6644 GCA_051651025.1 Phocaeicola sp.
AACATCATATAGGCTCAAAGAAACAAAAAAAATGAACGAGAACAAAACGAAATAATAAAGGAAAAACTATTTTTGCAAGAAGATTAAGGTGGTCCCATTTTCAATTAGTAAATGGGGGAATTTTCAATTGGATTATACATCCTTGGTTTTAAGGATGTAAGCAAAATACGCCAAGAAGTCGCCTTTCATCTTCTCTTTGTCGAGAAAGTCGTAACGTTCGTTTATCACAGACTCAAAGCGACGGCAACGGATGGTTTCTGCCTTTTCTCGCATGGTTTCATTGTACTGCTTTTCTCGGCGATTGATGGGATTTTCGTAGATGTAAATGCCCAATGACTCGCGACGAACGGTTTTCATCGTATGTGGATTTCTCAGACCTGGATAGTAATCGAGGTAGTAGGACAACATGCCATTGATGACTTTACGTGTTCTTAATTTTACGCTTCTACAGGGTTGCATAGACTTAGTATTTTAATGAATGAAATAGTTGGTAAATTTCTAAACTGATAACATACTGATTCAAATCAGCATAAAATCATTTGGGAGTAAGTGTAAGTAAGTGGGAGTAACCTACAATTCACTTAACTTTTCGTTGATAACTCGGTCGAAATCGGCCTTTAACAGAAAGACCATCTGACCTTTCCGTAGTTTCTGGAGTTTGTTGTAACGGATGTAGTTATAGACTTCATCACGTCGCAGGTTATACCTCTCCATTGCTTCGGCCACCGTATAGTAATTCTCTCGGTTGTCAAATCCACTGTTCTTGACCTTATCAATGTGGTCTTTGGAGTACTCGATATTGCCATACACTAGCTTTGTAGGTATGTGGTGACGATGTGCAAAGGAGCGACGTGCATCTGGGGTCATTCCATACATCTCTTCCATCTGTTTGGGTGTAATCCATACGCTTACCTCTTCGTTACTCTCGAACTTAGCAAAGAAGGCTTCCACGTTAGGCGTAGCATAGTATTTGATGCCTTTGATGGAGATGGATGCAATGTTATTCTCACGAGTCAGTTTCCACACGCTAGAGCGAGATAAACGATACTTCTCAGCAATTTGCTCGGCAGATAGGTATCCATCTGGGATTGTAGGTTGCGGTGTACCATTCTCTTCTTTTGGTAAGGTAGTGTTACGGTTCTTTACACCCTCTTTTCGTTCTCTGATGGTTCTATCAAATTCCTCTCGAGACACCATTGTTCTCGAGCCTTGCTTGTACCTTTTGATATCATACTTATTCACATAGTAACTGATATTGATGGTTGTAAAGCCATATTTCAGCTTAATCTCCTCATAGGTGTAGAAGTGGGAGTCAGTCTTTGTACTCTTCTCCTTAATAGCGTCAATAGCAGCTTTGTTGTAGAAAACATCTTGGTGTCTTTTGATTCTTGGTATGTTATGACGCATGACGTATGCTCTGACTGCATTCTGAGTCATTCCATACTTCTCCATGATTTGGGTAGGAGTGTAATAATCTGCTCTATTGAACTCTTCGATCAGCTCTGCAAAGTAGGTGTCAATGGATGCTTTGTTGTAGTAAACCTTACGATTCTCAATGATTTTCTCAATCCCAAATCGTTCGCATCGTTTGTAAAGCGTCTTTTTAGTAATCTTGTACTTTTCAAGAATACCGTTTGTGGAGTAGTAGAGAATGGACTCTTTGCGCCTATAGCTTCGTTTTTTATAGCCCGTATCTTCACTAAACATCTGTTCTACATCAGCCATCCTTATTCTAGTTCTAGCTCTAATTCTTAGAGCCTTCAATACACCTGTTGCCATATATCTATAGACAGTGGCTAAACTAACTCTCAGTAGTGTTGAAACTTCCACTGGTGTTAGAAATGGTTTGTTCCCAATGACACCTGCAACTTGGAGAGGTTGTTTTGCTTCATTCTCCATATACTCATCAATCTGTTGCAGTTTCTTTTGCGCTTTGTATGCTCTGCTGTTACAAGTGTGACAGCAGTACATTGTTGTTATTTTCTGTGCTACAAAGGGTTCACTACACCACTTACATACCTTCTTTATTTCCATCCTAATTTCTCCTTTTATTTCGCCTATTTTGTCTCAATGTTTCTCACATTTTCTCACATTTTCTCATGCCGTACCACGAATAACGAATTTCCATTTTCTCACAGTGTCTCAAACTGTATCCAAAATGTCGCCTAATGGCGAGCTATTCGCTTAAAAAACCGTTTCCGGTACAAGAGCGGTACAAATCTATTAGAAATAATTAGAAGTAAAGAATGGGTAACCTGAAGTGTTAAAACAGAACAAGCCCCTCAAAATGAGGAGCTTGCTTATAGTTGTTCGTAGTTGTTACGAGTTGTTCAGAAGGTCTTACTTGCCGATACAGTAAATTCACACACTTAGTTGTCAGCACTTTGATGATTTAATCGGTACGAATCAAAAAAAACAAGTGGGAGAGAAAGTAAACTTCAATTTACGTAAATTCACTTGATTGATTTTCAGTGTATTATTATAACACGCTCGTACCAGAGCTTTTTAGGTTGCTTTTTTGCTGGAACTCAATGGTGCGAAGGTACGAAAAAACAGGTAGAAACAATCAATATTAATAAGAAAACCACTTCTTTTTATACCTTTTAGGGTGTATTTATCTCCTAGTATCAAATATTATACCCTAATTGATATAGAATATAAAATTATTTCTATATTTGTACCCGAAATGATATAATATACAGGTATGAATAATCTATCACCCATCGTTAAATCACTGCGTAAGCAGTATAACCTAACTCAAGAAGACCTCTCTTTAAAGTCGGGTGTCGGTTTGCGCTTTGTGCGAGATTTGGAGCAAGGCAAGGAATCGTTGCGTTTGGATAAAGTAAACCAACTACTAGATTTCTTCAATTACGAAGTAACGGCAACCCCTAAAGTAAAGCCTTAAGAGTATGAGACAAGCCAATGTGTACTATAAAGATCAGTTAGCCGGAATACTAACCGAGAATGATGAGGGTTATGAGTTCTGTTATCTTCCAGCCTATTTAGCGTCAGAAAGAGCTAAACCAATCAGCTTGACGCTGCCCATACAAGATAATGCATTTAAAAGCAGTGTGTTGTTCCCATTCTTCGACGGATTAATACCCGAAGGATGGCTATTGGATGTCGCTATGCGTAATATGGATATCAGTATCCTTGACCGTATGTCACTGCTATTGGTTTGTTGTAAAGACTGTATCGGAGCTGTAAGTATTGAACCTATTGAAGGGAAGGAGGAAGATTATGTGTAATTGTTTGTATTGTTACCGCCCTCTCTCTGAAGGCGAAAAAGATATGCACCCTACCTGTGCGAAGAAGTTCTTTGGTACACCCTCTATTCCCACTCTGGATTATTCAACGGAACATTTGGAGGAGCTTGCCAAGCAAGTAATTCAAGATCAAACATCCTTGACAGGAGTTCAGCCTAAACTTTCTCTCCATCTTAACAAACATGAAGGAAGTAGTAGGCTAACTATAGTGGGACTATGGGGTGCCTACATTTGTAAGCCCCAAACCACTATCTATGAGTTAATGCCCGAGGTAGAGGATTTAACTATGCATCTGGCTGAGTTGGCACGGATAGAAGTAGTGCCGCATACCCTTATGCGTATGGCTGATCATACACTCTGTTATCTTACACGTCGCATCGATAGGACACCCGATGGAGAAAAGCTAGCTATGGAAGATATGTGCCAACTAACAGAGCGTCAAACGGAGCATAAATATAAAAGTAGTTACGAGCGTATTGGTAAGACTGTATTACAATACTCTTCTCTCCCTAAAATGGATGCTACAAATTTCTTGGAAGTTATCCTATTCTCTTGGTTGACTGGGAATAACGATATGCACCTAAAGAACTTTTCACTCTACGAAACAATAAATGAAACCATACGCCTAACCCCTGCTTATGATTTATTGAATGCGGTTATTATCAACCCAAAAGATGATGAAGAACTGGCATTGACACTGAATGGCCGAAAGAAAAAGATTAAGAAGGATGACTTTTTGAAGTGTGCTGAAAGTCTTGGTATAGAGCCAATAATCGTAGAACGACTTATTACTAAATATGTCAAGCTTCAGCCTAAATTCGAGAACTTGATTCAGAATTCCTTCTTGAGTGAAGAACTGAAAGGAAAATATTGCGATTTGTTAAGTGAAAGAGTTGGAAGATTAGTTCACTCCAAGTAATCCGAATAACTCTCTAGCTTTGATTTCACGCAAATTGTGCGGATTATGTGAAATCTCGCACATAATCCGCACAAAATATTGGACACTGCCAGATAAAGAGTTCTACTGTTATTGAATCATTGGCAGAAAAATATTTTTTGCATATTCCTTATCAATATCACTGGATCCACCAATAATTATCATTGATTTATTAGGCATTACCTTATTAGATAAGTCGTCATTCAGGAATCTACCCAACAAATCAAGTTCGTCATGAAATATACTATGATTTGTATTAATTACCTGTCTCATATTTAGATAGGATAAAAATTCATCTTCAGATTCGACAAAGTCAGCAACAACCATCAAATCAAATAATGAAACAACCCATGTATCACGGAAGCGCTCTTCCATCAAATTGGCAGCCACAAGTTTATCCATATTCCCAAGCAGTGAAGAATAATGCTGGAAAGTTACAGCTATCTTGTATATTGGCTTCGTCTTATCAATCCGAATGCTCCCTTTCTGCGTACCAAATACAGGTTCTCTTGAACTGTTTATAAAATCTACTGATCGACAGCACTGTTTACATGCTTCAGCAACAGATGCTTTAAACTTAGTCTTAGCCCCATTTAGCCGAACTCTATCCTTGTAAGACAGTTCATGTGCTTTTACTTCTATAATGTAAGTGGCCTTATCTGAAACGCCAAGAATATCTAGTTCAGGATTCTTTTTTAAGCCTCCCTCTACTATATTATAATGTACAGAGTAATAAAAAGTGACATCTGGAAGAAATGATTTCATCACAGTTCCTACTTTACTCTCAATATAAACATCTCTGCTTATCTTACTCGTATTCTGCTGGAAGTTCTTTTGATAATAGGTGTTATCTCTCATCATAAGTTTCTCAGCAATTAAGAATAGATTCCGATGAGGAATCATAGGAGTAAAGCTATAATATCTATCGCCATCTTTAATAAATGGCTTTTCAAATATACTATGACCATTCATAATGCTGCCTTTGAATTCACCTTCTGCAAGAAATGCTGAATTGTCACCAAATTTCATAGAAAGAGAATCTAGGATGTTTACCTCTATTTCATTTTGAGGATGCACCCAGAATATTGTATCAGAATGTAGATAATCATCAGGTTGGTACATCAAGAACCTACCATCTTTGGTGTGTGGTATATCTGGATTTGCATCAAAGAACTCCCCAAACATACCTTTTGAGAAATCTCTATTCTCTAAAGCCTCTACATCGTCAATAGAACCAAAATTCTTTTCTTCCCATTTTACCCACCGATCATGCATCTTTTTTGCACCATAGATTGTCTCTTGATTTCCTATCTTGCATATAACCTTGTCTTCTAGTTCCATAAAGAAATCAAATAGTTGATTAACGCTATAGCCGAATTGTTTTTCGTAAAAGGTTGTATGTGGAAAAAACATTTCTTTGAATACTTCATAGACGTGATCTTGATATCCATCACCTCGAATAACTACGGTATCCATATGAATCATCCAATCTATAGATTGCATAGGATCATTAACTAAAGGCATGTCTTGGTAAATATATGCCGTAAACAAGCTCTGCAATCTATTTCTCAAATCCTTAACGATTTCATTTGTGGGATTCTCTTTACTATTGTTTGGTACAGAAAGGGCAAAGTTCATTGCATATTCAGCAATTACTTCAGCATTTTCGTCTAGTTGCATATCTCTGCCACTCAACTGAGCAAGAAAATGTTTTTCAAGATTTGGAAGGTTGTCTAATAGGTGCAGTCCAATACTTCCAAGCAACTGTATTGAATCATATCTCATGAAATAGCCTTCCACTTTCTCTATATGCTCTTTTAACATTGCATTGATAGCGTTTTTATCCTTTAAAAGTTCAAGTAGGTGCTTGCCCATTGCACGCATTTTCGATTCAATAGTATTAGTACCATTGATTGTTTGCTTAGCCACTTCTTGTTGTTTCTTAGTTTTAGGTCTAGGCTGCTGTCTCTTCTTTCTAATGTGCTTATTTTTCATATTTAATTACTAGCAAAATATTAGTACCTTCCCAAGCCACTTACAATCTCAGCCTTGAAACTGGTATCCACAAAAATATGACGGCCTTCCATTCCAAATATCATATTAATAAGATTGAAGTCTTTCTTTCTACTGAAAATATGTCGTTTTGCATAGAAGTACCTCAACATATTTTGGCGTCTGATTTCTTTGTCATCTGCGATAGTGAATGTGCAGTCACACCTTTCCCTATCCTTAAAATAGGCTCTATCATAAACAATCAGCATTAAGTCTGGTGATAATGGATATGACAACTCTCCTCCATATTGTGCAAGTCCCATATACATAGAGCGTACATTACTGACATGAGGCTCAACAACAATGGGGAAGTCAGATGTGTAAAAATCATTATTCTTACTCACCAGAAATACCCAGATGTTATTTGCTATTGCATCAGCAAAATC
>JBOFRN010000170.1:0-1350 GCA_051651025.1 Phocaeicola sp.
CACTTTCCCTTACGGGGATAATACACACCGCCCACCTACCACCTGCGCTTAACTCCCTACCACCCTCCGACATGGGAAAAGGGACAAAAAAATGCAGCGAAGGAGGCATAAAAATTCTTACTGAATGAGTGAGGCACGACCGAGATTAAGAATTTTAGACCTCCAAGCAATATTTTTTTAGAACCTTTTCCAAAGTCTTGACATTTTTTGTTTCGTTTTTTGTGTCAAGACAAAAAATGAAAAAAGCAAAACATGGGCAGGGTGGTTGCCTTAGCACTTCGTGGCAGGGGATTGCGGGTCGAGCCCGCAATGACGAATAAAAAGGGAGAGGGGCATTGCATAGTGAAAACAATGCAATGACGAATCAAAAAGGGAAAACAGCATTGCATAGTATATATAATAAGGAGTACACCCCCACAACCCAAAAAGCGCAGACTGTAATTATACAGCCTGCGCTTTTTTTTAGGTATGGTAAAAAATACCTTCTCTGTTTTAACTCTCTATATTAATAAACACACATAGATACACATTATTAAACAACTAATTTAGAGAAAGAGACAATGAACATAAAATCTCTAAAACAGAGAAGGTAAAAAATATTACTTATTCCATAGGCGGGCTCCAGAGTTAAAATTAGTCCCTGCGACATCTGAATCAATAGCACTACCACCAAGACTAGTCCATCTACTCTGTGTGATTTCATTCGAGTTCATCCTAAAGTAGAAGGCATTAGCATTATTTTCGCTTCTACTCCCTTGCTGGCCCACGGCTACCTGATTAGAGGAACCAGTGCTAGAATTCATCACGCCTGTTAAATCATGCCGAGTAGCTGAAGTATTAACGGGGATAAGGTTTCCGTAGAGCCTCAGTTCCGTTACTTTATTCGCTTTGGGCAATTTGGGTACAGAGGTCAGACTGCCATACTGAAGGTAAATCACTGTCAAGTTCGTATTCTTGCTCAAGTCAATGCTAGGGTAGGTCTGAACATAAGAACCACCGCTGCCATACATAGTCAACCTTGTTAATCCAGTAAAGTACTGTATCCCCTCTGTGTTAGATACAAGATGAGGATTGCTAGAAGAATAGCTCATACTTATCGACGTCTTCTGGCTCATGGCCGTTTTAGTAGCAGCATTAGGGCGATAATAGGTCTTTCCTGCATCTGTATAAGTATAAGTATCATGAACAATATTAATTTTTAAGGAATTTTCTATATAATTTCTAAAATTAACATCGGGGATACAGTGTCCTTCTCCTCCATCAATATTGTATCGTGCCTCTAAGGTGCGTGGACCTGCTACCGTAAAGGTGTAGTCTTTGTCTGGGTGTACCTTTGTATTACCCTCATAC
>JBOFRN010000171.1:0-2605 GCA_051651025.1 Phocaeicola sp.
GTAAGCCCCCGATAAAGTACAGGTTTGGCCTAAAAATAGCTCATTCAAAGTTTTCTCTATTTCAAGAGGCTTTGAATGAGCTATTTTTATAATTTGTAGACTTTAAAATCTTATTGGATTCTTATTAGAGTTCTGTTGGAGTTTTATTAGAATGCTCCAGTTTCCATGCATTTGGGAGTAATTCTTTTATCGGTTTATCTGACCCTTTTTCTAGATAACTGGGCAATCTAGCAATAACATCATTCAACCACTCTCTGGGGTTTACTTCTTGTTCTTTGCATGTGCCCAGCAGCGAACATATAATTGCCGTGTTTTCTGCTGCCTCATGATTACCACAGAACAAAAAGTTCTTGCGTGAGATGGTAAAGGGGCGGATTGCATTTTCTGCCAAATTATTATCGATTTGTAATCTGCCATCCTCTAGGTATCGCTTCATGCGTGGCCACAAGGCATACGCATAAGCTATGGCTTTACCAATAAGACTTTTGGGAAGTACTTGGCTATAGGTGCTCTCCATCCATTTCTCAAAAGATTCAAGAATAGGCTCTGCTAATTTATGACGCAACTCGGCTCTGGCTTCATAAGAGAGTTCCTCTTTGTCAGCCATCCGCTCTATACGATATAATTCTTGTATCTCCTTGAGTGCATGTTCTGCTAAAGCGCGATTCTCATCCAAGGATTTCTCAAAATAACGCCTTATATGAGCAAGGCACCCTACAAGGCACACCCCTTCCGTCTCTTCAAAGAGGTTATAGCCACTATAGCCATCACTTTGGAGATATCCAGTAAAGGGTTTTAGTAAATTGCGGATGGTTTGGTGCGAGCGAGAACCATTGTCGTAATGGAAAAATAGTAGCTTATCCATGACGGATCGAGTAATCCATAAATACTCTTTGTTACTTTTTCGCTTCTCTTTATCTATAACTCCTACGGTTGTCTCATCGACTTGTATATAATCCGTTGCAAGCACTTGCTTTTTAAGTTCCTCATATAGGGGAGCCAGTAGTGTGCATACAGGTTTGAACCAACCACTCAGTGTGCTCTCAGAGATACGGATGCCCAAGTGACGAAAAGCTTTTACTTGTCGGTAAAAGGGTACATGATATTCATATTTTTGTAGCAAAATCTCAGCAAGCATACTAGCACCAGCAAGGCCCTTGTAGATGGGAGAGGCAGGAAGCCCAGCAATCACAATGCAACTGGCTCCCGAAGGAGGAAGCGCACTATTATCTTTTAGCGCATATTTAGGACGAACAATCTCTTTTACATAGAGCCTACCTGGTTCAAACTCTAAGCTTCGGGTACGCTCTTCGCCAATACGCTTATAGAGGGTTAAGTCAATACCTTGGGGCTCTATCGTAATTTCTACTACGGGTAAATCTTCTAGCAGTTTCCGATTGCGTCGTTCTTTACGCTCTTGTGACTCATAGTTCCGGATGGAAGAGATGGCTTGATCATGTGCCGTATCTAGTTGGGCTTGTTCTTCAGCTGAGGGTGCGGTCTCAAAGAGGGATAATTGATTGGGATCAAGTGCAGCTAATTTCTCGCTTTTACGACCAAACAGTTGCCGGTTTAAATAGGCAAGTTGAGAGAGAAGATTATCAATCTTTTGCTGTAGCTTTTCACTTTGAGCCAACAGTTCTTTATTAGACTCAGCCAACGACTCATTAGTCTGCTGCTGCTGGCGTATCTGCTCCATTTGAGTAGCAACCAAAAGTTCTAACGTTTCTATCTGAGTCATCTATTTCTTCTCTTTTATGAAGATAAAGATACAAAAAAAGGAGCAGATAGACAACATCTTAATGACTAAAAACCAATTAATACGAATCTTTTCGGGTAGCCTTTAATCGCTTCAACCGCTCGCAAGGCTTATCCTGAATTCCCTCGACCATCATTACCAAATCACGCCACTCCATAGGATAGGATTGGCTCTTTTCATCGTATCGAGGTAGCCGAAAAGTACCCTCTTCTAGTCGTTTAATATACAATACCAATCCTCCATCTTCGGCATGCAGCAACTTCATCGTATTACGATTACCATTAATAAAGATGAAGACATCCCCTAAGCGAACATCATATCCCATTTTGCCATGTACAACTCCACATAAGGAGTTTATCCCTTTACGCATATCTGTTTTACCAGGGCATAAGAAGTAACGCATCGAATCATTCAGGCAGAACATGAGCGCAAGAGATTTGAGTAATTACTTGTAAAGCTGTAGCAGATTGAGAGTGCCCTCGAAAGTGTATCTTCATGCCAGTGGGGAACTCAATCGTAATACTTTCATCGCTAGGTGCATCTTGTAAATTAGATTCGGAACATACAGGAGGTGATGAAAAGCGTACCGGTGCAAAACCATCAATAGGCTTACTACTTGGAGCTTTATCACTGATTCCATACTTAGACTTCCAATGGTAGAAGCAAGAGGCAGGATATACCTCATTCTCACAAAAGTCTTTTATGGTCAAACCACTTTGACGCTGGCGATCTAAAATCGACAGAAATTCATCTTTACTCATTCTGTGTCTCATAACTTTTAGTTTTGAGCACAAAGTAAGGGAAACAAAAAACAGCCTACAACGGGTAGTTTATCGGGGGCTTACT
>JBOFRN010000172.1:0-2413 GCA_051651025.1 Phocaeicola sp.
AAACTACGTTTGCGCCCCATCTTGATGACCAGCATTGCTACCATTGTAGGTATGCTACCCATGACCATTGGCTTTGGCGAAGGGGGCGCACAAACGGCACCGCTAGGCAGAGCCGTTATCGGGGGTATTATCCTTTCGACCACCGTGGTATTGACCCTGTTACCGCTTCTCTTTGCTTGGGTGCAAAGAGATGCCTCGATAGAATCGAACTCTTTGTTTCCCGATGAGGTAAAGGCAGAAGCCGGCAACTAAGCAGCGAGTGAATTGGTAAAAGTCTCTTGGAAAATAACCGACTCTTCCATGTTTTTTTGGGCAAATAACCTTACGAAGTTAGTGTTGCACTCCAGTGCAACACCTGTTTGACTGGAGTGAATCGGATGTTGCACTCCAGTCAAACACCCGATTCACTCTAGTCAAACACTAACTTTGTTTAGAGAAGAGAGCAACTTTTACCCTACATTGCTCCCATGCAGCAAGTAAATAGCTCTTCAGTTTAAAGATATAATAACCAATCGCATTAAAAGAACTAGATAATGAAAAAACAGATGATATATGTAGCTGTAGCCATCGCATTGAGTGGCGCAGTTGGTACCTACCTCGCAGTACAAACAAACGGCAAGGCAGAGAGCCAATTCGAGGCAAATGAAACAACGATCAAGATGGCTATGAGCACTTCATCGACAGGTCAGAGCATGACCTCTCCTGCATCACAACCCATGACTCAAATGGCACCAACTATGGCTGGTCAAATGGCTCCAGCCATGCAAGGAAGTAACATGAATATGAGCAGTGCACCAAACACGCTAACCCTACCCGGAGAGATTGTAGCCGACAAGCGTTCGGAGATTTATGCCAAGGTGCTCTCGTATGTGAAAAGCATTCGCGTAGACATCGGTTCAAAAGTAGAGAAAGGCGATCTCTTGATGGAGCTGGAGGCTCCTGAACTTACCGCTCAGTTAGCCTCGTTGCATTCTAAAACCCTCTCGCTAGAGGCTCAAGTCAAACTATCAAACTCCAACTACGAAAGAGTTTTGAAAGCCTCTAAAATAGAAGGCTCCATCTCGCAACTCGCCTTGGATGAGGCACTCAGTAAGATGGAGAGCAACCAAGCACTACTAGTTGCTACCCAAGCCGATTACGAGCAGGTGAAATCAATGACCGACTACCTAACGGTACGTGCCCCCTTTGCCGGAGTAATTACCCGTCGTGCAGTCGATGTAGGCAGTATGGTAGGCCCCGCATCCAACGGACAGCGAGAGCCCCTCTTGGTGATACAAGACAACCAGAAGCTCCGCCTACAAATCGCCTTGAACGAGAAGTATACCCCCCTTATTGCCGTAGGCGATACGCTCAGCTTTACCGTTCGTTCGCTAGGTGGCCAACCATTCAAAGCGCAAGTATCGCGCAAAGCTGGTGCCCTCGATAGCCGCTTGCGTGCCGAAATGATTGAAGCCGATTTTGTGAATGAGTCGGGAAGATTGTTGCCCGGCATGGTGGGCGATGTGGTGGTGAAGATGGAGTAGTGATCCAGCAATAGAGAGAGTTGCTACCCAGCAGTAATAGAAAGGGGCTAATGGTTTATTTCCATTAGCCCCTTTTCTATCCATTATTTTAGATAACCAATGTCCATAATTTATTCGTTTAAAGTTAAACCATAAATTATAAACAAAATGATCATTCTTTTATCCAAACTTTTTATTGCTATGCTACTGAATTATAGGTGCCTGCATGAAAGGTTTGGATAATAATAAAGTTTGGATAAATAAGGTTATCAAAAGGTTTTGATAACCTAGCCGAAAATGCAATCCGCCTCTTTACCATCTGACGCAAGAACTTTTTGTTTTGTGGTAATCATGAGGCAGCAGAAAACACAGCCATTATATGTTCACTACTAGCTACATGCAAAGCGCAGGAGGTAAATCCCAGAGAGTGGTTGAATGATGTAATTGCTAAACTGCCTAGTTATCTAGAAAAAGGGTCAGAGAAGCCGATAAAAGAATTACTTCCAAATGCATAGAAACTGGAGCATTCTAATAAAACTCCAACAGAACTCTAATAAGAATCCAATAAGATTTTTATTGCTGTCCGATAAAACTTTTAGTATATCATAAAATTAGGGCTGATTCCATTTTCAGGAGTCAGCCCTTTTTGGTTATTTTATCTGTACCACACAAAATAGAATAACCATGGGTAAAAGTACACATTTTAGCGGACAGCCGCTCTATAGTCAGATTATAAAGTTGCTTGATAAGTCCAAAGTTTTAAAGATCAGCCGTGAATTTGGTGGTGAACGTTATATAAAGAGCTTCGAGGGTTGGACTCACACAGTGGTGATGCTCTATGCCGTTATTATGCGTTTCGACTCTTTGCGTGAGATTACTACCTCCCTACAAGCTGAAGCACGCAAGTTGTG
>JBOFRN010000173.1:0-1777 GCA_051651025.1 Phocaeicola sp.
CTATCGCATCTGGATATTCCGCATTCGCTCGCTCAAAGAGCAGCAAGAGATACTCCATAAAAAGGTCGAAATACGTACCCGCGAGCTAGAAGAGCAGAAGAAACTACTCGCTATTCAGGCCAGCGAACTCTACCGTCAAAACGAACTATTGGTGGAGCAAAACGAGAAAATAACGCGTCAAAAGAGCCAATTAATAACCATGTCCAAAAAGGTGCAAGACCTTACGATTGATAAGTTGGCCTTCTTTACCAACATTACCCACGAGTTTCGAACCCCTCTTACCTTAATAATAGGTCCCATAGAGCGGGCGCTTAAGTTAAGTTACAACCCCCAAGTAATTGAGCAGCTTAACTTTGTGGCCCGCAACTCCAAATACCTACTTTCGTTGGTGAATCAATTAATGGATTTCCGCAAGGTTGAGTCGGGCAAGATGGAGATTGTGCGCAATGCAGGCAACTTGAAACTCTTTTTAGAACAACTCCTGCTCCCTTTCCAAGTATACGCGGCCGAGCGAGGGGTTACCTTAACCACCCATTTCAGGCTCCCTCGTCCCGATATGTTGCTGGACGAAGATGCCATGCAGAAGGTAATGACCAATCTGTTAAGCAATGCCCTGAAGTTTACACCACACGGCGGAAGGGTCGATATCTACGCCTCGACCTACCAAAAAGAGGGTAAACCCTTTCTGTTTATCGCCGTGAAAGATAGTGGTGTGGGGCTTCCTAGCGACGATACAAATAAAATATTTAATCGTTTTTACCAATCCAAGAACCAACAGGCCGAGTCGGTTGCCGGACAAAGTGGTACCGGCATTGGGCTCTATCTGTGCAAGCGTATGGTACAGCTTCATAGCGGTACCATAAAGGCCAAGAACAACCGTACGCAAGGGTGCGCCTTCTCTATCAGCCTGCCCATAGAGTATGCACCAACGGCTTCCTCCATAAATGCCACCCTCTCACTGCCTCAGGCTAGTGAGGAGGAGCATACCTCCTTAGCTGCCCCTAGCCAAATGACGCTGTTGGTGGTAGAAGATAACCGCGATATGCGTGACTACATCTGCTCTATTTTGCGCAACCGCTACACCCTGCTCGAGGCCACACAGGGCGAAGAGGCATTGCAAATATTACGTAGCCAACCGGTCGACTTTATTATTAGCGATTTAATGATGCCGGTAATGGATGGTATGGAGTTATCGAGGCAGGTAAAGGCCGATTTTGCCCTCTCGCACCTCCCCTTCTTAATGCTTACTGCCAAAACATCGGACGAGTCTCGCCTCGAAGGGTTTCAGAATGGAGTCGATGAGTACCTACTCAAACCATTTGACGATGAGTTGCTGCTAGCACGCATAGCCAATATACTCGAGAACCGCAAACGGTTGCAGCAAAAGTTCTCCATCAGTATGGATGTCGATTCGTTGCACATTGATTGTGACTCGGGCGATAAGAAGTTTCTAGACAAAGCGATGCAAATCGTAAAAGAGAACTTCCAAAACTCCTACTGGGAGGTGGGCGATTTAATCGAGGCCATGGGGGTAAGTAAAAGTTTGCTTAATAAGAAAATGCAGAGCCTTACGGGGCAGAGTGCCGGCCAGTTTATGCGTAACTATCGCTTAAATATAGCACGTGAATTGATTGAACGCAATGCCAAGACCAAGAGCATGAACATATCCGAAATAGCTTACGAGGTAGGATTTAATGACCCCAAGTACTTTACCCGCTGCTTCTCTAAGCAGTTTGGTGTAACCCCCTCGTCGCTACTCGAGAGCGATAAAGCAACT
>JBOFRN010000174.1:0-1306 GCA_051651025.1 Phocaeicola sp.
TGTGGTGGTGCTAAAGAGCCTTCCTACAAAGAGAAGAAATAAGGTAATACAATGAAAAATAATGTTCGTTGGGAAGTCCGTTATACCTCTGGCGATAGTGGTAAGGCGGTAATCAACGGGCGTAGTACAAGGGAAGGGGCGCGTAACCTGATGCGCCTCTTAAAACGACACCCTGATGCTGCTACCAATGTTAAGATGTACCGAGTAAATGAGTTCCTCGATGATAAAGGGGATCCAATGATGACCTTCCATAAAAGAGCACGGTGATGAAGAAATACACTGCAACAATTGATGTAATCGATAATGACTACAGGGCCTTTGTGGGCTCTGAAGAGCTTGAAGTTGATTCCTGGGAAGAGGCAGAGGCGTACTGCCGTAAAGAAGATTGGTCTGGTTATTCTCACATGGTTGATTGTCTGAGAGATAATCATACTAAGAAGTGCTTTAGTAGTCGTAAGGAGTTTAATAATGATTTACATTGTAACCGGAAGTCATAGTGCCAACGGAAAACCTTTTACCACTATTGAATTAGTGACGAAAGATGCTGGAGAGGCTCATGAAATGGCGAATGACTTGCGAGAAGAAGAAAAAAGTTCTGTTGAATTAGCTGATGAAGATTATGAACCAAGTACTTACACTGTCCACGAACAAGAGTGTTAATAAGTATGTGGTTTGGGGAGAGGAATCTTGTGGGTGGGTTATTGTCGGGAGTTACGATAATCCCGACGAAGCTGAACGAGCAAGAAGTCCTTATTGTAATTCCTATGTAGAAAGTATGGAGGTTTAATGAATAAATATTTCAAGCGAAAGGAGTTTGCTTGTAAGTGTGGTTGTGGGTTTGACGCTGTAGATGCAGAGTTACTTGAATTGGCTACCAGAGTCCGAGAGTTCTTTGGTAAACCTATGGTAATTACTTCTGCATGTAGGTGCCCTGAACACAATACCAAGGTTGGTGGTGCCAAATCATCTCAGCATAAAATCGGGAAAGCTATTGATTTCCAGATTAAAGATGTATCTCCTAAAGAGGTACAGAAAGCGCTAGATGAATTTCTCCCCAAAGACAAATATGGGTTAGGTTATGGAAAAACCTTTACTCATCTTGACGTAAGAGAGAAAGCTGCAAGATTTTCTTATTAATTTGAAGAAAATTTGTAAAGAATGGTACTGAATTACAGTTAATATATATGTAGGACTTGAAAGATAGTCCTTTTAGGGAATTAGTTCAATGGTAGAGCAAGAGATTCCAAACCTCTTAACGTGGGTTCGATTCCTACATTCCCTGCCAAGCTTTCTTAGTTTAATGGTA
>JBOFRN010000175.1:0-2162 GCA_051651025.1 Phocaeicola sp.
TAACACTTATGTACTATGTGGACTTCTATAGTCTGTTCAATCATCCAGAAAAAGACTGGGAAGCAAGCCTAAAAGCAACATCGGAGATACAGCAGGAACCCACATTATTTGATTAGGGGGGCTTGGAATTAGAAAAAAACAACTCGACTACCGTTCTAACGTAGCCGAGCAATGATTTATTGAAGTAACAGAGTTTTATCGGACAGCAATATAAGATTTTAAAGTCTACAAATTATAAAAATAGCTCATTCAAAGCCTCTTGAAATAGAGAAAACTTTGAATGAGCTATTTTTAGGCTAAACCTGTACTTTATCGGGGGCTTACGTATTTTCTAATCTTACCATTGAGATTTTCAATGAGATTAGTAGTGTATATAATCGTTCTGATTTCTACAGGGAAATCAAAGAAAGCAGTTAGGTCATCCCAATTGCGGTGCCAGCTCTGTACGGCAGAGGTGATTCGTGACCTAATAGGGCGTGCGGCTGGTAGAATTGTTGTTATGCCCGGTGCTGGATTGACTCCCGAAAACATGGCCGAGGTGGCTAGGGAGACGGGGGCTCACGAGTTTCACGGTACTTTTAGGAGCCCATTTGCTGGGGATATGTGTTACCTGAATGAATCCTTGGGCGATGAGGCTGAAGAGAACACGCATTGGCTGTGTGATGCAGCGAAGCTAGGTAAGCTGTTTCAAACAGATACCCCCTAGTACAGCCACTCCAAAACTTAGAAGTGTACCAGCTAGTACATATTCGGTTTTGGCTGTATCGGTATCTTTAAAACGAAGCAATGATTTGGCTGCTATGATAAAACCAATGGCTCCGTATTGCCCGATGAGTACAAAGATGAGGGTAAGTATACGTTCTAGGCTCCCGATGAGTGCACCTGCATTTTTAATCTCCTTGCATACATCAGTCTCTCCAATCTCATACTTCTCGAGCACCAACTTAA
This sequence comes from Phocaeicola sp., assembly GCA_051651025.1. Lineage (GTDB taxonomy): Bacteria > Bacteroidota > Bacteroidia > Bacteroidales > Bacteroidaceae > Phocaeicola. The sequence continues at coordinate 949 of JBOFRN010000175.1, forward strand.
TAAGGATGTTTGTTGGCTTCATAACAAGAAGTACGACAACAAGTAGCAGCGGAATAGATAGAGACTGAGATAGATCGATCCCATCAATGGGCAGACCAATCTCCATCTTAAACAGTATGGCTGTGGCTGCTAGAATAGCAAGGTGCATAAATTGATCTCCTAAAAAGCTAAAGAGATTGGGGCGGAAGAAACTTTTAGTAGCATCGATTGCTAGGTGTGTAAGTGCGATGGTAAGTGCCCAAATAGCGAAGGAGAACGTAGGTACAAACAGCCACGAAAGTGCACCTACAATGGCTGCATGCAGATAGAGAAAGGGGCTCTTTAGTTTCAGAGCTTGCTTTTGCATGCAATCTTTATCACGCTGTAAGTAGAAATCAGCTATAACGTGGGCCATGATTAGGCTAAGGAGTAGAGAGCTATTCATCTGCTTCAAAGGTTAGTTGTTCAACGTAATTCACCGCCTCTTCGATGCAATACCACTTGGCCGCCGAAGAGTGTTCGTTTACACTAGATTGCTTAATCCCCATTTTATGGGCTATATCTTGTTCCTTAACTTTCAGAAGTTTGTATTGTAGAACCTCATTCTGCCTTTTACTGGCTGAATTTAGCAAGCCATCGGTTAGTATGGCGACGGTACGTAAAAGAGTAGCTATGGCTGGATTGTTCATAGCCACTGTCATGGTTCCTTTATTTAGTGCCCCCATGCCATCGAGTGCTCGTCCAGAGTGGTAAATCGCCTCCCCGTCCATAATGTCAGCTTCTTGGTTCACAATGCGCATCGCTCCTATGCCAATGGCTATTCGTACTCCATAGGTGTCGAATTTTTTTGTACTTGCATTCGTTTCTCGCTGAAACGATTTGATGTAACTCTTTAGAATAAGAGCTATCCGGAATGCATCGCAGGGATTGGGAATGTAACACTCTAGGTAATCGCCCTTAATTTGCCTCCCCCAAAAACCCGGATAGTCTGCTTCTAGTAGCTGGAAGAGTTCACTAATCTTTTGTTTAAGTTCTATCGTCTCCTCTACTGTGAGGGAAGTGGATGAAACAATATCTGCTGAGATTGTGGCATGCATAGCGGTCATTTATTTGTTTGGAACAAATATAGGATTATTCGTGGGATTGGCAAAATTATAGGGTTTAAAACCTATAATTAACTTTTATAGGTTCTCAAGCCTATAATGACCATTTATAGGGTTTAAAACCTATAAAAT
>JBOFRN010000176.1:0-26937 GCA_051651025.1 Phocaeicola sp.
CTGGGTGTATGGAGCAGTATGAATTTGTTAGGATACACCTTCTTAACCTCTATTTTGCTGGCCAGTATGTATGCCAGTCATACACTAATAGCCTTCCCGATTGTTAGCCGCTACGGCCTATCTAGGCAACGAACGGTCAGTATTACCATTGGAGGAACGGCCATTACAGTGGTGCTTGCCCTGATAACACTAGCTGCAGTAACAGGCATGTTTAAAGAGAAAACTATCGACCCGCTTTTTTGGACTCTTCTGTTAGGAAAAGCATCGATCGTACTGGGAGGTATTGTCTTTTTTATGCCGCGCCTAAGTAGGTGGTTCTTCCGAAAATATGAAGATGCAGTTATGCAATTCATATTTGTGCTATCGATGGTATTCTTGGGAGGTGGACTCATGGAACTAGCAGGTATGGAGGGCATTTTGGGGGCATTCGTAGCGGGGCTTATACTCAATAGGTTTGTTCCACATGTATCGCCACTGATGAACCGAATTGAGTTTGTGGGCAATGCACTCTTTATTCCCTATTTCTTAATAGGAGTGGGTATGATTGTTGACATTCGCTGTTTCTTTTCATTGGGTGAGGCTTTAAAAGTGGCTGTGGTCATGACAATTATTGCCACCTTTAGCAAATGGGCAGCGGCATGGATTACGCAAAAACTATACGGATTAAAAGCGGTCGAAAGGAGCTTGATGTTTGGACTGAGTAATGCACAAGCAGCGGCCACACTGGCTGCAGTACTTATAGGACATGAAATTATTCTAGAGAGTGGGGAGCGTTTGCTAAATGACCATGTGCTAAACGGAACCATTGTCATGATTCTATGTACTTGCATTATTAGCTCCATTATTACAGAGCGGGCAGCCAAAAGAATGCTTACCGAGGAGAGTTTGGAGGAGGAGAAACATCCTAAAAAGGGAGTTGAAGAGGAGCGATTCTTGATTCCAATTTCGAATCCAGACACTATTGATTCACTTATAGGAATGGCCCTAATGCTAAAGAATGAAAAAAAGAAAGCCGATTTAGTAGCCATTACAGTAATTAATGATAACGATGATGTAGAGAAAAGAGAGCTTGTAGGTAAGCGAAACTTGGAGCGGGCGGCAATAGCTGCTTCGGCAGCAGAAGAGGAGATACTAACGGTTTTAAGATACGATTTTAATATTGGGCAAGGAATTATTCATGCACTGAAAGAGTACTCCGCTACCGATTTAGTTATGGGGCTACACCGCAAAATGAATCTGTTAGATTCCTATTTTGGACAACTTACGGAGGTATTGCTTAAAGGCACGAATCGACAAATTATGATTGTAAAGATGTTGATTGCTACCAATACGCTTCGTAAAATAGTGGTGGCGGTACCCGAAAAGGCAGAATATGAGACTGGTTTTGTAAAATGGGTTACACAAATTTGCCGCATGGGAAGAGTCATTGGGTGTAGAGTACATTTCTTTGCAACCGAGGCGACTAACATACAACTTCGAAGAATTATTGAAAAACAAGAGGCGGACACGTTTACAGAGTTCATGCCTTTAGAGAAGTGGGAAGATCTACTTCTACTAACTGGACAAGTTAACTATGATCACCTTTTTATTGTTATATCTTCGAGAAAAGGAGCGGTATCGTATCAAAACTCCTTTGAACATATTCCAGCCCAAATGAGTAAATATTTTGGGAACAACAGTTTAATGATTGTATATCCGGAACAATGGGGTGACCCTTCCGATTCAATCTCTTTTACCGATCCTCGTGGACAGGGAGAGAGTAATGTGTACAATGAGGTAGAGAAATGGATTCACAAATGGCTAAAAAAAGGAGAAGAATAAGATGAATAAGGAGTGGAAAGAGCGCACACAGCTGCTTTTTGGAGAAGAAAAAGTAGAACGATTAAGCCAAGCTCATGTGTTGGTGGTAGGTGTTGGAGGCGTAGGAGGCTATGCAGCCGAAATGATTTGCCGGGCAGGTGTTGGTAAAATGACCATTGTAGATGCCGACATTGTACAGCCAAGCAACATAAACAGACAGATGGCTGCTACACACAGCACCATTGGCGAAGAAAAAGTGGAGGTCTTGGCGCGTAGATACAAGGATATTAATCCAGATCTGGAGCTAACAATCGTGGCTAAATACTTAAAAGATGAAGCCATACCCGAATTGTTGGATAGTGCAAAGTTTGACTTCATAGTCGATGCCATCGATACGGTAGCTCCAAAATGTTACCTTATTTATCACGCAAAAATGCGAGGTATAAAGATTGTTAGTAGCATGGGAGCCGGGGCTAAATCGGACATTAGCCAGGTACGATTTGCCGATTTATGGGATACCTATCACTGCGGATTGAGCAAAGCCGTACGCAAGCGTCTGCAAAAAATGGGGATGAAGCGAAAGCTACCTGTTGTCTTCAGTACGGAACAAGCCAATTCGGACGCGGTTTTATTGGTCGAGAACGAACGCAACAAGAAGTCTACAGCGGGTACCGTGAGCTATATGCCTGCCGTATTTGGTTGCTTCTTGGCAGAATATGTAATTAAACGTCTTTAAATGCGATGATAGAACTAACTGGAATCACCAAGAGTTTTGACACACTACAAGTACTCAAAGGGGTCGATTTAACCATTAATCAGGGAGAGGTGGTGAGCATTGTAGGTCCAAGTGGAGCAGGAAAAACGACTCTGCTACAAATTATGGGCACATTAGATCGTGCAGATAGTGGAAGGGTACGGATTAACAATGTGGATGTAAATGGACTCAAAGAGCGAGAGTTGGCCTCCTTTCGGAACAAAGAAATTGGTTTTGTATTTCAATTTCACCAACTTCTACCCGAATTTACGGCGCTCGAGAATGTAATGATTCCAGCACTGATTGCAGGCGAATCATCAAAGAAAGCGATGCAGGAGGCAAAAGAGCGTTTGCATTTTCTAGGACTTGCCGAAAGAATGGCACACAAGCCGGCCGAGCTCTCTGGAGGAGAGAAGCAGCGGGTAGCTGTAGCTCGTGCACTGGTGAATCGCCCCTCGGTGATTCTAGCCGATGAACCCTCCGGAAGTTTAGATACACAGAACAAAGAGGAGCTACATCAACTTTTCTTCGACCTACGCAAGCAGTTGGGACAGACTTTTGTGATTGTTACCCACGATGAGGGGCTTGCCAAACTGACCGATCGTACCATCCATTTGCTGGATGGAGCGGTAGATCGAATCTGCTAAACGCATTTTTCCCCCTATCTATTTCTCTCTTTTATGGAGCGTTGGTTAGGGCAGAATAAAATTAAGACGTACCTTTGCGATAGAACAAAAAGATTAAAACAATTATAGAATGAAAAAAGAGAAAATTATATTGACAGGTGACCGCCCTACGGGTCGCCTGCACATTGGTCACTATGTAGGCTCTTTAAAGCGCCGCGTAGAGTTACAAAACTCCGGATTGTTTGACAAGCTATTTGTCTTTATTGCCGATGCACAGGCACTAACGGACAATACGGACAACCCCGAAAAGGTGCGTCAAAATGTGGTAGAGGTAGCTTTGGACTACCTAGCTTGCGGACTTGACCCTACCAAATCGACCATCTTTATTCAATCGCAAATTCCTGAATTGTGCGAATTGGCTTTCTACTTCATGAACTTGGTTACCGTATCACGTCTGCAACGCAATCCTACGGTTAAAACCGAAATTCAGATGCGTAACTTTGAGGCAAGCATTCCGGTTGGTTTCTTTACCTATCCAATTAGCCAGGCTGCAGATATCACAGCTTTCCGTGCAACAACAGTTCCGGTAGGCGAAGATCAAGAACCGATGATTGAACAAGCTCGCGAAATAGCTCGCCGCTTTAATCACATCTATGGTGAAACCTTGGTAGAACCTGAAATTTTGTTGCCTGAAAATGCAGCTTGCTTACGCCTTCCTGGAACGGATGGAAAGGCCAAAATGAGTAAATCATTGGGCAACTGCATCTACCTTTCGGATACAGCCGAGGAGATGGATAAAAAGATTAAGAGCATGTACACCGATCCAACTCACTTGCGTGTACAAGATCCAGGTAAGATTGAAGGAAATACGGTATTTACCTATTTGGATGCTTTCTGTAAAGAGGAGCACTTTGGCTTGTATCTTCCTGAATACCCAAACTTGGATGAGTTAAAAGCGCACTACCAACGCGGTGGTTTAGGTGACATGAAGGTGAAAAAGTTCCTTGCTGCTATTATGCAAGAGGAGTTCACTCCCATTCGTGAGCGCCGTAAAGAGTTTGAGAAGGATATTCCAGCCGTTTACGAAATGTTGCGCAAAGGGTGTGAAGAGGCACGTGCAACTGCAGCAGCTACACTTGATGAGGTACGCAAAGCCATGAAGCTAACTTACTTTGACGATGAATCGCTAATTACTGAACAGGTAAAACGCTTTAGCCAACTGTAAGGAAGTAGAGAGGTTCGTGATTTTACAACCTACTATAGATACGAATTGCCCTATCAAACTCAACAAGGAGTCTTGATAGGGCAATTCGTATCTATCCGCACCATTCGCATCTTTATTTAATCGGCCTTGCACCGGTACATTATTCACTTAGATACTCTCTTGGAGTCATTAGAAGAGTGAATGAAGAGGGATAAGTAGCGTTTACTGAGAATAGAAAACAACAGAGAAGCTGCTAGGGAATATTGAGAAGCTTGTGTGTTTGCAAACTTAATCGCCACATAGGATGTGCTAGAATGTAAGCAATCACCTCTTCGGTATTTTCGCAAGAGCAAGGCTGCAAATAGTAGTAAGAAGCGTTTAACGCCAAAAAAGGTTCTAGAGGCTGACCCGTATAGACCACCTTAAGCTCATCGATTCGATCTAGTGCCAAACGCCCTCCCTTTTTGGGCGAACAAGTAACCCAATCCAGATTGGCTGGAAGTTTTCGGGTTCCATTGGTCTCTATAGTCACGTAATAACCGGCCTGGTGAAGCAGATCGACAAAAGATTCATCAATCCAAAGCGAAGGCTCTCCCCCCGTTAGTACCACTTGTTTCGTGGGGTAGGTAGCGATGGCCTCTAAAATGGTTTGATCGCTCATCTCCTCGCCCTCTTGATGTTGTGTATCGCAAAAGGAGCAAGTTAAATTGCAACCCGAAAAACGGACAAACACAACAGGCGTACCTGTATAATACCCCTCCCCTTGTAAGCTGTAAAAAATCTCGTTAATCTTTCTCATAGATGGCTGTATTACCTTCCGATTCACAAACTTCTACTTTAAAACAAGAAGGTATCTGATCACAAATCCATTTAGCGATATTTTCGGCAGTGGGGTTGAAAGTAAATAGATCATTTAGATTCTGATGATCTAGCTTTCCCATTACCGCCTCTTTTACATGTGTAAAATCGACTACCATACCATCTTCATTCAACTCTTTTGAACGACAATAGACCGTCACAATCCAATTGTGACCGTGTAATTTTTCGCACTTACTGGGATAAGAGAGTTTCAGGCTGTGCGATGCCGAAATCTCCATTCGTTTGCTAATTGTGTACATACTTAATAGTAATATCTCATTTGGATGAAGAATGCACACCTCATGTCACCTCGGTGCAACCTTGCAAAGATACAACTATTGAGTCGATTCTCAAAAAGTACCCCAGTTAGAGAACGTTTAAATTAACTATTTAGTCTGATTCATCTCCTTTACTTAATCCATAAACAATCCCGCTATACAAAACCCCATTCCAGTAGGAGTTAAGGTCATATCATCTAGTTAGGAAGAGATCCTTAATCGGCGAAATGGGGCTCTAGACTCATTTACCTTCATAAAAGATGAGCTAAAAGAGTAACTCCTGCTATTTTATTTGGAAAGCGATGTAGTAAAAAAGAAGAAGGGGTATTATCTTTGCATCATGAAAATTGTACAAACCATATTGGGAGTAGTTGCACTGACCCTGGGGATATTAGGCATCTTTTTACCTCTTTTGCCAACCACTCCCTTTTTACTGCTAGCCGCATCTCTCTTTTTCAGAAGCTCTCCCCGACTCTACCACTGGCTACTCAACCACAAACAGCTGGGCCCCTACATCCGACAGTTTAGAGAGCACAAAGCCATCCCACTACGCGGAAAAATAGTTTCTATATCGCTGGTTTGGATTACCCTAAGCTATTGTGCCTTGACCCTCTCTTCACTTCTCTATGTAAAAGCACTTTTCATCATTTTAGCAATTGGAGTTACTTGGCATATTTGCTCCTACAAAACGTTGCGAAAAGAAGATCTGTGAAAACTTTTTTTAGAAAGCTTCTGCATTTTCAAAGCAAAAGATTTCCATATCTAGAGACAAACAACTATATTTGCTCATATTTAGGTATACAATGACGGAGGAAGATAAAAAGCTATTAACCAATTTCGAAACGAAACTGAGGCATTTCATCTATCTACACGATGAATTAAAGCGCGAAAACAGAGAGTTGAAAGAGATGTTAATTGAAAGAGAGCAATCACTCTCTCAACTTGAGAATAAAATAGAACGACTTGAGGCTAGCTATGCAAACCTTAAATGGGCTAGAATGATTAGTGTTCGTGATAAGGACATCAAAGATACGAAGGAACGTATATCTAAATTGGTGCGTGAAGTCGACAAATGCATTACTTTGCTAAGTAAAACAAGCTAAAAAAGGAAAGCAGATGGACGATATATTCAAGATACACTTACTGGTTGACAATGAGCGATATCCACTTACTATTCTACGTAGTGAGGAGGAGGACTATCGAAGCGCTGCCAAGCAGATTAATGATAAACTAACCAAGTACCGAAGCAATTTTCCTAGTTTTAGAATGGAAAAGCATTGGGCTATGGCTGCACTAGAGTTAGCTTTTGAAAATCAAATACTGAAAGGAAAGAACGATACAGCACCCTATCAGGAGAGATTAAAGGAGTTAATGAAAGAGGTAGAAGAGGCTATTCATAACACAAACGAAAGTGTAAAATAAAATAGTAGAAAAAAGTCACGCACAACTAGACTGTTAAACAGAGATTCTTAACAGGTAGTTGTGCTATTTATTTATATAAATTATTAACCATGATAACAGCGGTAATTATAGCAGCGGTATGCTTCGCAGTAGGTGGAGGACTGTCATACGTGCTTTTCAGATATGGACTGAAATCAAAGTACGAGGCCATCATTAAAGAGGCACACACCGAGGCTGAAGTAATCAAAAAGAACAAACTATTAGAAGTTAAGGAGAAATTCCTAAACAAGAAGGCAGATCTTGAAAAAGAGGTAGCTCAACGCAACCAAAAGATTCAACAAGCCGAAAACAGAGTAAAACAGAGAGAACTTTCACTCAACCAAAAACAAGACGAGGTACAACGCAAACGTGCCGAAGCTGAAGCAGTAAAAGAGAACTTGGAGGCTCAAATGGTTTTCGTAGAGAAGAAGAAAGAGGAACTTGACAAACTACAGATGCAAGAACGCGATAAACTAGAGGCAATCTCTGGATTATCGGCAGAAGATGCAAAAGAGCGCTTGGTAGAGTCCTTAAAAGCAGAAGCAAAAACGGAGGCGGCATCTTATATTAATGATATCATGGATGACGCAAAGCTTACTGCAAACAAAGAAGCCAAACGAATCGTAATCCAATCGATTCAACGCGTAGCGACAGAGACGGCTATCGAAAACTCAGTAACTGTATTCCACATCGAATCGGACGAGATAAAAGGACGAATCATTGGACGTGAGGGACGTAACATTCGTGCACTAGAGGCTGCAACAGGGGTAGAAATTGTAGTAGACGATACACCCGAAGCAATTGTTCTTTCGGCATTTGACCCAGTTCGCCGCGAAATAGCTCGTTTAGCACTTCACCAATTGGTTACGGACGGACGTATTCACCCCGCGCGTATTGAAGAGGTGGTGGCTAAAGTACGCAAACAGGTTGAAGAGGAAATTATTGAAACGGGTAAACGTACAACAATCGACTTAGGCGTACACGGCTTACACCCAGAGTTGATTCGTATCATTGGTAAAATGAAATATCGTTCATCATACGGTCAAAACCTATTGCAACACGCTCGCGAAACAGCCAACTTATGTGCAGTAATGGCTTCTGAATTGGGATTAAACCCTAAAAAAGCAAAACGTGCAGGTCTGTTACACGATATAGGTAAAGTGCCCGATGAGGAGCCAGAATTGCCACACGCAATCCTTGGTATGAAGTTGGCAGAGAGATACAAAGAGAAGGCTGATATATGCAATGCTATTGGTGCTCACCACGATGAAGTTGAGATGACTAGTTTACTTGCTCCTATTGTACAAGTGTGTGATGCCATTTCAGGAGCTCGCCCAGGTGCTCGCCGCGAAATTGTAGAGGCATACATTAAACGCTTGAATGACTTGGAGCAACTTGCAATGGCCTATCCGGGTGTAACTAAAACATATGCTATTCAAGCAGGTCGTGAGTTGCGCGTAATAGTAGGTGCTGACAAGATTGACGACAAACAAACTGAAAGCTTATCAGCAGATATTGCGAAGAAAATTCAAGATGAAATGACCTATCCGGGCCAAGTAAAAATTACAGTAATTCGCGAAACACGTGCCATTAGCTTTGCGAAGTAAGTTCGCAAAACAGGCTATACCAGAGAGTAAAAGGTAAAGTTTTACATTTACCTCTTCTATACAAAGCGTCGGCTCAATACATTTTACAGTATTGAGCCGACGCTTTATTGGATTAGAAGTTTACGATTTCGCTCTTAGCAATTCAATCATCTGCTGAGCAGCTCTAGAAGAGGCTCCGGCAGCACCTAATTTCCTTTTCATCTCGTCATAACCCATCCGAACTTGCTTCCTAGCAGAAGCATCGGTTAAGAGTGCTTTCAATTCAAAATGGATGTTCTGAATAGTCATTGTATCGGCAACCAGTTCACGAACCAACTCTCTATCGACAATCAAGTTAACCAAGGAGATGTATTTCACCTTCAAGAATCGTTTACGCAACCATCCCATCAATTTAGCCAAAGGCATGTGGTAACAAACCACTTGTGGGACATCAAACAAAGCGGTCTCCAAAGTGGCCGTGCCCGATGTTACCAATGCGGCTGAAGCATTCTGAAGCAGCGCATAGGTTTGACCGGCAACTACACGCACATTGTCAACATCGGCTAAATAAGGGGCATAGAGAGCCAAATCGACCCCAGGCGCAGCGGCTAGAACCAATTGATGACTCTCTGCAAAAGGTAAAGCAGCCTGAATCATTTGAGGCAAATTATCCTTTATCTCTTGTTTTCTACTACCAGCCAATAAAGCGATAATAGGCTTACTGTTTAACTTGTTTTGGGTGGTAAATGCTTTAAAATCGGCAGGATTCTCTTCTAAAAAAGTATGCACAGCATCAACACAGGGATTACCCACATAGTGAATGGGATAGTTATGCTTCTTAAAAAAAGGTACTTCAAACGGCAAGATGGCAAAGAGTGCATCAACATCGCGTTTGATATTTTTAATACGGTGCTCTTTCCAAGCCCAGATTTTAGGAGAGATGTAGTAATAAACTGGAATCTGGGTGTGAGAGTGGATGTGGTGCGCAATCTCTAGATTAAAACCTGGATAATCTACTAAAATAAGCACGTCGGGCTTCCACGTCACTACATCCTTTTTACAAGAAGCCATGTTGCGCAAGATAGTACGTAAATTCAATAATACTGGGATAAAGCCCATATAAGCTAAATCTCTATAATGTTTCACCAACTCACCTCCCACCTGTGCCATTAAATCGCCTCCAAAGAAACGAAATTGCGCAGATGTATCTTCTAGTTTGAGTGCTTTCATCAGGTTGGAAGCATGCAAATCACCCGATGCTTCACCAGCTATAATATAGTATTTCATACTTCCAAATCCCAGCTATTCATTTCATCAAGCAAACCGTAAGCAGTCATATCAATTTGGACGGGTGTTACTGCAACAAAGCCATTTTTCAAAGCCCAATAATCAGTATCTTTCAACTCCGCTTCAGTAACCAAGAAATCGCCTGTTAGCCAAAAGTAACTCCCTCCTTTGGGATGAATGGACTCAGACCACTCATTGGTCCACTCTCCTTTGGTCTGCTTACAAATCTTCACTCCCTTTAACTCGCCCTTTGGAAAATTTACATTTAAACAAGTTCCCACAGCTATTCCCTGCTTGAGAACCTCTTGAACAATTTTACGAATATAAGGCATGGCAGGTTCAAAATCGGCATCGGCATGAAAATCACAAAGCGAGAAACCAATGGAAGGAATTCCCTTTAAGGCACCCTCAATCGCGATGGCCATAGTACCTGAGTAGTGTACGTTTATACCCGAATTATCACCATGATTTATACCCCCCACAATGAGATCGGGGCGTCGAGGCAGAACAGCTTGTAAGGCCAATTTAATACAGTCAACAGGTGTCCCTGTACATTTATATACAACGAGTTCATTAGCCTCCGTTACAAGCGAGTAGCGCACTGGCGACTCACAAGTTATAGCACCCGAATAACCCGATCGAGGACCATGCGGAGCTACGACGACCAACTCGGCAACATCACGCAAACAAGCTATCAACTCATTGATTCCTTTGGCTGTTACACCATCATCATTCGATATTAAGATAAGCGGTTTTCTCATTCCTTCATCAACTATTTATAAACTTTTTGTGTAAAGGTACAATGTTTATCGAAAGAATGGATAAACGAAAAAAGAAAATAATCTAAATCTTATACAACCACTATTTAAAAAGGAAATAATTCTAAAATGAATTCATTATATTTGCAACTCTAAGTTATTAACAAAACAAGTGAGTTATGAACAATTTCGTCAATGTACTTTGCTTGAGAGGGGCACATTTGAGAAGAATTTTGTTATTTAGCAGCGATAAAAAGAACTGAACATGGGAAAGATTATTGCTTTAGCCAATCAAAAAGGTGGAGTCGGAAAAACGACGACTACTATTAACTTGGCCGCTTCACTTGCTACGCTTGAAAAAAAAGTCTTGGTTATTGATGCCGATCCTCAAGCTAATGCCTCTTCTGGATTGGGTGTTGATATTAAAGAAATAGAATGTTCTATTTATGAATGTTTAGTCAACGGAACTGAGGTGGAGGAGGCTATCTACACAACTGATATCGAGGGATTGGATATTATAGCCTCTCACATTGACCTGGTAGGTGCCGAGATTGAAATGCTCAACTTAAGCGATCGGGAAAAAATCATGAAAAAGGTTCTTTCGCCCATGAAAGAGGCTTATGATTATATTCTTATCGATTGTTCACCTTCGTTGGGTTTAATCACCATTAATGCATTAACAGCAGCCGATTCAGTACTTATTCCAGTACAATGTGAATACTTTGCTCTCGAAGGGATTAGCAAACTACTCAATACAATCAAGATTATAAAATCAAAACTAAATCCGTCACTCGAAATTGAAGGATTTTTACTTACGATGTTTGATTCACGCTTACGCTTAGCCAACCAAATTTATGATGAGGTGAAACGACACTTTCAGGAGCTGGTTTTTCAAACAGTTATTCAACGTAATGTAAAGCTTAGTGAATCTCCCAGCCACGGAATACCTGTAATCTTATACGATGCAGACTCTACTGGAGCGAAAAACTATTTGGCCCTGGCGCAAGAAATTATCAAACACAATACTAAATAAAAAAACATGGCTGTACAGAAAAAATTTACTTTAGGGCGTGGATTAGATGCACTCATATCGACTGAAGAGGTAAAAACTTCGGGTTCTTCTTCTATCAATGAAGTTGATATAAATCTGATTACAGTCAACCCCAATCAACCTCGTCAAGAGTTCGACCCGATTGCACTGCAAGAATTGGCAGACTCTATATCTGAAATTGGAATTATTCAACCCATTACACTACGCAAGATGGAGGATGATAATTACCAAATTATTGCGGGCGAACGCAGATACCGTGCTTCTATACAAGCAGGGTTAAAAACAATACCTGCCTATATTCGTACAGCGACCGATGAACATGTTATGGAGATGGCTCTTATAGAGAACATTCAGCGTGAAGATCTGAATGCCATGGAAATTTCGCTAGCCTACCAACAGTTGATGGAGCAATACAGCATGACACAGGAGCGTTTGAGTGAACGTATAGGTAAAAAAAGAGCCACCATAGCCAACTATCTCAGATTACTCAAACTGCCTGCAACAATACAGGTAGCCTTAAAGAATAAAGAGATTGATATGGGGCACGCTCGCGCACTTCTTTCGCTACCTGATCCAAAAACACAAATTCGCATTTTTAATGAGATTTTGCTACAAGATTATTCTGTACGTAAGGTTGAGGAGCTTGTCAAAGCACTAATGGTGGGTGAAAGTGTAGAGAGTGGAGGAAAAAAAATTGCACCCAAAGGTGCAAAACTATCTGAAGAGTATACGCTTTTACAAAAGCACTTATGTGGCTTCTTAGGTAGCAAAGTTCAACTTTCTTGTACGGATAAAGGAAAAGGAAAAATTACCATTCCCTTTAGCAATGAGGAGGACTTGGAGCGTATTATGGAAATATTCGATTCACTAAAAAAGTAAGATCCAAACCGTATTGAAAAATTACAAATTTATATCGCCACTCATTCACACATTGCTAATTATGGCTTTCTTATTAGCAAGTGGAGGAACCGTTTATGCGCAAAAAGCAAAAGAGCGTAGACTGGGAATTTTACATGCGGACTCTACACAAAAAGCCCTACTCTTAAACCCAGTAGATAGCTTGGATAGAAATAGAACCGAAGATAGTATAGCGCTGCACAATCAGCTAGAATGGGAAGAGTTAGAGCGTCCCATCGATGCAGCCAATCTAACAGCAAAGAATGACTCTCTAGAAAGAAAGGAACTTAAAAAACAGAAAATAACGTTTATACCCGATTCCAGAAAATCAGTTTGGTATGGACTTATTTTTCCAGGAGCAGGACAAATATACAACCGAAAATATTGGAAATTGCCCATCATTTACGGGGGATTTATGGGGTGTGTTTATGCCCTCGACTGGAATGGAAAGATGTACAGTGACTACTCTCAGGCCTATCTAGACATCATGGATGATGATCCGAACTCAAACAGTTACATTAACTTCCTACCTCCCGGCTACGACATAACGGGGCAAGAGGAGCGTTTTAAAACGATTTTTAAAAATCGGAAAGATACCTACCGCCGCCAAAGAGATTTAAGTATTATCGCATTTATTGCCGTCTATTTATTATCCGTAATTGATGCGTATGTAGATGCCGAACTTTCTGATTTTGATATTTCAAAAGACTTAGGACTTAAAATAGAACCAGCCCTATTTAACGATAACAGAAATCGAAGCATGAATGCTGTAGGCTTGCAATGCAGTATTAAATTTTAAACAGATGAACAAACTACTCATTTTATTTCTATTCAACTTAGGCATAAGCTCTCTCTATGCACAACAGAACATTTCAGTATACTCTTCAGCTACGGGTAAGGAAGAGGAGATAGAGTTACCAGAAAGCTTACAATCGGAGATTGACAGTCTTTACTGGGACTGGCAAAGCAAGAATCACATTATCCTAGGCGAAGATTGTCAAACGAGCTCTAAAAACCCCATAGTAAGTGATTCTATCTACATGGATCGTTTAGATAGAATTCCTTCGATTATTGAGATGCCTTACAATGAGGTGATTCGAAAATTCATAGATCATTACGCTATCAATCTGCGTAGCCGCGTATCCTACATGCTGGCTGCGATGAATTTCTACACCCCTATTATCGAAAAAGCACTAGATGTTTATGATTTACCACAAGAGCTGAAATACCTTCCTATCATCGAATCGGCTTTAAATCCAACTGCCGTATCTAAACAAGGCGCTACCGGTCTGTGGCAGTTTATGCAACCTACAGGTAAGGCGTATGGACTAGAGAACAACAGCCTAGTCGATGAGAGAAGAGATCCCAAGAAATCAACTTATGCAGCTGCACGCTACTTAAGAGATCTGTATGAGATTTACCAAGATTGGAACCTAGTATTGGCAGCCTACAATTGTGGACCTGGCAATGTGAACAAAGCGATTAAACGAGCGGGTGATGTGACTGACTATTGGGCTATTTACCCCTATCTACCTAAAGAGACCAGAGGATATGTACCAGGATTTATTGCAGCCACGTACATTATGACCTACTACTGCGAGCATGGTATTACTCCAATGGATAACACGCTCCCACTAAGCAGCGATACAATTCATGTAAACAAGGAGGTGCATCTTCAGCAAATTGCCGATGTATGCGATATCAGCATTGAGGAGCTTCGTAGCTTAAATCCTCAATACAAACGCGATATGCTTCCTGGAAATAGTGGATATTACACATTGCGTCTGCCCAGTACAACAATTAGTACATTTATAGCACGCGAGGATAGTGTTTATGCACACAAGTCGGATGTCTATTTGAACAGAAGAAAAACAATCGCAGTAAAAGAGGTGGCTACTGCACCAGCACGTGGTACAAAATACCATAAAATAAAAGCAGGGGATACGCTTGGCGCATTGGCTAAAAAGTATGGAGTGAGCATAAAGCAACTCCAAAGTTGGAACAACATGAAAGGAACCAATCTAAGCGCTGGAAAGACACTTAGAGTTGGTTAAAAGAAAATCAAAGGTTGCACTTTGGAAGTAGATTTTAGACTATCAACTTGTATGAATCAGTTTTTTATCTACTTTTGCATATTGTTGATTTAATGAGCGAAAAGTATGATGGAGGAGAAACTACTACAAGAACAGGCTGATGAAGCATTAATCAACCAAGGCTATCAAGAATTGGTCGATATCTATTTGGCATCCAAGCACAGAAAGAAAATCGAGATTATCGAGAAAGCTTTTTTATTTGCCAAACAAGCACACAAAGGGGTTAAACGCCGCTCGGGTGAGCCCTATATTATGCATCCTATATCAGTTGCTCGCATTGTTTGCGAGGAGATAGGATTAGGATCAACCTCGATTTGTGCCGCTCTGCTCCATGATGTGGTAGAAGATACTGATTACACCGTAGAAGATATTGAAAACCTCTTTGGACCTAAGATTGCGCACATTGTAGATGGGCTAACAAAAATTTCAGGAGGAATCTTTGGAGATCGTGCTTCGGCACAAACGGAGAATCTTAAAAAGCTACTCTTAACAATGAGTAGCGACATTCGAGTAATTCTACTTAAAATAGCCGACCGCCTTCACAACATGCGTACATTGGGTTCAATGCTCCCAAACAAACAGTACAAAATTGCTGGTGAGACTCTTTACATCTACGCACCTCTAGCTTATAAGCTGGGACTGAATAAAATAAAGACTGAATTAGAAGATTTAAGTTTTAGCTACGAGCATCCTGAAGAATATTCCCAAATTACCTCCAAACTTAAAGAGTCTAACTCGGAGCGTGAGGAGTTATTTACAACCTTTACAGAGCCCATTCGCAAAAAGCTAGACCAAATGAACTTGGAATATGAGCTACTTGCCCGCATTAAATCTCCCTACTCTATTTGGAAGAAAATGCAAAGTAAGCATATTTCATTCGATGAGATTTATGATATTCTTGCTGTACGTATTGTCTTTAAGCCTCGCCATGAAGAAGAGGAATTTAACGACTGTTTCAGCATCTATGCTACCATTTCACAGATCTACAAGCCTCATCCTGATCGTTTCAGAGATTGGGTTAATCATCCTAAAGCAAATGGATACCAAGCGCTTCATGCCACTCTAATGAGTAAAACAGGTCAGTGGATAGAGGTGCAAATACGAAGCCAGCACATGGATGATGTGGCTGAGCAAGGCTATGCTGCACACTGGAAATACAAGGAGCAAGGAAGTGAAGATGAGGGCGAATTAGAACAGTGGCTAGGTACGATTAAAGAGATTCTAGAGAACCCCGAACCCGATGCTCTAGACTTCTTAGACACCGTAAAACTAAATCTATTTGCATCTGAGATTTTTGTATTCACCCCCAAAGGTGAGATTAAAACAATGCCTCAAAACTGTACGGCACTCGATTTTGCCTACTCCATTCACACGGTATTAGGCAATCACTGTATTGGAGCTAAAGTAAATCATAAACTAGTACCGCTCAGTCATAAGCTACAGAGTGGCGATCAGGTCGAGATTCTAACCTCAAAATCTCAGTATGTTCAACCTTCGTGGATTGAATTTGTAACAACAGCAAAAGCGAAGACAAAAATCATCAATGCGCTTAAACGTGAGAAGCGATTACTTCAGCAAAAAGGCGAAGAGATATTGCGACTGTTCTGTTTAAAAGAGAAGATCGAATATAATTCATATGCTATACAAAAACTGTGCATTGTAAGACAATTCAAAAACACAGACGACCTCTTTACGGCTCTTGCAACAAAGAAAATTCAATTGAACGATGATGATCGAGACGAATTAAAGGAGAAAGCCCATAGCAACAATTGGAAAAAGTTTATCACGTTTGGGTTAATGGGAAGCACACCAGCCAAAGAGGATAAGAAAAGTACAGATACACCTATTGACAGCAAGAAGATTTTAAAGATTACTCCTGAAGATAGCCCTGGAAAATACTCAATTGCTGCTTGCTGCAAACCGATTCCAGGCGATGATGTATTAGGATTTATTGACGACAACAAGCGTATTATTATCCACAAGCGCCAGTGTACCGTTGCCACAAAGTTAAAAAACAGCTATGGCAATCGTATTTTGGCTGTACAATGGGAAAGTGGACAATCAATTCATTTCCCCGTCAACTTATATATCAAAGGGATTGACCAATTAGGCTTGCTTAATAAAGTGACTCAAATAATTTCTGAACAGTTGGGAGTGAATATTCGCAAACTTGCTATAGAATCAGAGGATGGACTATTTGAAGGGCGTGTTCAACTTTTTGTGCACGATGCAAAAGATGTAAAAACCCTGACTATCAACCTTAAAAAGATAGATGAGGTGAAGATTGTAACACGGATTGAGAACTACGAAGATCAGCCCCCACTCTAGCATAATACATTGCAGAAAAGAGCTAAAAGAACTAGGTTAAGTAATCTAGTTCTTTTCGCATTTTTATAAGCTCCTCACGAACGATCTTCAGGCGATCTATAACCTCAGTCGACTGTGTTGCTGCATCGTAGTTTCCCTTTAAATTTTGCTTGGCACCCTGTAGGGTCATTCCTTTCTCCTTGACTAAATGGTAAATCAAACGAATATTTTCTATATCTTCTTTTCGATACTGGCGTATCTTACCACCTGCCTTCTTGGGAGCTATTTGAGGAAATTCTTTCTCCCAATAGCGTAAAAGCGATTCGTTTACATCAAACATGTCAGCTACCTCTTTTGTAGAGTAATATAGCTTTAACAATTTATGGGGATGATAAGTCATGATCTGCGAATTATAAGTTAATCGAATACTTTGCCGTGGTTGTTTGCTATTTCAATCATCTTGTCATAATCTTCAGCATTCAAATCCATAAAGTAATAGTTAATTGGATTTACAACTTTTCCCTTTACATACACCTCGTAATGTAAATGGGGTCCAGTACTTTTTCCGGTGTTACCAACAGTTCCAATGATTTCTCCACGAACCACTCGTTTTCCTTTCCGTACATTCATACCTTTGAGGTGTGCATAACGTGTCACATAGCCAAAGCCATGATTAATTTCAATGGTATTTCCATAACCAGTTTCCCAGCCCGATTTAACAATGACACCATTACCTGTTGCATACACCGGTGTACCCTGCGAGGCAGAGAAGTCCATGCCACTGTGAAACTTGGGAGTCTTGTAAATAGGGTCAATACGCATACCAAAGCCCGAAGCTGTTTTCTTTAAATCTTTATTCGAAACCGGTTGTATAGCAGGTATAGAGAGTAACATCTCATCATTGCTTTTGCAAAGTTCTACTACCTCATCGAATGATTTGGACTGAATGTAAAGCTTACGCTTTAACATGTCAAGCTTTTGCGTATTGTTTACAACGAGTTCCGTATTGGCCATCCCCATCAAATATTCATAGCGATTGGTACCTCCGTAGCCAGCATTGCGAATAGCATCGGCTACAGGATCGGCTTGAAAAACCACTCGATATAAATTGTCATCACGTTGTTGAATACCCTGCATAATATCAAGGGCTTCGTCCAAACGGCGAGAGAGTACATTGTATTGAGCCAACAAACGCGAATTCTCAATCCGCAACTCTTTTTCCGAAGGCGAGCCAAAAATAAGCAAGAGGGCTATGAAGCTGCCGGCCCCTAATCCCATTCCTACAAATAAGCGACGAGCAATACTCAACGCACGCTGCCTAAGCGTGGGGTATATGCGGTCGTAAGTACGAGTTTTTGGATTATATACATAGTAGACTTTACGCATAGTAAACTGCTTTTTTGTAGTTTTTAAGGGGCAAAATAGTGATATTTTGCACAATTAGTAGGGACAAAAATAATAAAACTGAGTATATTTGCAATCTGTTTTTGATAATATTAACTTGACGACAATATAAACAACATGATGACAGCGAAAGAAATTAGAGAATCTTTCAAAAGCTATTTCGAGTCTAAAGGACACCAAATTGTTCCTTCGGCTCCCATGGTAATTAAAGACGATCCAACCCTAATGTTTACTAACGCAGGGATGAATCAGTTTAAAGACATTATTTTAGGCAACCAGCCCGCTAAATACAAACGAGTAGCAGACTCACAAAAATGTTTGCGCGTAAGCGGGAAACACAACGACTTGGAAGAGGTAGGTCACGATACGTACCACCACACCATGTTTGAGATGTTGGGTAACTGGTCATTTGGTGATTACTTCAAAAAAGAGGCTATCGATTGGGCGTGGGATTATTTGGTAAATGTACTAAAGCTAGATCCAGCCAACCTATACGCATCGGTATTCGAGGGGAACCCCGAAGAGGGATTAACGCGCGATGACGAAGCAGCAGGATACTGGGAACAGTACCTACCCAAAACGCAAATCATTAACGGTAACAAGAAAGATAACTTCTGGGAGATGGGCGATACAGGTCCTTGTGGTCCTTGCTCAGAAATTCACATCGACCTACGTTCTGCAGCTGAGAAGGCAGAAGTAAGCGGACGTGATTTGGTAAACCAAGACCACCCACAAGTAATTGAAATTTGGAACCTTGTATTTATGCAATTCAACCGTAAAGCCGATGGTTCACTCGATGGACTACCTGCTAAGGTTATCGATACAGGTATGGGATTTGAGCGTCTTTGCATGGCTATGCAAGGAAAGACATCAAATTACGATACCGATGTGTTCCAACCCATGTTGCAAGCCATGGCAGCCATGGCAAAAACCACGTACGGTAAAGAAGAGAAAGCAGACATCGCTATGCGTGTTATTGCCGATCACATCCGTACCATCTCGTTCTCTATTACAGACGGGCAGCTTCCTAGCAATGCCAAAGCGGGTTACGTAATTCGCCGCATCTTGCGCCGTGCCGTACGTTACGGGTATACTTTCTTAGGACAAAGAGAGGCGTTTATGTACAAACTGCTTCCGGTACTAATTGAAAGCATGGGCGAGGCTTATCCTGAATTGGTTAGCCAACAAGCTTTGATTGAGAAAGTGGTAAAAGAAGAGGAGGACTCTTTCCTACGTACACTTGAAACAGGTATCCGCTTGTTAGACAAAACCATGAACGAAGCAAAGGCAGCTGGCAAAACCGAAATTAGCGGTACAGACGCCTTTACGCTATACGATACATTTGGATTCCCCTTGGACTTAACTGAACTTATCCTTCGTGAGAATGGAATGAGTGTAAACATAGACGAGTTCAATGCGCAAATGCAAAAGCAAAAAGAGCGTGCACGTAACGCAGCGGCTATGGAAACTGGAGACTGGATTACCGTGCAAGAGGGTGACACAAACTTTGTAGGTTACGACTATACCGAATACGAAACAACTATCCTTCGTTACCGCCAAGTAAAACAAAAGAACAAAACGTTCTTCCAAGTGGTACTTAGCGACACACCTTTCTATGCAGAAAGTGGTGGGCAAGTAGGTGACACAGGGGTATTGGTTAGTGAATTCGAAACCATTGATATCCTTGATACAAAGAAAGAGAACAACCTACCTATCCACATCATTGCCGAGCTTCCTAAGCACATGGATGCACCGATGATGGCTTGCGTAGATATCGATAAACGCCTAGCTTGCGCTGCCAACCACACGTGTACGCACTTACTAGACGAAGCTTTGCGCGAGGTACTGGGTACACACGTAGAGCAAAAAGGTTCATTGGTTACAGCAGAATCGTTGCGCTTTGACTTCTCGCACTTCCAAAAAGTAACAAGCGAAGAGCTTCGCCAAGTAGAGCACTTGGTAAATGCTAGAATACGTGACAACATAAAACAAACCGAATTCCGCAGCATTCCTATCGAGGATGCCAAAGAACTAGGTGCCATTGCCCTATTTGGCGAGAAATATGGTGACGAAGTACGCGTAGTGAAATTTGGTAACTCCGTAGAATTCTGTGGAGGGGTGCACGCAGCAGCAACTGGCGAGATTGGTATGGTACGAATCGTATCAGAAAGCTCGGTAGCAGCCGGTGTACGTCGTATTGAAGCCATTACAGGCGGAAAGGTAGAAGAGATGTTAGATAACGTACAAGATACCCTTGACGGACTTCGTGCACTCTTTAACAACGCTCCCGACTTGAAAGTAGCCATTAACAAGTATATGGACGAAAATGCTGGTTTGAAAAAACAAGTAGAAGAGTTCATGAAAGAGAAAGCTGGCGTAATGAAAGCTAAATTGGTGGCAGGTGCCAAAGAGGTAAACGGCGTGAAGGTAATTCAAGCGGTAGTACCTATGCCAGCCGATGTGGTAAAAGACATTGTATTCCAATTAAAAGGTGAAATTGCGAGCAACCTACTTATCGCCATTGGTAGCATTGATAACGACAAACCACTTCTTACTGTCATGCTAAGCGACGACTTGGTACAAAACGGTTTAAATGCAGGTAAACTCGTTCGCGAAGCGGCTAAGCTTATTCAAGGTGGTGGCGGTGGCCAAGCACACTTTGCTACAGCAGGTGGGAAGAACAAAGATGGTCTGCATGCAGCTCTTGACAAAGTAATTGAACTGGCTGCTATTTAGGCAGACTTCCTAACAAGTTACATATATGGACTCCACTACAGCGTAAGGCTTGTAGTGGAGTCTTTTTTTTGTCATCGACTCCTAGTAATATACAAGCCTATGCTACTAGAGCTCTTTCTAAAAAAAGAGCAAGCAGTAGATACCTATAAAATGGAGTAAATAGCTCGACAGAATAAAAATAGCTGAATCATAGTATGAATAAGAAGAAGATATCTATTAACTAGTAGAGTCTAACTAGATGATTGGAGAAATCATGCAAAAGCAGAAGAGAAGAAAAGAAAAGCTCAATCACTCGAGTAGAGTTTATTACCTTTAGGAGCTATAAAAATGGACAAATAAAAAAGGGGGCTTTTCACAAAGACCCCTTTTTAAGTTTTCAATAGGTATTAGTTTTTCTTAAGGTAAAAAGATTGTTTTCAGGATAACGATGCAAAGTTGCCTCTTTTTTCACTCTCTACCAAATATAAAACTATGCCATAAAACATATTTTATAAATTTGTAGAGATATTTGCATGATAAGTGGGGTATTCTCCCTCAAATCGTACAAAGGCGAAGCAAAGATAATCCTTTGAAAGTAAATTGAAACAGTTTTTGCCATTTTTAAACAAGAAATCATTCTCTAGGCAAGTTAGGGTATTTGAATTGCTCTAAGTTGGCAGAACTTAGTGAATAAAATGAACTCCCTATTTTCTTCTTGCTCTTTTATAGAATAACCGTAGCAAGCTGCTTCAAAGTGAGAAAAAAACCTTATTTTTGTGCCAATTATTAGTAAAGAGAATTACAATGACTGAGATGAATAACACAGGCTCTGCAGAGAAAAGAAGCCTGAATTTTATAGAACTCGTTATAGAGAAAGATTTAAAAGAGGGTAAGAATGATGGCCGTGTACAGACACGTTTCCCACCCGAGCCCAATGGATACCTACACATAGGCCACGCAAAGGCCATTTGTCTCGATTTTGGAGTTGCACAACAATATGGGGGTGTATGTAATCTACGCTTTGACGATACCAATCCTACGAAGGAAGATGTAGAATATGTGGAAGCAATTAAGGAGGATATCGAATGGTTAGGATTTAAATGGGAGAATGAATTTTATGCCTCCGATTACTTCCAAAAACTATGGGATCTTGCTGTCCGCCTAATTGAGGAGGGAAAAGCCTACATCGATGAACAATCGGCCGAATTAATTGCCTCGCAAAAGGGTACACCCACACAGGCAGGTACTGAAAGCCCTTACAGAAACCGCCCCATTCAAGAGAGTCTTGAACTTTTCAACAAGATGAACAGTGGCGAATTGGAAGAAGGAAGCATGGTATTGCGTGCCAAGATTGACATGAGTAGCCCCAACATGCACTTCCGCGATCCAATCATTTACCGCGTCGTAAAAACACCACACCACCGCACAGGAACCACTTGGAAAGCATACCCTATGTATGATTTTGCACACGGTCAAGGCGACTTCTTCGAGGGAGTTACACACTCACTTTGTACACTTGAGTTTGTTCCTCACCGTCCACTATACGATCTATTTGTAGATTGGGTAAAAGGCGAAAAAGATTTAGACAATCATCGTCCACGCCAATATGAGTTCAATAAACTAAACTTGAACTATACTCTTATGAGTAAGCGTAACCTATTGGTTTTGGTCGAAGAGAAGCTAGTAAATGGTTGGGACGATCCACGTATGCCTACCCTATCGGGTTTCCGTCGCCGTGGTTACTCACCTGAGGCTATTCGCAATTTCATCGATAAAATTGGATATACAACGTACGATGCACTGAATGATTTTGCTTTACTAGAAAGTGTTATTCGTGAAGACTTAAACAAACGTGCTACGCGTGTATCGGCTGTATTGAATCCCGTTAAGCTTATCATTACCAACTACCCAGAAGGACAAGTTGAGCATATGGAAGCGGTAAATAATCCTGAAGATGAAACATCGGGTACACACACCGTTCAATTTGGACGCGAGCTGTGGATGGAGAAAGAGGATTTCATGGAGAATGCACCTAAAAAGTATTTCCGTATGACACCTGGCCAAGAGGTGCGTCTTAAGAATGCTTATATCGTTAAGTGCACAGGATGCAAGAAGGACGATGAAGGAAATGTTATCGAAGTCTATGCAGAGTACGATCCAGAGACAAAAACTGGTATGGCTGGTAGCAACCGAAAAGTCAAAGGCACTCTACACTGGGTAAACAGCCATGATTGCTTAAAAGCCGAAGTACGCTTGTACGACCGCCTTTGGACTGCAGAGAACCCCAGAGATGAATTGGCAGCCATTCGCAAAGAGAAAGATTGTAGTGCTCTTGAAGCAATGAAAGAGATGATTAATCCAGGTTCATTGCAAATCATCAAAGAGTGTTATGTAGAGAAGTTCTTGGGCGAAGCAAAACCTTTGGATTATTTCCAATTCCAACGCACAGGTTACTTCACTGCCGATAAGGAGTCTACTAAGGAGCACTTAATCTTTAACCGCACCGTTTCCTTGAAAGATAGCTGGAGCAAACTTAATAAATAAACAGTATGGATAACTCTTCGGATTATAACTTAGGTTTACAAGAGTTGATCAATAGATACGAGGGTATGGTGAATAGCCATACCCCTCTCTATTTTGACTCCCAAGAGCTGCTCAAGATATATGAATATTACAAAGAACAAGAGAGGGAGGAAGATGCACTGAGACTCATTTTAGATGCTTTTGAGCTATATCCTAATGATTTGGAAATTGCCATTGCTTACATAGATGAAGTAATCAATGGAGGCGACATTGAAGAGGCACTTAGAGTGGCTTTTCGCACTGACTTTGAGCAGAGCCAAGAACTTACTTTGCTTCAGGGAGAGCTAATGCTCGTTATGCACAAAATAAATGAAGCCGAAGCCCTATTTGAAAAGGTTGCTTTAGAAGCAGAGTATGATGTTGAAGTTCTACTCGATATTTTAACTTGCTATACAAAAAGCATTTATGTTGAAAGAGCCGATAAATATGTTCAACTACTCCAAGAGAAACATCCATTCGATTCACTGGTTCGTAGTAATAAGGAAGTTAGGGATAGTTTAGCTAACTACTACATGCTAACCGATCAGAACATAAAGAGCTATGAGCTGTCAAGATTAGAGACAGATATTGAACCATACTCACACGAGGCATGGGGAGAGCTGGCTGTAGGACTCGCTCTTGAAGAGAAATATACAGAAGCGATTGAAGCGATTGATTTTGCCCTAGCTATTGAACCTACTAACAATGATTTAATAGAGATTAAGCTCTCCATTCTTGCAGAGTTTTCTACACACCAAGAGATTGTAACTTTCCTTAGAAAGCATATCCAAGAGAATGGAGAATCGCTGGATGCAGTCTTTCAGCTCATTGAGTACTACATCGGACAAAAGAGGTACGATGAAGCATACTTCGATTGTCAAGGTTTTCTGAAATTAGAAGGAATAACAAGCGAGGAGCAGCTTAAACTACTCCTAAAAATATCACAATGTGCAGTTCTAGGAAGTCAAGAGAAGCGAAGTCACCAATATGCACTCTTAGCTATGCAAGGCTACAAGAAGAGCTACCAACCCTATGCGCACTATGGCTTTTGTTGGTTAAACTTTAAGGAGCCTAATCTAGAGTTAGCAACTTATTTCTTTCAAAAATCACTGAGCTATACAACAACCCATGATTATCCAAAAGCACTTCTCGAAATTGGCATACACTTCTTCGAGGCAGGGTGGATGGACCGTGCAATCCCCTATTTTGAGCTGACGATGCACGAATTGGGAAAAGAGAAAGTGAGAGCCTATATCTATCTCATATATTGCCACTTTTGTGAATTCAATGTCGATAAGGCAATCGATTGCTTAAAGAAATTGAGAAGTGAGCACTCAATTCTCTATTTACGATTTGAGGAGATGATTGAAAGTATCGACACACTTGGCATGACTGAAGGAATTTGCAAGTGTAAAGAGCTTATAGACAAGGGCATCACAGACGGAGATCTATAGTACGAACACAAACCTAATCACATACCCACTATTTATGGAATCTGTAACATTTATTCAATGGTGTCTTGACCATTTAAACTACTGGACCATTACCCTGCTTATGGCCATAGAGAGTTCATTTATCCCATTCCCTTCGGAAGTTGTTGTTCCACCAGCTGCCTACCGTTCAGCAGGGGCTAATAGCGATCTGCACATTGCTGGTGTTATCTTCTTTGCAACCCTAGGTGCTAATATTGGGGCATTAATAAACTACTACATCGCCTACTTTGTAGGAAGACCCATTGTCTACAAATTCGCCAATAGCCGATTCGGACACATGTGTTTAATTGATCAAGCGAAAGTCGAAAATGCAGAAAAGTATTTTGAAAAAAGAGGAGCACTCTCTACTTTTATCGGCAGACTCATACCTGCTGTACGTCAGTTAATCTCAATTCCTGCGGGTCTTGCCAAGATGAAACTTCCTAAATTTTTGCTCTATACAACACTGGGCGCCGGTATCTGGAACATTATATTAGCAGCCATTGGCTACTACCTACACTCGGTAGTTCCCGAAGATAAGCTTATGGAGACCGTTGCTCACCACAGTCACATGGTAAGCTACTTCATATTGGGTTGTTTAGCGCTATTTATTGGCTTTCTTGTTTACAAAGGAAGAAAATAGGACAATAAACAGAGAGGGCTGCAAAAGTGAGATCACTTTTGCAGCCCTCTTTCCAAAACTAAAAACAAAACTCTATTACCCATAAAAACAAATAACCTATTGAACAATCTTATTTCTAAATCTTACTTATTCTCGCTATTCTCAGGTGTAACAAAGTTCTTGGTATAAAGTTCATCAATTATACCGTCCGAAAGACCAATTACAGGCACATGCACATATTCTGCTTGAATAGAGCTTGCTATTTTCAGAAATATTTCGGCAGCAGGTACAATTACATCGGCTCTATCCTCCTTCATTTCGAACTGTTCCATACGCTCTGATAGCGTTAACCCCTTAAGCATATCATACATTTGTTGCAAAGAGGTTATAGGAAGCCTCAAGTTGGCACTATCCTTTTGGTCCGAAAGTCTATATAGTTTGTTTATATTCCCTCCCGACCCAATGATATTAATATCGGAATAACCGGCTGTGACTCGTTTTAAGTCCTCCTCCATCTGAATCCAAGTTTCTGGAGTAACGGCCTCACTCAGCATACGCACAGTACCCAGATTGTAGGATTGCGAGAACAACAGAGTACTATCGGTCATAAAGTTCACCTCTGTACTACCCCCACCCACATCTACATAGACAAAGTTGCCTACTCTATCCGAAGCACACTCCAGGTGGTTGCTATAAACCATTCTAGCCTCTTCTTTTCCATCAATGATTTCGATTCGGATATTGGTCGACTTCTCTATCTTCTTGATAATTTCCTTTCCATTGCGTGCATCCCGCATAGCCGATGTAGCACAAGCTCTGTAATCATCTACTTCATAAATTTTCATCAAGTTTTCGAAAGATTTCATCAAGCGTCTTAAGTTCTTCTCCTTCTTTTCAGAAAGTTCTCCCATCGAAAACACATCAAAACCTAAACGTAGTGGCACACGCACCATGAGTTTCTTCTTAAATCGTTTCTCCTCGGGGGCATCAGGATCTACACTCTTTATAAGTAATCTGGCAGCATTCGATCCTATATCTATCGCTGCATAATGAACTGTTCCCATTGTTCTATTTTAATTAAGTTACCCGTTGGCGGAATTAATTCACTAAAAAATGTCAGGAAATAAGTTGTGCATATCATTGATTATTAGTATTTTAATGGTGATCAAACTATTAATATACAGCTCAATTATGCACAACTTATATGCAATATTCGCTAAATT
>JBOFRN010000177.1:0-1032 GCA_051651025.1 Phocaeicola sp.
TATGGTAAAAAATACCTTCTCTGTTTTAAAACCCTCTAAATGGTTCTTCACATTACTAAACCATTAATTTTAGAGAGAAAATGAACATGACCTCAATTAAACAGAGAAGGTAAAAAACATTACTTATTCCATAGGCGGGCTCCAGCGTTGTTACCAGTCGATGCGACATCTGAATCAATAGTACTACCTCCAAGACTAGTCCACTTACTCTGAGTGATTTCATTCGAGTTCATCCTAAAGTAGAAGGCATTAGCATTACTTTCAGTTCTACTCCCTTGATTGCCCACGTATATAGAGTTAGATGCATTGCTAGGGTTCATCAGCTCTCTGAAATCATGCCGACCAGCTGAAGTATTAGCGGGGATAAGGTTTGCTCGGAGCCGCAAATACGTTACTTTTCCCGCTTTG
This sequence comes from Phocaeicola sp., assembly GCA_051651025.1. GTDB lineage: Bacteria > Bacteroidota > Bacteroidia > Bacteroidales > Bacteroidaceae > Phocaeicola. The sequence goes on from JBOFRN010000177.1 coordinate 409, forward strand.
GGCAATTCGGGCACAGAGGTCAGACTGCCAAAGGCGATGTCAATAATTGTCAAGTTCGTATTCTTGCTCAAGTCAATGCTAGGGTAGTTCTGATGATTAGAGGAACTGCCATACATATACAAAGTTGTTAATCCCGTAAAGTACTGTATCCCCTCCATGTTAGATACAAGATTCTGAGGATTGCTAGAAGAATAGGCCATATTTATCTCCGTCACCCCTTTTACTTGGGCGGTAGTGCGATAGTAGGTCGTTCCAGCATCTGTATAAGACTCAAAAAGTGTACTAATACCTAAAGTTCCAGTAACGTAAGCTCTAAAGTTTGCATCAGGTATTGCGGTTGACATTGATGGAACGCTACTACCTGATCCAACATGGTCAATATTGTATCGTGCCTCTAAGGTGCGTGGACCTGCTACCGTAAAGGTATAGTCTTTGTCTGAGTGCACCAATTTTCCATCCTCATACCAACCATCAAATACAAGCAGACTGTTCGAAGCAGAGGTGGTAACGGTAGTCTGTTCACCGTGTATTACATCTCCACTTGCAGTAACAATCACTTGATTAGTGCGGTTAGAGGTGATGGTTATCTTACGAAGTAATGTATAACGAGCCTCTAAGGTACGT
>JBOFRN010000178.1:0-71882 GCA_051651025.1 Phocaeicola sp.
GGTTGAATGGAGCAGAAAAAACAAGGAAGGGAGGAGAATAAGCGATGAAAAGAAGAAAAAAGAGGAAGTAGAGAGAGGAGAATAAGTGCAAAAAACTCATTTGGAAAATTATTTTTTTTAGTTTCACCAATACTAACAATCTAGTATAGAGCGAATAGCGGTGAAAGTAAACAATTTAAACAAAGAATTCATCGAAGCAATCAATGCAATGAGAAGCATGCCCGCCCAATTGTAAAGAAGCACACTATAAATAGGCATACAATAAAACAAACGTAATCTTTCAAATAGAAGCATTCACCTACAAAACCAGAAATTTTCGCATGTGTAACGAATTCTTACTTTCACCATTACACATTATATATCAGATATTTAAATATGGTGAAACTAAAAAAAAAAAATTCAGAAATGAAGAGTTTAGCACTCATAGAGTTTTAATTGTACATAAAAGGGAATCGCTATGTGTAAAAATAGAGTGGAGAGTGCGAAATAGGAATGGAGCAGAGATTAGTGTGAAACAACAGATGCTGTACAGGCTCAATTATTACAAGAAACTACAAACTCCCAAAGAATAACACCTGAACTCAACAAAAACAAGCGGTTGCGCAGAGAGGTATAAACGCTTATGCAATCAAGAACGTACGGTTGTACATCCTTATACAACCGCACGTTTTAAGCCTGTAATTTATTCTATCTTATACTCGCCAGTAGGAATGGCACCATTTCTAGAATTTAAGGTACTCCCCGATCGATCAGACCATATCAATCAGACCATAAAGAAAAAAAGGCATGACACACCTTATTGTATATTCCCCAATCAGTGAAAAATGATTCACTTATCAATGAGATGCCCCACTTTCATGATTTTGCAGTAGGGCATCCTATTCCAATAATAGTTTCTAAGTTAGTAAGCAATTGTCTCTATTCAGTCCAATTAATTTCATTTCCCCCTTTTGTAAACATCTCATGCAAACGAGAAGCACCATAGCGAACCCCATCATTATCCTGAATTACCGAACATTCTAACATACGATAGGTATTATCATTCATACGCATAATAACTGTTACAAATTTTTGACGACTCGTAACCTTGCCAAATGCATTTGACTTATGTTGCCACTCTCTGTGCTGCAATATTGCTTTGATAGGTATGCCTTTATTACCCCATTCAGCCTTAGCAAGTTTGAGGACCTCAGCACTTAAAGCACTATCTTTTATTACATCTTTGGGTATTCTACTAGTCCAATATTCACGATCAGCAGCTCGCTGCTTCTCTAGTAGTTGTTTTCTTTTCTCTAGAAGCTCAGCCAATGTTCCTGGTTGTTCACCTAAGTCTGTAAGTTCTTTCTTAGCTTTGATAAATTCAGGATCAGACTCTTCAACATTCTCATCTATAAAAAGTGATTCCCAGCCAGCAAGATTATAGTGTATAGAAGCAAACATGGAGTATAGCTTCTTAAGTTCAGAACCATTATCAGCTCTTTTAGCGAGTTGAATTAGGTAATCAAGCTCAGAATAATAACTTTTTTTCGTAAAAGTATATGAGGGATCTCTAACCCGTTCAATATTTGCTAATACTTCGAGACTGGGGAAAAGCACTCTTACATAGGTATCTGTCAAATTTCTTGCTGGATAATTAAAATCCATACGATTCATTAGATAATCAGTATCAACAGCCGCCTTACCATCTATGTATTTATTTATTTTAAATATTTCTGACTCAAATCCAGGAATCAGCAGAATACCGTAGAATTCTTTAGCAAGAGCCTCAAAATCACCTGCATTAATTAGCTTGACTTGCTCACGCAATAGATAGCCATAGTGAGCTAATAGCTCATCATAAGGCGTCGATTCACTCCAGCTTTCTAGTTTTTTCACTTTCACAGAGGAAAATTCAGTAGGCTCTAAGACTCTCTCTAACTTTCTTGGTTAATAAACAAGGTTCCCACTTTCGACATCGGTTTTAGCTACAATATCATTTGTAACAGTAGCCTCAACAGCACTACTCACAGCTTCATCCTTTACACTCTTAGTGGCCTCATTTAGGGTCTCTTTAGCCTTCTCCTTCAACTTTTTACCAAGCCCACCTAACTGAGCCTCTGCTTGGATAGCTAGCGCCAATAGCATAGCTATAAAAAGCAATGTTCTTTTTGCATAATTTGTTTTCATGAAGATAGATTTAATGGGCACTAGCCTGTAATTAATATAATCAGAACAACCAACTTCCTACTTGTAATTGGAATAGTCATGAAACAATAGCGGGTGTTATTCTTTTTCTGAAGTTTTACTCTTTACAGAAATACGCTTGTAAATAAGGGTCTAATCGAGCATCTAATGCAAAATCACGAATTCAGTTGGCCTATATAAACTGTAACATGACTTCAAACTATGAGATATTGATTAACAAAATCAGACTCATTCGGTTGACAAAATTGTCAATTATTTATACCAAAACCTTTAGAAGTCTACATGATTTACAATGAAGAGCGCCTGTTGATTTGAGCATTACAAATTACGAGGTGGGCAATTAGTTGTAACGAGTTAAATGACTAATCAACCTATTCAATTGCTCAATCCTCATTTACACAAAATGATTTCGCTGAATAAACCTCCTCTACAGAAGGAGATCTATTCAGCGAAATCATACGTTATTCAGCAGCTAGGTTGCTTATTAATTAGCCATTTTTCTGAGAATCCTTTTCACGAATCTCTACCCGGCGTATTTTACCACTAATTGTTTTAGGTAACTCTTTCACAAATTCAATCATTCGAGGGTATTTATAAGGAGCGGTCACATTCTTCACATGATTCTGCAACTCAACACATAGCTCCTCGCCTGCCCTATCGGCATATGCACTACTTAATATGATAGTAGCTTTTACTATCTGTCCACGCACCTCATCAGGCACACCCGTTATAACGCACTCTACCACAGCTGGGTGTGTCATTAAAGCACTCTCTACTTCGAAAGGGCCAATTCGGTAACCTGAACTTTTAATCACATCATCGGTTCTACCTACAAACCAGTAATAACCATCCTCATCACGCCACGCAATGTCACCTGTGTGATAGAGGCCATCATGCCATACGCGTTTGGTAAGCTCTTCGGCTCTATAATATTCTTGAAATAACCCTACGGGTTTATTTCTCGGAGTACGAATAACAATCTCTCCCTGTTCTCCCTCTTCAGCACTACGCCCATCCGAGGTGAGCAGGTCGATATCATACTGGGGGTTAGGTAAGCCCATGCTACCTGGTTTAGGTTCTACCCACGGAAATGTTCCTAACATTAATGTGGTTTCGGTTTGACCGAATCCCTCCATTAATCGAATACCCGTCACCTCTTTAAATGTTTGATAAACCGAATGATTTAATGCCTCACCAGCTGTAGTGCAATATTCGAGAGAAGAGAGATCATAGTTATGAATATCTTCTCGGATTAGAAAACGAAAAATAGTGGGTGGTGCACAGAGTGAAGTAATACGGTACTGTTGAATTTTTTGGAGAAGATCGGCAGGTGTGAATTTTTCATGATCATATACAAAAACATTCGCACCTGCTATCATTTGCCCATACATCTTCCCCCAAACCGCTTTTGCCCAACCGGTATCGGCAATGGTTAAGTGTAGACTGTTGGGATGTACATTGTGCCAATAGGAAGCTGTTACAATATGTCCCAATGGATAAGTAAAGTCGTGAGATACCATTTTAGGTTCGCCAGTTGTACCCGATGTAAAGTACATTAGCATAGAATCATCATTCGAAATGGCATATGATGGTTTTACAAAAGAAGCAGCCTCTTCTACCTCTTTATGAAAGTTGTGAAATTGCTCAGGAACATCGGGACCAATACTTACAAGCTTATCTACCGAAGGAGATTCTGGCATTGCAGCTAGTATATGTTCGCAGATAATAGGCTCACCAGATGCTACAATCATCTTCACATCGGCAGCTTGACAACGATATACAATATCTTTTTTCGTTAATAAATGAGTAGCAGGAATAGCTACGGCACCTAGTTTATGAAGGGCAATCATAGAGTGCCAAAATTCATAGCGACGCTTTAAGATAAGCATAACCTTATCGCCTTTTCCAATGCCGAGTGATTGAAAGTAGCTAGCTGTTTGGTCACTTTCACGCTTTAAATCGGCATAAGTAAACTGAATGCATGCGCCTTTGTCATTGGTCCAAAGCAATGCTTTTTTATCGGGCTGAGTAATAGCCCATTCGTCAATCACATCATAAGCAAAATTAAATTGCTCAGGAACTGTTATCTGCATATTGGCCACAAAGTCTTCTTGCGATGTGAACGCTGTCTGCTTTAAGTATTTCTCTATCATATATATGTGTGTGTCTATTCTTGCTTATTCTAAATAATTACAGTCAAAAAATGAAGTTTCCTCCCCTCAAGTGCTTGCATACCATGAGGTAAAGAGGAGTCAAAATAAATTGAATCTCCTTCATTTAAAATTAACTCTTTGCTAGACATGGCAAAACGCATCTTACCTTCCGTTACATGAATAAATTCTTGCCCTTCATGCGACCCAAAAGTCATCGGTGTACCTTCTGGTTTTGGATCAACCGTCACCAAAAGTGGTGTTACCTTTCGATTACAAAAGCCCGATGCTAAGGATTGATATTGGTAGGATTTGCTTCTTTCAACAGAAGGTCCTCTATCTTTTCGAGTTAAAAAATAGCTATTCATTTTAGGCTCTTCACCAAACATGAGAATCTCTAGTTCAATATTGTAACTACGCGCAATTGTGTGTAAAATACTCAATGAAATATCCGAATGGCCACTTTCAAGAGCTAAGTACTCCTCTACTGAAAGCTGGCAGCGAGATGCTATATCTTGTACAGTTAAATCGAGAGATTCGCGTAATCCCTGCAAGCGTTGTGCGATTTGTTTGATGTGATTATCCATATCTATAACATTTAAGTTGTCTATTAAAATCAGGTCTTTATCTATATGCGATATAAACTTACAACAAATAATGGAGCTACACAACTGTGAATTGATATATAGAGGGAAATAATGAAGGGATGATTATTCAAGAAAACAAATCAAGAAAAGGGTTAATGGTTATCCAATTGAACAATAACCGATTCAAAATCTTTACGTTTCAGAGGTTTAGCTATAAAGAAGTTACACCCTGATTGAATCGCTTTCTCTCTATCAGTATCAAAAGCATTGGCAGTCACTGCAATTATCGTTACATCCTTATTTATCGCACGAATAAGCTTAGTTGCTTCGATTCCATCCATAATGGGCATTCGTATATCCATTAAGATTAGATCATAATAATTTTGCTTTGCAAACTCTACAGCCTCCTGCCCATTATAGGCCCTAGTCACTCGATACCCCTTTAGATAAGATTCTAAGAGTCTATAATTACTATCATTATCTTCTGCAACTAGAATATCTTTCTGCGAGGATATGCCGATTGTAGTAGTAAATTCACAATCATTTTCTTGTTGGCTAGAATCAGCGATATTATTTCCTGTTTTTGTAGCTATACAAGGTATCCATACGGTGAATTTAGTTCCCTTTCCTTCTATACTCTCTACCTCTATTTTCCCTCTCATTTTCTCAATCAAAGCCTTACAGATCGATAACCCTAGCCCTGTACCTTGAGTAAAGTTATCTAATTTCTCAAAGCGTTCAAATAATCGAGATTGATTCTCAAGAGAAATACCCATTCCAGTATCCTCTACATAAAGAAGAAGTCCCTTATCTTTATAATCACATCCAATACGGATATATCCCCGATGTGTATGTTTTATTGCATTAGAGAGTAGATTTGCTCCAATCTGCGCAACTCTATTTCGATCAAGAGTTATTACTAAGTCCGTATTGGGAGCGTCCATAATCAGCTTGATTTCAGAGGTCTCAGAGCAGATCTTGTAGTTACTATAAAGCTCCTTCATCATTTCGCTTAGGCTAAATGGCTCTAATTTAAGTTCAATCGAATTTGACTCAATTTTTGAGAGATCTAAAATATCTCCGATTAATCGCAGAAGAAGCTCATTATTGAGATTAATAATATTTATAAATTCTTGCTTTTCAGACTCATCTTCGGCGGTCTGTAGTAATTCTGAAAAACCAACAATCGCATTCAAAGGAGTTCGAATTTCGTGGCTCATATTAGCCAAAAAAGCCGATTTAAGTTTATCAGCCTCTTCGGCTTTGTTTTTTAACGCCATTAACTCTGTTTGATCAACTAAATAACGATCTACGTAATCTTTCTTTGCCGAAAGGGAAAATTCCGAGTATAACCAATTGTCTGTTATTGGCCAATACATAGTCATTGTCTGAATCTCATTTGTCTGAACTAATTGATTTAAGACCTTAACAACCTCATTGAACTTCTCTCTAGGGACAACTGTACTAGCCATTTTACCTAGTATTTTATCTCTCTCCATCCGGTAATTTGCACATATCCGATTCAAGTCGGTGTACACATAATCAATCACAACGCCATTCGAGTCGTAGACTAATTTATACTCTGAATAACAAATGGACATATTATCAAATCGATGTTTGAATTGCGATAGGATAGCCTGCTCTTTACGTAGAGCTGTTTCGCGCATTTTAAAGATTCTAAACCGAAAAAGGAAAAACAAAAAGAGCATAAAGACTACTATCAATAGAATCGATATTTCAAATTGATTTCTTTCGATAAAAGAAGGAGGTCTATTTAGATAAATTGTACTCTGAGGGAGCGCCATTAGATTAACTCCTCGTTTAGAGGCCTTATCATAGAATGCATAGGTTTTTTTATTTTCAATGGTATAGAATGGAATATCTCTAGGCTCAGCTCCATCAAGTACACTGTTCATTACATCGATAAAATGATCTTTGAACTCAGCAAAATCAAAAGATACACCGGCACACATCTTACCACCAAACGGTATGATATCGCCCATATTAATTGTAAAAATAGGATTTCGGCAGGTTCCAATCAGCTCCCGAGTATTACCTGCAATCGTTGTACCAACAGCAAGCTCGCGAATAAAGGACCAAGATGAGAACAAGATACCGGTACGATTAGGATCAACGCTATTTAGTAATTCCAGCAAAGAGTAAGTTGATAAATCATCGGGCATTATAGACTCAACTTTAATTTGAGGATAACGATGGCTCAATATATGATTTAATTCACTCTCAAGCTCATAATTTATCTGAAGCTGATCTCTAATAAAAATAAGCTCGTTAATTGCAGGGTAAGCCTTAAGCAGTAACTGAATATTATCTTCAAGGAAGATGGGAGTACCAATGTAAGTTGTGTTGTATTTATCTTTGATGTCAGCGATATAAACTCGTTCCTTTTCTTCAAGCAGTCTATTGTTCAGATAGGCATCTACAGGCCCTACATAGTCTACACTGGAACATAATATAATAGGAATATCTCCCCACATTTCACGATACTTATCACGGAGAGTAAAAGAGGTAGCACCTAGTAGAACCAACGCTTTGGGTCGTCGTTCGGTAGTAGACTTGACCAAATAGTTCTTAACCGTTGCAAAATCATCGTGTGAGCTTAGGGCCAACGAATGCATATATACAATGGATAATGAAATATTGGGATCGGTTTGTGTATACTCTGTTAGTTCATTAATAATTCGGTTACTCCATTGGAAGGCATCAGTATAGGAGTTTATACATAAAATGTAATCTGATTCATTCTTTGAAAGCAAAGAAGAGTAGCTTAATAACGTCAATAAAAACAACAAAATATTCTTTTTCATAAAATCCTAATTCCATCACGCATATCGCGCACTTAAGTGTTGATAATAAAATTCAAATTCCTCAATAAAGTTCCTCAAAGAGTAGATATTAAGGAGTAAACTAAAAAATAGCAATTCAATATCAAATAAAAAAACTACACATCTTCTTTAATTCCCTAAGAAGTCCCCCTTTGAAGATGAAACTGGCAGGTGCTACAATTTCCAGCAAGTATTACCTCAAGTTGTTCTAGATTACTAAATAGGGTATGAGGCTCATAAAAGAGTACCGTGTACAGACCTCTCTAAATTAGACAATAAACAAAAGAACTCAACCTGATCAATGAACAGTTTAGGGTGCAAATATAAAAATTAAAATTAAATAGAATGGAGAAACAATAGCCTTTGTTAATTTATTGAACGGAAATAAGAGTAAATGAAATAAGTATCACAAAAATATAAATCACAGAGAAGAGAAATAGCAAGAGGGACAGTAGAAATAGCCATGTCTCTAAAACAGAGGAGATGAGCATCAAAAGAAGCCAAGTTGTTTCAATTCAATAAGCTGTTTCAGTAGATACTAATTGAAGAGTTAAATAGGATAATAATCAAACATTTTACCACTTCTATCGTTCCTAAATTTTAACATTTGTTGCGATTCAGCATAGATATCCAGTAGAAGTCTAGAAATAATTCATCCGTTTTTAGTCAAAAATAAAGTCCATTTCTCTACTCAATAAAGAGTAGAGAAATGGACTTTGTACGGTAGTAGGATAAAATCATGGCACCCGATGAGTTCTGGTTCCTTCGTTCTTACATAGAGCCATCTTCCGAGGTCTATTTACTGCGCTAACAAATAAGTTTTAAAGCTAGAGAACTCTTTGCTCATCACTACACTCTGTTTGGTTCCCGCCATAAAAGCTTGTAGTTTAATAGGAATAGCAACGGGAGCTTCAATAATGCCCTCTACAGTCTCTAAAAACTTAGCAGGATGTGCAGTTTCAAAGAAAACACCCACTTCATCTGCCTTTAGTTTCTCTTGCAAAGCTCTGTAACCACATGCTCCGTGTGGATCTAACAGATAACCCGTTTCTTTATAAGTCTGTTTTACAGTTTCACGAATCTCTTCATCCTTGTAAGCAATTCCCTCAATTTCTGCAGAGATATTGGCATGGCTATGTTGATACAAATCGAGGATACGTGCAAAGTTACTAGGATCGCCTACATCCATTGCATTGGCAACAGTGCTTACCGATGGGCGAGGATTGTAGGTACCTGTTTGCAGGTAATTGCAGAAAATATCGTTGCGGTTGTTCGCAGCAATAAATCGTTTAATAGGTAGTCCCATGCGTTTACCAATTAAGCCAGCGGTAAGGTTACCAAAGTTTCCACTCGGTACACAAACTACGAGGTTGTCTGCTTTACCTTGCTTCTTAAGTTGTGCATACGCATAGAAGTAATAGAAGGCTTGCGGTAAGAAGCGGGCTACATTAATAGAGTTCGCAGAGGTTAGCTGCATGTGTGCTTTTAACTCATCGTCCATAAAGGCACTCTTTACCAAGGCTTGGCAATCGTCAAAGGTGCCCTCTACCTCAAGAGCGGTTATATTTTGTCCGAGTGTGGTAAACTGCTTCTCTTGAATGTCGCTCACTTTCCCTTTGGGGTACAATACATAGACATGAATACCGGGTACTCCCAAGAATCCATTGGCAACCGCACTGCCTGTATCACCCGATGTAGCAACCAGTACATTCACTTGCTTCTGCCCTGCTTGGCGAATAAAGTAGCCGAGTAAACGTGCCATAAATCGCCCACCCACATCTTTAAATGCCAGTGTAGGTCCATGAAAGAGTTCCAACGAGTAGATGTTTTCAGAAACGGGAACAACTGGGGTATCAAAGCTCAAGGTATCGTAAACAATCTCCTTTAATACATCAGCAGGAACATCTTCACCAAAGAAGGCATCGGCTACTGTATAAGCAATCTCTTGAAAAGAACGCTCTTCAATGGTCTCGAAAAAAGATACAGGAAGTGATTTGATAGTCTGAGGCATATACAAGCCTTTATCGTCTGCCAGCCCTTTCACCACTGCCTCGGCAAGCGAAGCATGAGGGGCTTTTTGATTGGTACTGTAATAAATCATGGTGCTCTATTTTGTATTAGAATGGCTGGATTACAAACCTACAGCCATAAATTGATTCATAAATTGATCCTCTTTTAATTCACCGTAGCTACCTTCTTGACAAGATACTTCACTGAAACATGTCACCTCGTCGGGCGTAATACCGGGGTAATAAATAAGAAAAGGCACCGATTCTGAGGTATGTGTACGAAGCTCACAAGGCGTAGGATGATCGGGAAGAATAGCAATGGCTACAGGCTCCTCCCACTCTTTTACCACTTCGTAGATGGGACCTACTACACGTCTGTCTAAATCCTCGATGGTACGTAATTTTAAATTTACATCTCCTTCATGGCCGGCCTCATCACTTGCTTCAATATGGAGGTAGACAAAATCGTCGGTACGCAATGCATCAAGTGCAGCAATTACCTTGTTCTCGTAATTGGTATTGTACAAACCCGTTGCACCCTCTACATCAATACGGCGCAAACCCGCATAGTGCCCAATACCATGAATTAAATCGACAGCCGATATAACAGCGCCACGCTTCATGGTAGGGTATTTTTGTGAGAGTGGTTCCATCTGCGGCCGATAACCCGGACTCCAAGGCCAAATACTATTGGCTGGGTCTTTTCCCTCGGCAATACGCTTTAGGTTGACAGGATGTGTAGCTAATAACTCTTGCGATCGAAGAATCAAACCATTCAGTAAATCGGCAGTAGCTTCGGCAGCGGGTTCAGTAGCTTTTATTAATAGTGGTTCGAAGGGTTGAAGAGGTACATCGTGTGGAGGAGTGCAATGAAGCGCTTTATTTCCTCCTTTAACCACCAATAAGTGGCGGTATTGTACACCCGTATAGAAGTGTACTTGCTCATTACCCAACTCCTTTTCTAAGAAGCGAATCAGTTCATCGGCCTCCTCCGTAGAGATATGTCCAGCTGAATGGTTTTTAAGAATATCACCTTCCACACAAATTAGGTTGCATCGCATAGCCATATCACCGGATTGAAGTTCGACACCTATACTTGCAGCCTCTAGAGGACCACGCCCTTCGTATACTTTGGGCAGGTTGTATCCCAACACAGAAAGATTAGCCACTTCACTACCCGGATGGAACTGAGGTGCAACAGTTATCAATCTTCCCGTACGCCCCATGCTAGCCAACTTATCCATATAAGGAGTCTGTGCATGTTGCAACAACGTTTTATTACCGAGCGAAGGTAGAGCCCAATCGGCCATACCATCGCCTAAGATGATGATTCGTTTCATATCCGTTTAGATATTGGCAATACTCATGATATCGGCAAAGACACCGGCAGCTGTTACGCTAGCACCAGCACCATACCCCTGAATCATCATGGGATACTCTTTGTAACGCTCGGTAGTGAGTAAGATGATATTATTGCTTCCCTCTAAGTTATAGAAAGGGTGTGCACTATCTACCTCTTGCAGCGAAACGCTTCCTTTGCCATTTTCTAGCTTAGCCACAAATCGCCAATGCTTTCCGTTCTTCTCTAGTTCTGCACGACGTGCTTCGAAATCGGCATCGAGCGTAGGTACTTGCTTCCAGAAATCGTCCAAGCTTCCCTCAAAGAATTGCGCAGGTACAAAGAGGTGTTTCTCCACATCCTCTTGCTCCAACTTATAACCCGCTTCACGTGCTAGGATAACCAATTTACGAATCACATCCTTACCGCTTAAATCAATACGTGGATCGGGTTCAGAGTAACGCTCTTCTTGCGCCATTTTGATGGTACGGCTAAAAGGAGTATCGGCGCTAATCTTATTAAAGATGTAGTTTAACGTACCACTCAGTACAGCCTCTATCTTCAAGATTTTATCACCACTATTTGTTAAATCATTGATGGTATTAATAATAGGAAGACCAGCACCTACATTGGTTTCAAAAAGATACTTTACTCCACGTTCGCGCGCTATGTGTTTAAGTTCATCATAAAGTTTATACTCCGAAGAGGCAGCAATCTTGTTGGCCGCCACCACCGATATATTGCTTTTCAAGAAATCCTTGTAGAGTGAAGCGACCTCTGCACTTGCTGTGCAATCCACAAACACCGAGTTGAATATATTCATACCAATCACCTCATTGTGCGTAGTTTGTCTTGAAGTAGGAACACCGTGTAACTTAATCTCCTCTTTGTAAGCAGTGGGATTGATTCCCTTGCGAGTAAAAAGCGATTTTTCACCATCAATAATACCCACAACGTTTAGTTTCAAGCCACGCTCTTTCATCAATTTCTCGCGTTGAGCACCAATTTGCTCCAATAAACTTCCACCTACCGTACCAGTTCCGCAGATAAACAGATTCAGGACCTGGTACTCAGATAGAAAAAAAGAGTCATGGATCACATTAAGTGATTTACGAAGTGATTTTGCTTCTACTACAAAAGAGATGTTCGTTTCTGAGGCTCCTTGTGCACAAGCAATAACGCTGATACCATTCCGCCCCAGTGTTCCGAATAGTTTACCGGCAATACCAGGGGTATGTTTCATATTCTCACCTACAACCGCAATGGTAGCCAAGTTCATTTCGGCTACAACAGGGCTAATCTCTCCCATTTCAATCTCTTTGGCGAACTCATTATTAAGTACCTGACAAGCCAAATCGGCATCTTGATTGCGTACACCAATGGAAGTACTATTCTCTGAAGAAGCTTGCGATACGAGAAATACACTAATTCCATTCTGTGCCAATTCGCGGAAGATGCGATAGTTCACACCAATCACACCCACCATGCCTAGCCCGGTTACAGTAATAAGGCTAGTATCATTAATAGAGGAGATTCCTTTAATAGCCTTTGAACCTGAGTCGACCTCTGCCTTGATAATGGTGCCGGGTGCATCAGGATTAAAGGTATTTTTGATTAAAACAGGAATGTTCTTATGACAAACGGGATAAATCGTAGGCGGATAAACCACTTTAGCCCCAAAGTTACAAAGTTCCATTGCCTCTACATAGCTCAGTTCATTAATGGTATATGCACTGCTAATCACTCTTGGATCGGCCGTCATAAACCCATCTACATCGGTCCAAATCTCCAAGCTATCGGCATCGAGTGCTGCAGCTAGAATAGCTGCCGTATAATCAGAGCCCCCTCGTCCTAAGTTCGTTACCTCACCACTCACCTTATCGGTCGAGATGAATCCAGGTACCAAAGCTACTTTAGGTAACTTTTTAAAGGCAGCCTGTACCAATTCGTTGGTCAAATCGGTATCGAGTATATGCTTTGAGTGCTTTTTGCCTGTTCTTATAAAAGAGCGAGAGTCGTACCATACAGCTCCTTCTATCAGCTCTGCCACAATAATCGAAGAGAGTCGTTCTCCATAGCTAACAATGGTAGCCGAGGTTTTGGGAGATAAATCTTTAATTAAGTAAATGCCTTGAAAGATATCGCTCAGTTCTGTAAGAAGTGCATTTACCTTCTCCAACAAAGTATCTCTTTGTACACCTGCTGGCACAAGTGTGTAAACCATTTCATGGTGACGGCTTACCATCTCTTGATACTCTTTTTGATATGCAGCATCGCCAACGGCTGCCATTTGAGAAGCATTAATAAGTTTGTCCGTAATACCTCCTAAAGCCGATACAACAACAATTACAGGCTCTTGAGCAGCCTCGACTATTTTCTTAACACTTAAAATGCTGTTCACGGAACCTACGGACGTCCCGCCGAATTTCATTACCTTCATGCAATTAGATATTTGATCCCCAAAGAAATAGGGAGTAAGAATGATTAAAAAAGTTTGATTTGTTTGCCTACGTCCGTAAGCGTGTATCACGTAGAAACACTATATTAACTACCAACCCCAAAGGGTCATGGTAGTTCCTGTCATACAGGATGTATGGAACCATCCGTGTAACCTTGTTACAGAAGAATTCGTATAGTGCATAGTCATAAAGAGTGCCCTTTTTTTAATTTGAACGAGACAAATATACAAACTATCAAATACAAACTATCACAGAATCTTATTTTTTTGTGATAAAATATAATTAAAGCCTAAAAAAGCAATCAAAAAAGAGTCATAACCAATAAAATGAAATATAATAAGTAAAAGCAACTATAGAAAGAGGGCTACCACCCTCCTCCTAGTGCTTTGTAAAGACGAACCAATGAAATTTGTTTGTCGCGAATGGCATTACTCAATCCAATCTGAGCATCGAAATAGCTACGCTGTGCATCTAATAAATCGATATATCCTATCACGCCATTTATATACTGAAGCTGTGCAAACTCCATGGCTGCTTTGGACGATTGCTCCAAGTATAACCGAGCCGTGTAAATATCTTTAATCTTATTAAATTCCACCATCGCATTGTGCGCATCGCGAAAAGCATTCAAGACAGACTTCTCATAACTGTAAGACGCTTGTTCATAGACCGCCTTTTTCGCTTTGAGGTTCGCACGGTTTTTCCCCATGGCAAAGATTGGTGCCATTAAGTTGGCACTGATAAAGTGAACAGGCGATTTTAAGATTTCAGTAAATGCTTCACTCTCCAACCCGTATTGAGCAGTCAGGCTAAGGCGAGGAAAAAGATTGGTATAGGCAACTCCTACATTGGCATTGGCAGCAATCAGTTTTTGCTCCGATTCACGTACATCGGGACGTCGTTCTAATAAAGTAGAGGGGAGTCCAACAGGTAGACTCTCGGGTAATTCTACAACACTTCCTAGTGATCCACGAGTTACGGAACGGGGATACTCACCTGCTAAAAAAGAGATATCATTCTCCTTCAAGGCTATTTTTCGTTCCAAATCGGGTACAAGAGTTGCTGTACGTGCATACTCTACCTTAGCTTGTTGGTAGGCAGTTTCAGAGGTTAACCCACCTTGGTATCTTAGATTGGCCAATCGTACCCCCTCTTTACGTGCATTCAGCGTTTGTTTAACAATGGACAACTCATTGTCGAGTGCCACCAACTCAAAGTAGGAACGAGCCACATCCGACACAATACTCATTTGAAGAGCACGTTGCGACTCTATGCTTCCCAAGAACTGTGCCATGCTTCGATCTTTTGCCCAACGCAAGTTTCCCCAAAGATCCAATTCCCAACTCACAGTAAGTTTAGCACCTGTCTCTGGGTCGTTCTTATAGTTATCTCCACCATAGTTTAAAGCCTCTTTTTGTGTATAGGTCGATCCATTGATTTGCGGAAAAAGATTGGCAAAATCGATTCGACGCAAGGCAGCCAATTCTTTTACGCGAGCAGCAGCAATCTTCATATCCTTGTTATTCTCGAGTGTCTTTTGAATCAAGGCCTGCAAGGTGGTATCTGAATAGATATCCCACCACTTCATATTAGCTAGGGAGGTCGAATCGCCTAGTTCCTGTGATGCATCCAACTGCGTAGGCAGATGCAACTCTGGACGTGTATAGTGTTTGCCTAGCTGACACGAGCTCATGAAGAGCGTAAGTAGTGCAAATGCGTAGAGTATATGTTTCATAATGTAAGTAATCTGCTAAATTTATTTCTATCTATAATAAGGTCAATCCTCTTACCCCATTCTCCATGGGGGTATATCACGGATGAGGGTTACTTTTCTTTCTTTTGTTATAAAACTAAGCCCTATTCAGAATCAGGTCATGCTCCATATTTCTAAAGAACTCTTATCATCTGAAAACTGAATATTAGAATCTACTCCCCTTTCGTTATCCTCTTTTTAGTTTCGTCTTCATCTTATAGATTAATACAAAGAAAAAAGGAACTAAAACAATACCTAAGGTTACCGCTAGAATCATCCCGAAAAAGACCCCAGTACCAATGGCCTGGCGACTAGCCGAACCAGGTCCCGATGCAATAACCATAGGAAGCATACCAAGGATAAAAGCAAGCGAGGTCATCAAGATGGGGCGAAAACGAAGCTCTGAAGCACGCAGTGCAGCCTCAACCACATCAACTCCTCTATCTACCTGCTCTTTAGCAAACTCTACAATCAAGATGGCATTCTTAGCAGCTAATCCTACCAACATAACCAAACCAATTTGGAAATAGATATCATTCTCCAATCCACACCCCCATACACCTAAGTAAGCTCCTAGTGCAGCAGCTGGTAATGATAGCAATACCGCTACCGGAATGAGCCAACTTTCATAAAGAGCAGCTAGGAATAGAAAGACAAAGAGAAATACGAGCGCCAAGACAATACCGGTTTGTCCACCTGCCTGTTTCTCTTGATAAGAAAGGCCACTCCACTCTATTCCAATATTATCGGGCAAGCGCTCACGCGCAATCTCCTCGAGTATCTCCATGGCTTGCCCTGAGCTATACCCTTCGGCTGCTCCACCTCGAATAACCGATGCATTAAACATATTGAATCGCTTAATGCTTCCTGGTCCTGTCGTGTAGGAGGTAGTTCCCAAGGAAGTTAGAGGTATCATAGTCTTGTTAGAGCCACGTACAAAGAAGAGGTTAATATCTCCTTTCTGCTCCCGGTAAGAAGCCTCCGCTTGTATATAAACCCGATAGATACGGTTGAACATATTAAAGTCATTCACATAGACCGATCCTGTATAGGCTTTCATGGTCGAGAATACATCGGCTAAGGGTACGCCTGCCAACTTCACTTTGTCGCGATTTACATCGAAATAGAGTTGAGGGATATCAGCTTGCAAAGAGGTCGATAATCCCGAGAGTTCTTTACGCTGTGATGCATAATACAATAAAGTATCGGTAGCTTGTGTCAATTGTTCAATCGTGGCATCTCCCCGTGCTTGCAATTGCATTTCAAAACCACCCGAGCTACCCAAACCTGGAATCACTGGAGGCGTAGAGAGGTAAACCTTACATTCGGGGTATTGCCTCATCTCCCTTTTTACGTCGTCCATAATTCCATCGAGCGTCATTGATTTGCGCTTGTCATAGGGTTTTAAAATAACCGTTAGTTCACTTCGTGCCTGACTGCTACCTACACGTGGACTACTTCCTGCCACACTCTGTACATACTCTACCCCCTTGTGTTGCATCAGGTAATCCACCGCTCGCTCGGTCACTTTACGTGTACGCTCCAATGTAGCTCCTTCAGGCAATTCCAACTCTACCTTAAAGTAACCCTGGTCCTCCACCGGTAGGAAACTCGTTGGCAATATGCGATGCATCAATAGAATAAGAATGAGTACCGAACCAAAAGTCGATAAGGTACGGCGAGGATGCTTAACGATGCGGCGAATAAGATTCACATACTTGGTATTACTAATGCTTAACCAACGATCAATCCACAAGAAAATACGATTCTTTTTCTTCGTTGGATCATTAGGTTTCAAGATCAGCGAACACATGACCGGACTTAAGGTAAGTGCTACTACGGTCGATAAGAGTACCGAAACCACAATCGTTACCGTAAACTGTCGATAAAGCTGTCCTGTAATACCCCCTAAGAAACTAACCGGCACAAACACAGCTGCTAGTACCAACGAAGTGGCAATAATCGCTCCTGTTAATCCCTCCATCGCTCTTCGAGTAGCCTCGTAAGCCGATAGTTTTTCATCTACCATAATACGTTCTACATTCTCTACTACTACAATGGCATCGTCTACTACAATACCAATGGCCAGCACCAACCCCAGAAGCGTAAGTAGATTGAGCGAAAAGCCAAAGAGCAACATAAAACCGAAGGTTCCCATTAGCGAAATAGGTACAGCGACCAAAGGCACCAACGTAGCCCTCCAGTTTTGTAACGATAGGAAAACCACAGCAATGACTAGAATCAACGCTTCGAAGAGTGTAATGTATACCTCCTTAATAGACTCTGAGATATAGGTAGTCATATCGAAAGGAATCTCGTAGTTCATCCCTTCGGGAAAACTCTTCTTAATCTCTTCCATCGCTGCTTTCACCTTATTTGCCACCTCCATTGCATTAGCACCCGGTAGCATATAGACACCAAGTACAGCTGCATTCTCTCCATTAATACCACTCTCCGTGCTGTAAGACTGTGCTTCGAGCGAGATGCGAGCCACATCGCGCAAGCGAATAATAGAGCCATCGGCATTGGCACGTACCACAATCTCTTCGAACTGACTAACCGTCGATAAGCGTCCTTGCGTAGATATAGGAATGGTAACATCGAGTCCATCCACCGGTTGTTGACCCAACACCCCTGCAGCCGACTCGCGGTTTTGGTCTTTCAAGGCACTCTGAAGATCGGCCACTGTAAGTCCGAAGTTTGCCAGTTTATCAGGCTGTACCCAGATTTGCATGGCATAGTAACGGCTACCAATGTTTGATACACGGCCTACACCGGGTACCCGACGAATCAAGTCGAGTACATTCAGGGTGGCAAAGTTGCTTAAGTAAATCTCATCAAACTTTGTATCAGATGAGGTTAAACAGATAGTAAGCAACTGACTTGCCGCCTGCTTTTCTACCGAAATACCATTCTGTACCACCTCGGCAGGCAAACGTGACTCTGCTAACTTGATACGATTCTGAATTTCGACAGCTGCAAGGGCAGGATCGGTAGAAATATCGAAAGTAACCGAAGCCGAGAATCCACCCGAGTTAGAACTATTGGATTCCATGTATAGCATACCGGGAGTTCCATTGAGTTCTTGTTCAATGGGTGTAGCTACTGCTTGCGATACCGTGAGTGCACTAGCCCCAGGATAGGAGGCACTAATCTTCACTACAGGGGGAGTTATTTGTGGATATTGGTCAATGGGCAGCATGGTTAGTCCAATTACCCCTACCAATACAATGAGTATAGAGATAACAGCCGAAAATACCGGTCTGTCTATAAAGAAGTTTACTTTCATACAGTTGTCATTTCAATAAATAGATGGCTTTTACTCTACAGGAACAGGCATAATTTTCACCCCAGGCGTCAATTTGTGATACCCTTCGGTTACAATTTTTTCACCAAATGCCAATCCACGTTCTACAACTACCTGATTATCAATCTCAGGGCCTAGCTCTACGAAACGGCGTTCAGCAACAGAGTCTCTACGCATTACATAAATATAAGCTCCTCCTTTTTCAATAATAATCGCCTTATTAGGAACAACCGTAGCTTTTTCACGTACATCCAGAAGTAATTTTACTTTCGTAAACTGCCCTGGCAGTAATGCACGTTTGGGATTGGGTAATTCAGCTCGTACCGAGAAAGTTCCCGTAAGCGGATCGACCTGAGGTTCAGCAAAATCGACCAAGCCTTTGTAAGGATAAACCGTATTATCGGCCAACGTAACGGATACGTGAGGTTGCCAAGAGCGGGTAGAATCCTTTTCGCCTAAGTTCACATTGCGCTCTTTACTCTTGAGGTAATCCAAAGCGGTCATACTAAAATCAACAAGTACGGTATCGCTTTTCACAACCGTTGCCAGCAGTGACTTTGCACCCGACCCAACCAACGTACCTAAATCGACGTGTCGTTCACTTATGTGTCCCGATAGTGGAGAGCGTACAATGGTATAACCCAACTCTTGTTCGGCTTGATCCAAATCGGCCTCACTCATGGCTACCGATGCCTCAGCAGTCTCGTAAGCAGCAATGGCATTATCCAAGTCTAACTGACTCGCTGCATTTTGTTCATACAGCGGGCGAATACGCTCCAAATCACGTTTGGCCTTCTGGGCTTGAGCCTCATCTTTCTTGAGTTGTGCTCTCACCTTATTGGCCTTACTTCGATATTGACTCTGGTTAATCACAAACAGAGGCTGATTCTTCACCACATAGGTACCTTCATCAAACATCATCTGCTCTAGATACCCCTCTACACGTGCATGCACCTCAACAAACTGTTGAGCACGAACACGCCCCACATATTCTCCATAAATCTCTACATCCTCTTGTTGTGCCAACTCTACCCCCACAACTGGATAGTCGGGTTCGGGTGCTGCACGATTCGAAAGTATAAGATAAAGGGCTATAATAGCACCTATGCAGAGCAATGCTGCGATGGTTCTTCTCTGTTTCTTCATTCCCTCGGGAGTACTAAATACTATTTTCATAACAATTGGTCTTACTTTTCTATCTGGTTTCATTATAGGCAACTGTTGTGCCATTGGGTAATCTATATATTCTATATTGGATATCAACTAATTAAGAGCACATCCACTTTATCTCTAATTGTGGATAAATTCCCCACTTGTTGACTTTTTCTACACTCCAGGTGTGGAAGTGTTTATTTTACAGTAAGAAACATTCGGTTATTGCAAAAGGTTTTTTAGCGCTCTATAAGGCATAGAGGGGGTTGTAGTAGAGAAAATCGAAGCCATCTCCTCTCTATCGTTCTAGATGTTACATACGTTCCAAATCTATTCTTTGGACTACATTTAGCTGGAAAGTGAAGTGAAAAGAGTACGCTTTAGCAAATGATTCTCTTTCGGCAGGCAAACCCGAAGCATAAGGGGCACAAAAGTACAGTAACTTCACGACATTGAGATTCCTATTAATGACTTTTGAGAGATAGCTCCGTTTCCTTCACATTAGTAAAGTAAAAAAGCATATATTTGTATATTGGTCAACAAGAAACCCGCATGTATAACACCGAAAAGACATCCATCACTCACATCGTACTACACGCAGTGGGAAACAAAAAAAATGAAGAGCCTATTTCACTAAGCCCCCACGAGCTTCAAGTGAAAGATAGCATTAAGTCTCTATTGATACTCTACTTTACCTCTTCCTTCAGGTCGAATGAACACTTCTATTTAAGTCACGAGACAGATATCTCGATGAATGAAGTATACAGATACGTTAGCGAGATATTTAGCAGCCCTACCCTACTACACAAACAATCCATCAACTTAGCGAAACATCTGTACGAACAGAGTAACCACCCCAAGATAAAGGGCGGTGAGTTCTACGTGGTTTACTTTAAGGATTGTGAAGTCGAAGGAGAAACGGTCGATGCCATCGGGCTCTTTAAGTCTGAAAACAAGGAGACTTTCTTAAAGGTATACCCCTCGGGCGATGGATTTGAGATTGAGAGCCAACAGGGAGTGAATATAAATAAGCTCGATAAAGGGTGCCTCATCTTTAACAAAGAGGGTGAAGCGGGCTATGTGGTAGCGGTGGTTGATAATACCAATAAAGGAATGGAAGCGCAATATTGGATAGACGATTTCTTACATGTGCGTAAACGCAAGGATGAGTATTACTACACCGAGAATCTGATTTCGCTAACCAAGAACTTTGTGACCAAAGAGCTTGCCAAAGAGGTCGAGCTCTCTAAGACAGAACAGGCCGATTTGTTGAATAAATCGGCCAAATTCTTACGAGGAAGAGAAACCTTCGATATGGAGGAGTTTGCCAACGAAGTCATTGCACGCCCCGAGGTTAGGGAGCGGTTTAATCAATACAAGGAGAATTACCAACGGGAACGCAACCTAGAGATAGCCGATAGTTTTGCCATCTCCGATAAAGCGGTCAAGAAAAAAGCACAAGGCATGAAGAGTATCATTAAGCTCGATAAGAACTTTCAAATCCACATCAATGGGGGCGAAAGCCAATACATCACCAAAGGGTACGATACCGAAAGAGGAATGCACTACTACCAACTCTTCTTTGAAAAAGAGGAGTAAAGGGTAAGTTGCCCGAGAAGAGCAATCCCAATTCTATTGGTAGAAGGATTCAGAACCGGGGTTTAGGCTACAACTAAGTTTCGGTAGCAATCATACAAAAGAGGTTATTCATGGCCAACCCAATAGAGTCAAGCTAGACCACTAGCTTCTTTAATTCGACGTGCGGATGTTGTTCCATTTGTGTTGCATACTTTATGCTCCAGTTTCCATTATAATCTTCGACTAATGCCGAAAGAGACTCCACCCAGTCGCCCGAATTCAGGTAGAGTACATCATCTATCTGCTTAATCTCCGCTTGGTGGATGTGCCCACATATCACACCATCACAACGCTTCGTATTGGCCACCTCTACCAAATGCTTTTCAAAATCGCTAATGTAAGAAACCGATGCTTTGACTTGCATTTTAATCTTTTGGGAGAGTGAGAAATAAGGCAATCCTTTCCGCAAACGGCGGGCGTTATAGTATTTGTTTAGGTTAAGCAGCAGTGTATAGGCCCAATCACCCAACTTGGCCAACCAGCTAAAGCGTGAGGTAATGTGGTCAAAAATATCGCCATGCAATACCAAGAAACGCTTACCAAACGAGTGATAAATGTAATCACGAACAATCGAGATATTCTGAAATTTCAAGGGCAGAATGTTATCGAGAAAGTCATCGTGATTCCCTCGAATGTAGATAATCTTAGTTTGGTGCTGTAAATCAAGGAGAGTCTTAATAAAGCGGGTGTGTCTACGCTTCCAGCGCGATTTTTTTTTGCTTAAACTCCAACCATCTACTATGTCGCCACACAGTATCAAGGTTTCACAACTATTCTCTTCCAAGAACTTGGTAGCCTCTCTAGCCTTACTAAACTTCGTACCTAAATGGATATCGGAGAGTACGATTGTTTTGAATGTTGTCATCTCTTTTGCTTTTTCTTATTCTACAAATAAAGGAAGAGTATAATAAGTAGCTATTACAGAGGAATGAAGATAGGATTACTAACCCTAAAAACAGATTCTTTCAATGGAGCATTTTACACAAGCGGCTGTAACAAATGGAAGTAAAATGGAGGCAAAAGTTTATTCAAAAAGAGAAGGATTCATAGGTGCATATAGCACACTACGAATCCTTTCTGTAAAATCTTACCTAATTCTATTAATTGGCCTTGTACCAATCAGTATCTTCGGCGCCAAAGCTTTTCACCCAGTTATCGAATCGGGGATATTTCACACGGATATCCTCTCGCTCACTTGGGTAATCAAAAATAATGCCATTCAGATAGAGAGCAAATGGCATATTATCGGTTGCTACATAATACATAGGATTACCATACTTATCTTCACGCAAGTCATCTTCACTTCCTCGTAAAGTATCGTCAGCTTTACTTGTAGGCTGATAGCCCGTCAAGTGAATTTCGTGCGATCGATCTTGGGCAAAAATAAAGGGATTGTAGGGTGGTTGTACCTCCGATTCGACTACAGCGCTTCCATATGATCGATAAACAATATCGACGGTAATCGGTTTGTTTATCACTGTCTTCATATTATCGAATAAGATCACAACCGGTTTATCTGTTCCCGTTTCAAAGCTCGTCGAGAGAATCGTTCCTTCTTGACTTACACTCAATGACTCTACTTGATTAGCAGTTACATGATCCAGCTGAATACCAAAACCATTGACGAAAGTGGCACCATCATTTACGGGAGTAAAAGTGGTAGTAGTACGCGTTACTCTACCACTCGATCTCTTTTTGGAGAATGTACTTGTGAAGTTAACAACCACATCGTTCATATCGTAGTCTCCTTTCTGGGGCCAAAAATCCTCGAAAGCCAAAGTACCTAGTACACGATAAGAGATATCTTCTCTATCTACAGGATCGGGAATAATAGGAAGTCCCTCTATGGATTCATTTTCTGTAGAGATAATAGAGAACATTACATCATTAAAACGGAAGTCCACATTATCCTCTATAGCCATAAAAAAGCAGTTATCGAGTTCTGAATCCTGCATCAAGATGCTATACTGTCTTCCGTTCGAACTAAATGCAGGGTTTGAATATCTAGTCCAAGAGGTACTTGTTCTACCAAATGCATCGCCCAAAAGAATCCAACCAATGTGTGTTCCCGCAGGAAACTCCTCTTGGTATTTGCCTGTTTCCTTGTTCCAATACTTTAGTTGCACCTGTTTCCCTGGTAAATTTGAAGGGGCTGTTCGGCTGTAACGAGGAAAAAGAATGGTCTTTTTAAGGCTATTCATATCCGATAACGTAACGGTCTCACCCTCTTGATAAGTATAGTAAGCCACCATATTGTTCCAAGCAGAATTGCCTGAAAAGTAAGAAGCTATCAGCTTGGTATTCTTGGTTATTACCATGTCATTCGTTCCTGTCGTTTCTAAATCAGTCTTATTTAAATTCCAAAAGGAGTTGACATTATCATGGCTATTGTAATTCATTGATATAGCATTGTGAAGATCATTGCAACGCTTCAAAAAAGCATTGGGAATGATTATCTGCTTCTCTAGCAGATATTGAGGATAGCCTTCTGAGTCCCATTCGCCCAATGTATCATACCCATCCGGATAAGTCACGCCATTCATGAGAGCTCTGCCTTGCACATCCAGCCGTGCACCAGAAACTTGCCCGCCTGCAGATTGATAAATCATCAATCCATCTACTACATCAAGTTCAATAGTTAGGGGTAAATAAACGTGTTCAGCAACTAACCACACTTTAGTCACAAATGCAGGAAGAAGAATCGATTGACTGAAATTTCCATCGACATCGGTTACATCGGCATAGAAAGGAAAAATCTCTTCATTTATTATCCAAGAGTTATCAACTAGAATGGTTGGATCTTCTGCATAGAAATAGAAAAGCGTTTCACCCGTAACTCCCAATTGAAGATCAATCGTTATCGCTTTATTTGTACTGAAATCAAAAAAATCATTGCTGTCAATGTCGGCTTTAGGGTCCACGTACAAGCTCTCTCTATTTATGCAGTTTGTAAGGAGTAAAGAGCAGCATAGTAAAAACAGTAGTAGACAACTATTCTTAATTTGGTAGAGGTTATTCATACAATTATCTTGAAGTTTCAATTCATCTTTACTCCAAATGTAGGAAGTAAAATATAAACATTTTATTCTATCGGAAGCAAAGGTACTCAATTGTCAAAAATAACAAAAATTAATCCTTTTAAAAAAATGAAGAAAGAGTGATAAAGATGATTTCTAGAAAAGAAAACACCGAAAGATAGAGCACAAAAAACAAATCTATAAGATTGATTCATTGATTTTCTAGATTTGAAAAAGGGCCTTTATTTGGATGTAAATGAAGAGCCAAGAGAGAGAGGTAAATAGAGAATTCACTATAACACAGCGTTTTGATTAAAACAATTTTAATATAAATGCGTTTATTTTAAATCTCAATCGTATTCTTTGCATTTAAATCAATAAAGAAGACAATACAAATAACTCACAAAAAAGAAAGCAGCGGCACCTATTCCATTCCAATTACACACTTAAAAACTAGAATAACTTATAGAGAGGGTTACATGATAGTCTATCAATATCCATACCACACCCTTTACGTATGAGAATATTCTAGTAAATAATAATCATTTAATAAATACTTTATGAGAAAGGAAATGACTCTTATGGTAGCTGTTCTTCTGGGAATTACAGCATGTAGAAACACAACGAATGAGCAACCAGAAGCAAATGTGCCTCTTTCTATCGAAGCTCAAATTGGTTCACCAAATGCTGTAGCACGCTACATAAGTGAAACAGATACAAAAAGTTCGTTTACCGCTGGCGATCAAATAGGACTCTTCAGAGATGAACTTGAATTAGTTAAATGGGAATATTCAGAAAGCACTTGGAGAAGTGACGAAATAATGTATTGGGAAAGTGCCACAAAAAAACATGATTTCCATGCCTTCTACCCTTTCACTGATATCGCCAACACCTCATTTAAAGCAGTTCCAATGCCCGTTTTATCGAATCAATCGGGAATACAACAAGGGATAGCAGCTTATGACTTCTTAGTGGCTCAACGCATGGACCATAGCTATCAAGACAACCCCATACTCTCATTTACAGGCGAAGATCATTGCTTTAAACATATCTCTTGCTTAGTTAAGCTTACCATTAAAGCAGAGGGGGACTTAGAAGATGTAACATTGCAGGGTATTATTCTCTCTGGCTACAATATTGCCTCAGAAACCACCTATTCCTTTGACGCAGAAGATCCCGGAGTAAAGTTTACTACCGAGGCTACAACGAGTGCTGTTACTGCCAGCCAATTAAATCGCGAAATGAGCTCCGATCAGCTCTTTTACTTTGTAGTGAATAAACACATTGATAACGCGAAACCCATCAAATTAGAGCTTCACTACACGAAGGGTGAAAACAACTACCGCATCGGTGTAGAGCAGTTTGAAACCGCATTTAACGAAGGTATGCTTCAGTCCTATCAAATAAGGGTAATGAATGGAGTGGTTAAAATAAGTGGAGCCGAAATTACAGAGTGGCAAACAGATGGTGAAACAACAGATATTATAATTGATGGTAGCAATAAAGAAAATTATTAATCGGCTATCATTCCTTCTTCTCATCCTAGCATGCATACTAGAAAGCTGCCAAAAGTTCGAAGCGTTAGAAGCGAGTACCTCTGAACAGAAAACAGCGCTTTCAGTATCAACACGCTCCACAAGTAATCTACTCATTCCCTTCCCCGTTAGAATTTATGCCTTTTCGGAAAATGGAACGTGTGTAGAGAAGCTAACAGTTACTTCTAGTGATGAGAAAGTAAAGATGAATCTTGCAACGGGAATCTACCAACTCGTTGCTCTTGCAGGCCTAACAAATGAGTACACTCTACCCGATCATCCTGAACTCAGTAATGCGCTATCTATAAACGATGGGAAAGCTTCTGAAGCAGTCATGATGGGAAGGGCTACCATTTCACTCTCAGAGAAATCTACCTCGCTCGAGATTCTGTTGAGTCATTCTGTGGCTGCATTCAAAGCCTCCTTCAGTGGATTATCAACAAATACAAGTGGCATTTCGATACACCTATCACCCATTTATGGCTCACTCCGCATGAGTGGAGAGTATATAGAAGGTGGAAAATCGGTCGAAATAAGTTGCTATAAGGAGGAAGAAGATGTATGGAGTTGTGATCCCATCTATATTTTCCCAGGTAGCGGACAACAAATGGCTTTTTCAATCACTATTGAAGAGGAGAATGGAGAGACGAAAACCTACGGTTATCAAACCTCGGTTATACCAGAGGCGAATCATCCTTATAT
Organism: Phocaeicola sp.; assembly: GCA_051651025.1. Taxonomy (GTDB): domain Bacteria; phylum Bacteroidota; class Bacteroidia; order Bacteroidales; family Bacteroidaceae; genus Phocaeicola. The sequence continues at coordinate 26,676 of JBOFRN010000178.1, forward strand.
CATCCATGGAGTCTACCAAGAAGGTACTATTCAGGTAGAGGGGGGCCTCATTGTTGAGGGATGGGGCGAAGCTATCTATGTAGATTTTGATTTTGGACCCAATGCTTCAAACAAAGAGGAGGAAGTGCAGAGTGGAATTCCTGAAATAGGTAGTATCTGGAACGATTGCATTGTAGTAAAAGCCTCAAATGAAACAGAAACGAGTGTAGATCTACTGCTTATGAGTATAGATGAGTGGGAAATATACCGCGTCAATATAGGGGATTGCTTAGAGGGTTATCGGGTTAATAATCTAGATAATTGGCGGGTTCCAACCTATGACGAAGCTGGATGGCTCAACCAAAATATCAGAGGGGGCATGGTAAATAAAATTAATGATAACATTAGCGCTCGACAGAAAAAGGAATATTTACTAAATGAAGATGAGCGATATTTATGTGACAAGGATGGAGTTATTTATTCGTATACCTTTATGGAAGGCAAGAATAGATCGACAACAGGGGATAGTAGAACGTACCTTTTTAGAGCTGTCAAGAAATATACCTTGACATTGCCATAAGGTGTATTTCAGAAGATAAGGCGAATCTTCAATAAGATTTGATAATTGAACGAATGAGGGTTGTATGGATCATCGGATAGACTCTCCCTCTTTTAATGAATACCAAACTCCTATTTTAAAATCGCTGACAAGCAAAAATCTCCACACTGAGTAAAGAATACTACTGTGTGGAGATTTTAGTTTGTCCCTACTATCTTAAAATGAAAGAGGGTCCTTTTTCCGAAACCTAAGTAAACAACTCTTTTATAAAGAGATTAGAAACGGTATTCTGCGCTAATACCAAATACTTTGTTTGTACGGTAGTAAACGTCCGTACCAGCTAAGCCAGTACCGTTGTAGTTGCTCGATTCCTTTGTATACTTATCGTAGTTTGTCCAGAAATAACCTACATCAAATTTCAAACGCTCTGTAAGACGCACTTGTGCACCCAAACCAATTGAGTATGAATCGCAATAAAAGCTAGTATCACTTTGGAAATTATCGCTTACCCCATAATCTGTATTTTGGTAGCCACAGCTAAATGTAAACATTTTAGTTGCATCCCACTCAATACCCGCTAGGTATTCGTTAGTTCCTTTGGTTAAGTATTTTTGTTTGTCGCCTGCCATACCTGCATGTTTGTCGTCAAAGTGGTGATACTCTACTGTGGCACGTAGGGTGGGAAGAATGCTATAACCCACAGAGAGCGACAAGAAACCAGGAATATCATGTGGTGTATTTACGCCATCTGCATAAGCACTTACATCTACACCATCAGGGGCTTCTAGCACCTTTGTTTTATTCTCGATATTTAGGTTCGATTTGAACTCATATTTTGCTGCAAACAAGAAGTTGCCTACTTTAGCATTGGCACCAATGATTGGTGTGATACCCCACCCCGATTGAGCACAATCCAATTCAAGATTCATTAAGCGACTATCACTTCCTTTCAAGTCGGCATGAAGAAAGCCCTCGTATCCACTGCTTACATAGTTCATGCGTGCGCCACCAAATAGAGACAACCACTCATTAACCTTATAAGTAGCTCCTAATTGCAGCCCAAAAATATATTGTTTTCCATCCATGGCCGATGTAATATCATACATCTCGGGAGTTAACGCAAAAAGACCTTGGCTAGCCTTAAGACTTGCTTGGTAAATACCCGCTTGTGCCAAAGAGGTAAACATAGGCAATCCTTCGTCAAATGAGGCTTTTCCACCACCACCCGTGATCGCAAATGCGGCAGAATAGGTCCAATTACCTTTTTTATAAGCTGCTTGAAAGCTAGGTATAACAGGAGCAGAAGCTGTACCTTTATAGTAATGATTGATAGGAAGAGTAGTCGGTTTTCCTTCGCTAAGCGGTCCATACGTTAAGTAACTCGCATCAATTTCACGCGTTTGGTACGCACTTTGTGAAGTGAAAGATAGGTGAAAACCATCGTTTGGTAAGAAAGCCAAACCAGCAGGATTTGAATAAACTCCGTCTACGCCGATAGAAGCTCCACGAGCCACCATACGCAAAAATGCAGCATGTTGATTGGTATTTGTTAGTACGCCACCACCAAAGGTTGGAATTGAAACCATTAGCGACAAGGCACTAATCAAAGTGAATTTCTTCATTTTTTCTTCTTTTTTTATATTTCGGGTGCAAATATAGTGAATAACAGAAGATATTCAAGCATATTTAGCTTAAATAAAGCGTACAAAAGAAGCAACAAAAACTGTTTCATTCTAAACTATTGAAAAATTCAAATATTCTCGGATAAGCAAAAAAAGCTCTTCTCAAACAATCAACTTAATCCATTACAGTAATATATGAGCCGTAGGTATATCCCTATTTTGTAAGTAACAATCCCCATTTAAAAGAGCGCATCATTACCTTTTAAGAATGAAACCCTCCTTGTGAATTTACTTAACAACCCTGATCAATTCATTAGGTTGTCCATTCAAAGGTTCATCGGGCTACAACGAAATGAGCTCTTAAACTCCAAACTAGAAGCCGAAATGCTATGTGTAGACAAAAAGTTCGGGTACAATTCGAGCTGTCGATTAATATGAAATGGATAAATAATCAATAAGAGTCAGAGAGAAGGAGGAAACTTAAACAGAACCAAAGAGATAAAAGGAGGCATTCAACGGATCTCCAATCTCACTACTTTAACATACAAATAGGGTCACAACTGAGACCTAGTCTCTTTTAAAACAGTTATTTGCTCCAAAAGAGAAAATTGCATTCAGGAAATCAAGCATATAAGGAAGTTTTTTTCTATTTTTGCGCTTTAAAAACTGGTAAGAAAAAAAAGATATATATATGTTCGAAAATTTAAGTGACAGACTAGAACGGTCGTTTAAAATCCTAAAAGGGGAAGGAAAAATAACCGAAATCAATGTAGCAGAGACCTTGAAGGATGTGCGTAAAGCACTGCTTGATGCCGATGTTAACTACAAAGTAGCCAAAACGTTTACAGATACCGTTAAGGAAAAGGCATTGGGACAAAATGTACTTACAGCTGTAAAGCCTAGCCAGTTAATGGTGAAAATAGTACACGACGAATTGGCTACCCTGATGGGAGGTGAAACGGTCGAAGTAAACCTTGAAGGAAATCCAGCTGTAATCCTAATGTCGGGTCTACAAGGTTCGGGTAAAACAACCTTCTCGGGTAAACTTGCTAAAATGCTTAAGAGCAAGAAGAACCTTAAACCTCTGTTGGTTGCCTGCGACGTATACCGCCCAGCGGCTATTGAGCAGCTACGCATCTTAGGTGAACAAATTGAAGTACCTGTATACTGCGAGCTAGATAGTAAAGACCCTGTACAAATTGCGTTGAATGGTATTAAAGAGGCAAAAGCCAAAGGATACAGCCTAGTCATTGTCGATACAGCAGGTCGTTTAGCAATTGACGAACAGATGATGAAAGAGATTGAAGCGGTTAAGAAAGCCATTCAACCTACTGAAACACTTTTCGTAGTAGACTCAATGACTGGACAAGATGCAGTCAACACAGCACGCGAATTTAACGAACGTCTTGATTTTGACGGGGTCATTCTAACCAAGCTAGATGGTGACACACGCGGTGGTGCTGCCCTATCTATCCGCACGGTCGTTAACAAACCCATTAAGTTTGTAGGTACCGGCGAAAAGATGGATGCGATTGATCAATTCCACCCTTCGCGTATGGCAGACCGTATTTTAGGAATGGGTGACATTGTTTCATTGGTAGAGCGCGCACAAGAGCAATACGACGAAGAAGAGGCCAAACGTTTGCAAAAGAAGATTCAACGCAATCAGTTTGATTTTAACGACTTCCTCTCTCAAATTCACCAAATCAAGAAAATGGGTAATTTAAAAGACCTAGCAGCGATGATTCCTGGTGTGGGCAAAGCCATTAAAGATGTAGATATAGACGACAATGCCTTTAAGAGCATCGAAGCAATTATATACTCTATGACGCCTGCCGAGCGTAGCAATCCCGAAATACTAAATGGCACACGCCGTACACGTATCGCAAAGGGAAGCGGCACAAGCATTCAAGATGTGAACCGATTGTTGAAACAATTTGACCAAACTCGCAAGATGATGAAGATGGTTACTTCGAGCAACAAGATGGGAAAAATGATGCCTAAATTAAAAAGATAATTTGGAACAAAGAGAAGGAGGAGGTGTGCAACTTCCTCCTTTTTTGTAATCCCAAAAGAACCCTTTAAAACTAGAAAGAATATGCAACTGATTGATGGTAAATTAATATCAGAACAGGTAAAACTCGAGATAGCAGCCGAGGTGTCCCAGATGATTGAGCAAGGCGAAAAGCGCCCTCACCTAGCAGCTATTTTAGTAGGACACGACGGAGGAAGCGAAACGTATGTAGCAGCCAAAGTAAAAGCATGCGAAGCGTGTGGATTTGAGTCATCACTTATACGCTATGAAGCAGACGTAACAGAAGCAGAGCTTCTAGCCAAAGTAGAGGAGCTTAATAACAACAGTGACATTGATGGATTCATCGTACAATTGCCTCTTCCAAAACATATCTCAGAACAAAAAGTAATTGAAACGATCGACTACAGAAAAGATGTAGATGGCTTCCATCCAATAAATGTAGGACGTATGTCAATTGGCCTTCCTTGCTACGTATCGGCTACCCCTAATGGTATCATGGAACTACTTAAACGCTACAACATAGAGACTCAAGGCAAGAAGTGTGTCGTTCTAGGTCGAAGCAACATTGTAGGGAAACCCATGGCTACCCTACTTATGCAGAAGGGATATCCAGGCGATGCAACTGTAACCGTTTGCCACAGCCGTAGCAAAGATCTCGTAAAGGAGTGTCAAGAGGCAGATATCATTATTGCTGCATTGGGACAACCCAATTTTGTGAAGGCCGAAATGGTAAAAGAGGGAGCTGTTGTGATAGATGTGGGTACTACACGTGTGGCAGATGCAACTAAGAAATCGGGCTTTAAACTTACGGGGGATGTACAGTTCGACGAAGTAGCTCCTAAGTGTTCTTACATTACACCAGTACCTGGTGGTGTAGGTCCAATGACCATTGTATCACTTATGAAAAACACCTTACTTGCAGGAAAAAAATGCATCTACTCTTAACCTAAAAAAGAGACTATAAAAGCAAATCCCCATTTACCGGAAGCACTAAAAATGTAGTAAACCGAGGCAAATGGGGATTTTTTCATGAAAAAAGAGAAAAAAAAGAGCATGTTATTTGCAGATATAAAAAAAAGCACTACCTTTGCATCGCATTCGGAAATAATGCAGATATGGTGATTGTAGCTCAGTTGGTTAGAGCGTCGGATTGTGGTTCCGAAGGTCGTGGGTTCGAAACCCATCATTCACCCCAAAGGTCTTTCTATTACAAATAGAAAGACCTTTTTTTTGGCTATACTTAAATAAAATGAGCGGCTTACGGATGAATTGGACTCAAGCAAAATAATAGATTGATTTGCGATTCTTAATCCACCATTTTCAGCCTACTCTCTCCGCTCGGGGAGCGCCCCAGTGGAAAGGGGCTGTAGCTACCGCTGGAAACTCCACTAAAATGGGTAGCATTCACCTAAAAAGAGAAAAAAACCTACTTATTTTTGCCTTCACATCCTTCACATCAAGCTATTCAACCCCAAATGAACCTATCAATAGAAGAGCTCAAAATTGCTACAGATCCTCAAATAACCGACAACTGACAGCTGGCAGCAGATAAAACGACAGCTGTCGGCAGCTCTGCCCACAGTTGTCAGTAGACTATTTTCTCTGCTCACAAAGAGCATCCTATAGATACATTTTATAAACTTTGCGAGGATAAATTCAAAAAGCCTTGTGAGCAATACAATAAGAGTTACATTTCTTTCATTCCGGTATTCTGCTAGCACATCTTCGCAATGCGGCAAACAAGAAAAAGATAGACACAAATAAGAAACAGCAGAAACATGATGGCAACGAATAGTAACTAGAACAAGGGAGAAAGGAGTTATTCTTACCTATAAAAAAGTGGTGGATCCTAAAAAAAGAGAGCCAAGAGAGAGCGTGAAGCGAGCTAAAAGAACCCGTGAAGGAAGTGAAGGCAAAATGTAGTAGGTTTTACGCGTTGATAGTACGATAAATAACCTCATTTGTAAAGAAATGACCAATCCATTCTTTTATTTGAACCACTATTTTACTTGATCTGAAAGTATGATTCTAAGGCTCTTTTATTCTCTACCGAAAGAATCACTCCAGAAGGGAGGATCTGCAGAAAGCCAAATACTCGCAACGCAAAAGAGAGAAAAAAAAGAGAAGGGAAGCGGCTTCCGAAAAGAGAGTGATTGGTAAAAGCAAACCGCTACACAATCCAATAGGATCAACCCCTACCTACCAAAATAAAGAAGAGCGACTATTTAAATAGTCGCTCTATATCCTCCTCTTTCATTACTGAGAGTACAGTCTTCCCATCGGGCGTATAATTAGGTGTAGCAACGCAGAAAAGTTGATCTACCAGTTCATTCATCTCAGCATTCGTCAATACCTGGCCAGGAACAATAGCTGCTGCTTTTGCTAGGGTCAATGCCAAGCTACTTTGCAACTCCTCTTTCACTTTGCATCCCTTCTCTATAGCTGTATGCACCATATTCTGAATAAGCTCCTGAGGATTTAATCCCTCAATACCCGCAGGCACTCCTTGAATAGCATAGCTACCTCCACCAAAATCAGTTAAATCGAATCCCAAGAAAGAGAGATCTTCCAGCAGATCCTGAAGAACATGCACCTCTGAAGGAGGAAACTGAATGATATCGGGGAAAAGCACTCCTTGTGTAATTCCTTGTCTACTTACGATTTGCTGCAAGTACTTGTCGTATAAAATACGAATATGCGCACGCTGTTGGTCAATAAGCATTAATCCCGATTTAACCGACGTAAGTATAAAACGACCTTTAAACTGATAATGCTGTGCAGAGGCCTCTTTAATGGGCTCATCCATCTGCTGATAAAGCGTAGCTTCTTGTCTCGAATCACCCGTATCCATAAAGTTCGGATCTAGGTAACCCTGTTGAGCATTGCCTGATTCTACAAAATAATCACCATTATCATCAAAGTCAGGAGTTATTGAAGCAGACACAGTCGAGCGGGTATCTTCCCGATAAAAGGCCTCCCAGCCCGAAGTCGATTTAGGAGCATAAGAGGAAGGAGAAACAGCAGGCGATGAATCAAACGGATTGTAAGCACCCGAAGAGGGTATATGAGCCACATCGAAATCGGTCGAGGGAGAAGGAATAAAAACCGGTATATCAGGCATCCCCTCTGTATCGAAGTCAATGGAAGGTACCGCATTAAACTTACCCAGAGTTTCCTTCACTACAGCGGCTATGATTTGCCAAATAGCCTGCTCATTCTCAAACTTGATTTCTGTTTTTGTTGGGTGAATGTTCACATCAATATTAGCCGGATCAACTTCAAAGTAAATGAAGTAAGAGACCTGCTCTCCAGGAGCAATTAAGTGATCATAAGCCTCCATCACAGCTTTGTGAAAATAGGGGTGTCGCATATAACGGCCATTCACAAAGAGGAACTGACGAGCACCTTTCTTACGTGCCGATTCAGGTTTTCCAACAAAGCCCGAAATACGAATCATGGTCGTATCGACCTGAAGCGAAAGTAGCTCTTGATTTATTTTCTTTCCAAAGATACCTATAATTCGCTGGCGAAGTTGACTGGATGAGAGGTGATACACCTCTGAATCGTTGTGACGAAGAGTTAAACCTACTTCAGGGTTAACCAAAGCAATACGCTCAAACTCTGATAGAATATTACTTAATTCAGTTTGATTGGATTTTAAAAATTTACGCCTGGCAGGAACATTATAAAAGAGATTTTTCACCGAGAAGTTACTACCTTTTGCACACGAAATAGGCTCCTGAGACTCCACCTTAGAGCCAGCAACTAAAATAGAGGTCCCAAGCTCTTCCGAAGCTTGTCTTGTACGCAACTCAACTTGGGCTACTGCGGCAATTGAAGCCAAAGCCTCACCGCGGAACCCCATGGTACTAAGCGCAAATAAATCGGAAGCCTCGCGTATTTTCGAAGTAGCATGGCGCTCAAAAGCAAGCCTTGCATCTGTTTCGGACATTCCCTTTCCATCGTCAATGACTTGAATCGACGTCTTTCCTGCATCGGCCACTACAACATCAATATGTGTAGCTCCTGCATCGATAGCGTTCTCTACTAACTCTTTTACAACCGAAGCTGGGCGCTGAATAACCTCACCAGCAGCAATCTGATTGGCGACAGAGTCAGGGAGTAAACGAATGATATCACTCATAATAGTAGATGTTAACTGAAAGATTAAAAGTTTAGATTACCCGTAATTAGGTAGTGCAGTATAAAAACTAACACACCTAGCGCTAGCAATAATACAGCGTAAGTAAGTGGTTTACGGCCACTCTCACGGCGTCTTTTTAAATGCTTTGTTCCCTCTACAAACTTTCCACGTATGTTTTCAGGATTGTACTCATTCGAAGGAGGTGTCATCCCCAAGTCCTTCTTTGCCTCATCTTCTATCTTTTTCAGCTTCTCTTTTCGTTCATCTACATAGATGTATTGGTGCTGAAATGGACGCGGTTTATTGGTGTTAAACATTCCCATAAGTTCTATTATTTAGGCTGAAACAAATTTTGATTAGGCAAGGGAATAGCTCCACGTGTACTTTTCTTCAACTCTTGCCCTGCACGTTTTCCTCTCCATTCAAAGATATCGTCTTTATGAAGTGGACGAATATAATCAAACCAGGCAAAGTTATCTAATCGCATTTTATCGGGTGGAATTTGCAACATCGGGTAGAGCGTTCCATTCGATTTGGGACTCATCACCATTCGCTTCATCTTTTGATTCTCTAGATAGATGTTTAGCAAACTGGTCTCTGATACATTCATCCCGATAAATTGTCCATCCCCTTCGGCCGGATAATAAACCAAACGAACGGAACCAATTACATCGACCTGTCGCATCTCGCCATTTACAAAATAAGCTTTAATATCTTTACCAGTAATTTGATTGTAGTTTATGGAATCAAGCTTCTCTACCGAAAGCGCCTGATTATGAATATGAGCCCATTCAATAGTGCTATCATTCATATAAATCATAATCTGCTCCCCTAGCAACTGCTGGTTTTCATTCCAAATAATGGGGTCCTTGTAGAGGGTCAAACAGCTATCTTTGGAAGAGAACACAAGAGAATCGGCAACTGCTTGCACATCTGTTCTAAAAATCCGCGCTTTATAAAACGCACGCGTTTCGCGATACATAGAATCTGTATCTAAATAGAAAGTATGTAACTGAAGCGTATCGGCATGAATATAAAGGCTATCACCTTGAGAATATTCAATAGCCACTGCCCTATCGGTCGCATAGGCATATTTAGTCAGCTCATTGTAGTAACAATAATTCCCCTTAAGCAGATTTTGATTGACAGTATCGGTCATTAGAACGTCAAAGAAAGCCTCTCCATAAGCCCCTTTTTGATCATAATATAAACTATCACCTGTTAGCCTCTTCCCATCATTTGTCAATACCGATCGATTTAAAAGCTCAGCCTCACCTGTGTGCGTATTGTAAAAACCGAGTTCAGAATAGATATGATTGTTGTCACTAACAATATCGGAAGGCCCTACGATGTGCGCTATTTTGCTCGCTGTATTGTAATGAAGCGTATCGGAGGTAAGTTCAAATTGTGGATTGACCAACTTCACATCGTAGTTAAAAACAGATGCTTTCGTCTCAGGGCTGTATTGACCCCATACCGACGTAAGTACATTCTCTTCATCCATCAACATACCACCCTCAAAATAATAGCCCAAGTTTTCAACTCGATCGTAGTTTAAGCTATCTGTAAGCAGAGTTGTTGTTTTGTTCTCCATCTTTACATTGTAGCGCACCTCGGTTATTTGGGTATTACCATTGTAGAAAAGATAATCGCCATACAAGAAAAGAGTATCTCCTTGCACCATTTTTACAGGCTCTACTCGAGAAAATGCCTCTAGCGAATTTCTCTTCTCATAAAAACAAGCACTGTCGCAGTACATATAGACACTATCATGTCTAAATACCACATTCCCTACTAGAATCTGCGCATCAGGGTCCGGATTTTTAGGACTCTTCTTCAACACATCCGCATGCAATAAGTAGACTCTACTCTTAGTAGGCTGTGCAGCACCTCTATTTGATGGATTTACTTGTGCTAGCAAGCAAAAGCCAAACAGGCATAGGATACTAAATAAAAGTACCCTATGCCTGCTCGAAGTTCGATTATTTTTATTTTTTTCAAGCATATTTGTAATCATGAAGCGATTATTGCTTTACCCATCCTGGATATTTAAAGTCACAATTTCTCCACTTTTCATTGATACGAACGTAGGTTTTTTGTTGCTTCTCTAAAATCCATTTTTCTAGTTTCTCCTCTCCACGTTTCTCCTGAACAATGGCTTTCAAACGTTGATAGTCTTCTGTAATGGTAGCTTTGTGCCCGTTGATACGACTTTTCAATTTTACAATTGCACAAACCTCTTTTCCTTTACTATTGATCATTGTAAAAGGCTTAGATATCTCGCCAATATTCAATCCCTCAACAGCTTTGGCAACCTCTTGCGAAACACGTGCAAGATCTTGCATTTCAAAACGTGCAGTACCCGTTTGAGGATTTGCCATCAAACCGTGGTTGTTGCGTGTATCTTTATCTTGTGAGATATAAGTTGCTGCCTCTTCAAATGAGAATTTTTGGTTACGAATATCATCCGAAATAGAATCCAATCGATTAAGTGCCATCTCCAAATCCTCATCATCAACTCTAGGCTTCATTAAGATATGACGAGAGTTTAAGCGGTCCCCACGCTTTTCAATTAGCTGAATAATGTGGAAGCCAAATTCAGATTCAACAATTTTAGAAACCTTGGTAGGGTCTTGTAGATTAAAGGCTACATTGGCATATTCAGGAACTAACTCCCCTTTACCCATAAAACCAAGCTCTCCTCCCTTACGACGAGAAGCCTCATCTTCCGAGTACATACGTGCCAATGTTGAGAATGCAATTTCGCCCGAGTTTACACGTTCTGTATATTCACGAAGTGTACGCTTAACCCGATCCACCTCTTCTTGTGGTATTTTAGGCTGAAGCGCTACAATCTGAACCTCTACTTGGGTAGGAATAAAAGGAATACTATCTTGTGGAAGGTCCTTAAAATAACGTCTTACTTCGGCAGGAGTAATTTTGATATCGCCTACAATCTCTTGCTGCATCTTCTGAACGGTCAAACCATCACGTACATTATCACGAAGCATCTCACGTATCTGAGTCGATGTTTTATTATAATACTCTTCAAGCTTCTCTCGAGAACCAATCTCCTCAATAAGCCATGCCGTACGTCTCTCTACTTGCGAAATCACCTCTTGTTCGGAAACTTCAACACTGTCAATAACTGCTTGATTTAGAAAGAGTTTTTGAACAGCCAGCTGCTCAGGAATGATGCAGTATGGATCACCTTCGAACTTGCGTCCCTCATATTGAGCATTCAGGCGCTCACTCTCTACATCCGATTTTAAGATGGCTTCATCTCCTACTACCCAGACTACTTCATCAATTACATTATCTTGAGCATATGCCGAAGTTACGGCAAAAAAAGTCAACAACAATGCACATACTCTGATACTTCTCAATTTATTCATTTGTATTCAAGTAATAATAACTAATTTCATTCTTATCCGAAGCTCGTTGAAACAATTCAGTTTTCATTTGATTGATAAAATCAACTCGCTTCATATTTAGTAACATCTCTTTAATCTCACTCGCAACAAAATCGATAGGTTTCTGCCCCCCCTTACCCAAATAATTTTCGATATGTAAGAAGTAGTGGAAAGCAGAATCTTTAGCCTCCACATTTCTATTTCGGTCTAAATAATTAGGATCAGAATCGATTGCTTTTAAAGGCATCTTGTTGTTCCACACCGAAACGGGCAACCATTGATCATAAAAATATTCATAGCTTACAGCATTGCGCAAACTATACTTTTCCAGTTGCTCAATGGCATCCGATTCATTACGCTTATACAATCTTCGCACAGCAGCTAGGTCGGGCGAATTAAGAGGAACTTTTATAAACAACCCCTGAACATAGGGCTCTTCAAGCTTAAACAGCATACTATTTTTAGCATAATAGGCCTCAATCTCGCTATCGGTTATTTCTCGAACTAGTTTCTGATTTATCAACTCCTCTTGGTACGTATGTACGATTAGTGCTCGTCGATAATTCTCTACCAGCCTATCTATTTTTTCATTATCTGGAATATTCTCTTCTGCCTGCTCAAAAAGCAATGCATCCTCCATCCAATTCCGAATATAATGCTCTGCAAAAAGCAAACTATCCTCCTTGCTTAAGTTAAGAGGAAGCACCATTTGCAAATCTTCTTTATATAAAAACTGATTAGAAACTCCCACCAAAGGCGTTTTCCCCTTATGGTTGTATTCTTCACCACAACCTATTAAGGCACAAATAATAGCAAGTAGAACAACCCCCTTTTTAATATCCTTCATAAGTTCTTTTAATAAGTAACGAAGATAGTGCAATAATTAATTACTAGCACTATTATTAACGGTTTTTAAAACCTCTTGGTCAAATTCAACCTTATATTTTTTATGAAGCGATTGCAGCCATGAGCGACTTGCCTCTCCTTGAAGATCATGCAACAGTTCATCACGAACATCCAAGTAAGAGGCGGGGCCTTTTACCAGTCGTTTTCCTAGAACAAACGTAAATGGATACTCCTCGATTGGCTCGGAAGCAGCACAGCGAAAAACAAGATTATCAACAAAACTATTCTGTCCTATCTGAAACAGTCCAACTTCATACTGAATTTCAGCAGTTGGAGCAAGGTTTGTAAGTTCATGAAGCACCTCCCCCCACCTTGAAGAAGGTAGTTTTTTGAGTAGTTTTCTCCATTTCTTATAAACCCTCTTATCTCTACAATGAACAACGACTCCCTTGTAATGAGGAAACTCCCAACGGTATTTTTCTTTGTGCTTCTCAAAATACGATTGCAAGTCGGCCTCATCATATTGATGCTCCTCGTGAGGAATAGAGCCCGAAAGCGACTCGACAAGAAGAGCTTCGTATATTTCTTGAACACCTCTATCAAACTCTGTCTTATCGGCCCCTAAACCTGCAACAAAATCGGGCGAAGCAGAAGCAGCACAATCACCACTCTGGGAGTGAGCAATCATGGCAAGCTGCTCGAAAGCCTCCTTAGGCACTTCTTCGCTAACCCCTACCAGCTTTATCAAATGCACCCCTATAGGTGACACAATCGGTTCGGAAAGCACATTCAGGTTCAGTGTATTTAAAGTAGGAATCCACTCTTCGAGAAAAACAGATATGGGCTTCCAAGAAAATACTTGGAGCAATAGAGGAGACTCCTCTCCTATCAAGCAACTGTTCTTAAAATCAGAAAGTGAGCCCCCCTGTTTGTAAGAGTCACGCCACTGCTTCATGAGCCGACTGATATCACTGAGCAAGCCAGATGATGCATTCTGCCGTAAGGGGTAGGTTAAACATTCCACCTTCACCCATTTATTTGACGCCACTTTGTATAGATGATTCTGCAGTGCATCACGTTTAAATTGCGTAGCTTTCGAAGATTCATTCAGATAGGTACTAGCCAATTTACTGGAGTAGAAGCCAACTTGATTGCGAAAATGGGTTGTGGTATCCAGTTTTAAATCAAGCGCATAACGTATCTGCAACTGATAATCAACAAAGTCATCCACAAAAGAGTCAAAGCTAGCAGAGGGCGACTTATCGTAGTGATACAATAAGTTTGACAAAGAAACGGGCGAACCGTTTATATACAAAACTGCTTTTTCCTGCCCTCTTATTGAGATAAAAGAGGCAAGAAAAAGCAGTGTAATACCGGCAATGCGAATCGGCATTCTATTTCTTAATTATTGGGGCGGCTGTAATTAGGTGCTTCGCTCGTAATAGCCACATCGTGTGGATGACTTTCCATTACACCCGCATTGGTAATGCGAGTAAATTTAGCCGAGTGCAACTCTTCAATGCTTGAAGAACCACAGTAACCCATACCCGAGCGCAATCCACCCACTAATTGGTAAATAACCTCGTACAAAGAACCTTTGTAAGGAACACGTGCAGCAATACCTTCTGGAACCAACTTCTTCACATCGCAAGTTCCGCTTTGGAAGTAGCGATCTTTTGAACCATTTTCCATAGCTTCCAAAGAACCCATACCACGGTATGATTTGAATTTACGACCGTTAAAGATGATTGTATCACCAGGCGACTCTTCTGTTCCAGCAACCAATGAACCAATCATTACACTGTATCCACCAGCAGCTAGTGCTTTCACTACATCACCCGAATAGCGCAAACCTCCATCGGCAATCAAAGGCACACCTGTACCCTGCAAAGCTTTAGCTACATCGTACACGGCAGTCAACTGTGGCACACCCACACCGGCAACCACACGCGTTGTACAGATAGAACCCGGTCCGATACCTACTTTAACTGCATCAGCACCCGCCTCAACCAATGCTTTTGCAGCCTCGCCAGTGGCAATATTTCCCACTACAATATCTACATGAGGGAACATTGCTTTAGCCTCTTTCAATTTATCAATTACCGATTTAGAGTGGCCATGTGCAGTATCAATAACAATGGCATCGGCACCTGCATCAACCAAGGCTTGCATACGCTCCATCGTATCGGCAGTAACACCTACACCTGCAGCCACACGCAAACGCCCTTTAGCATCTTTACATGCCATGGGTTTATCTTTCGCTTTGGTAATATCTTTGTAAGTAATTAACCCTACTAATTTCTCGTCTTTATCGACTACAGGAAGTTTCTCTATTTTGTTCTCTTGCAAAATTTGAGCAGCCGCTTCCATATCAATTGCCTGATGGGTAGTAATGATATTCTCTTTGGTCATTACCTCGTCAATAAACTTGTCCATCTCTTTTTCGAAACGAAGATCACGATTGGTAACAATACCTACTAAATGCTTCTCATCGTCTACAACAGGTATACCACCAATGTGATATTCGGCCATGATAGCCAAAGCATCACCTACCGTAGAGCCACGTTTAATCGTTACGGGATCGTAAATCATACCATTCTCAGCACGTTTCACAATAGCTACTTGATGCGCCTGCTCCTTGATAGACATATTTTTATGGATTACACCAATGCCACCTTCGCGCGCAATAGCAATAGCCATTTTAGCCTCTGTAACCGTATCCATAGCGGCGGTAACAAAGGGAACTTTCAACTCAATGTTGCGTGAGAATTTCGTTGTTAAATCAACTGATTTGGGAAGTACTTCAGAATAAGAGGGGATCAAAAGAACGTCATCATACGTTAATCCGTCCATTACAATTTTGTCTGCAATAAATGACATAGGGCTTATGCGTTTTGAATTTTATTGCGTGCAAATATACGCCTTTTATTCCATATTTTAAAGCTGGAAAATAGTTTTTTGTATTGCATTCCTATTAAAAAGTAATAAGCCGAATGCAATTCTGCATCCGGCTTATTACTTTTACTCAATTTGGCTATTTAGTTAGCCATTTCAGAGATAAATTTGATACGTACCAAGCGAATTTCATCTTCGCTATAATCCGAGCCCAATTCCTCTACCGCATCTTCGATTTTATCGGTTGTTGACTCCTTAAAGTAATCATAGATATCTTCCATGTGGTCTTCATCCATAATTTCCTGAAGGAAATAATCGATGTTAAGCTTTGTGCCTGAATAGACGATAGCTTCCACCTCATCCAACAGCTCCGAAAACTCCAAACCTTTCGATACTGCAATATCATCGAGTGCCACCTTGCGGTCTACACTTTGAATGATTGAGACCTTCAGTTTTGACTTGTTGGCAACCGTACGCACCCGCAAATCTTCGGGACGATCGATTTCATTCTCTTCACAATGCTTTTTGATTAAGACACAAAACTCTTGACCATAACGCTTTGCTTTACCTGCACCAACCCCGGGAATATTTTGCAATTCATCGAGTGTTACCGGGTAGATGGTAGCCATTGCCTCGAGCGATGGATCTTGAAAAATAACATAAGGAGGCACATCGAGTTTCTTCGACATTTTTTTACGCAAGTCTTTCAACATAGCATACAAACCTGGATCAACTGCGCACGAGCTTCCGCCACGTACTTGAACCTCTTCCTCATCCTCCTCAAAATCGCTAGTCTCTACAATCTTAAACGACTTGGGTTTTTTCAAGAACTTCTTGCCATCAGGTGTCACCTTTAGCAAGCCATAGTTTTCTACATCTTTACTTAAATAGCCCGCAATCAAGGCTTGGTGAATGACAGCATTCCATGTCTTTTCTTCTTCACCCATACCCGATCCAAACACTTCTAGTTCGTCGTGTTTGTGAGCCAATATTTCTGTTGTCTCCTTACCTAATAGGAGACTAACAATATAATCTGATTTAAAATTCTCTTTTACGGCTATGATTGCTTCAATCACAGCGCACAACGAATCCTGAGCTTCCACTTGCTTTTTAGGATTTAAACAGTTATCACAATTACAACAATTCTCTTCTAAATACTCTTCGCCAAAATAGTGCAACAACGACTTTCTTCTACATACTGACGATTCAGCATAAGCCGCAGTCTCTAACAACAATTGTTTGCCTATTTCTTGCTCAGCCACAGGCTTACCCTGCATAAATTTCTCAAGCTTTTGTAAATCTTTCGTCGAATAGAAAGTTATACACTGACCTTCGCCTCCATCTCTACCGGCTCTACCTGTCTCTTGATAATACCCCTCTAAACTTTTAGGAATATCGTAATGAATAACAAAGCGCACATCGGGTTTATCAATCCCCATACCAAAGGCGATGGTTGCCACAATTACACCTACATCTTCCTTCAAGAATCGATCTTGGTTGGATGTGCGGGTGGCAGAATCCATACCAGCATGATAAGGCTTTGCCTGAATACCATTGGCTTGAAGAATCTCCGAAAGTTCCTCCACCTTTTTACGGCTCAAACAGTAAATAATGCCCGATTTAGCTGGATTGGTCTTTATATACTTAATAATATCCCGATCTACTTGATTACCCTTTAAGCGTACCTCATAGTAGAGGTTTGGACGGTTAAACGAGGACTTGAACTCGGTAGCCTCTTGCATTCCAAGATTCTTCTGAATATCCATACGAACCTTAGGCGTGGCTGTTGCTGTCAGGGCAATTACCGGAGCCTTCCCTATTTCATTGATGATAGGACGTATACGTCGGTATTCAGGTCGAAAGTCATGTCCCCATTCAGATATACAGTGAGCTTCGTCTACTGCATAAAAAGAGATCTTTACACTACGCAGGAACTCTACATTCTCCTCCTTTGTTAACGACTCAGGTGCTACATAAAGCAGCTTGGTCTTTCCACTTAAGATGTCAGAACGAACCTGGTCAATAGCCGATTTATTAAGCGAGCTATTAATAAAGTGAGCCACTCCATCATCTTCACTAAAGTTACGCATGGCATCCACTTGATTCTTCATTAAAGCAATCAGCGGCGATATTACAATAGCTGTACCCTCCATTAATAAGGAAGGCAACTGATAGCATAGTGACTTTCCACCACCAGTAGGCATTAGTACAAAGGTATCGCGACCAGCAAGCAAATTACGAATAACAGCCTCCTGATTTCCTTTAAAAGTGCCAAAACCGAAATGCTTTTTCAGCTCCTCAACCAAGTTAATATTTTCCATCATATCTATCGTTTTTTCATGGGTTGTAACTCCTCTATTTTGTATAGCTATGAAACAAAGTTAAAAACAAGTTCTTAAATAGACGATTATTTCAGCGAAAAAAATATCTGTTCGAGTGTTTATTTCTCTCTCTCTTTCACAATGACTCCTTTCAGTTAGCAGCTGTTGCTTTTGAAAGGAATGCTTTTTCAACTTGCGAACGCGCATATTCCAAGGTAACTTGGTAACTATCCACCTTACTAGAGGGTAGTTCGAACATGCTATCCATGATAATAGACTCTACAATTGAGCGGAGCCCACGTGCACCAAGCTTATATTCGATAGCTTTATCGACAATATACTCCAAAACCTCAGGGTCAAACGTTAGCGCCACCCCATCCATTTCAAAGAGCTTAATGTATTGCTTGATAATTGAGTTCTTAGGCTCTGTCAAGATATTGCGCAAAGCAATACGATCCAAAGGATTCAAATAAGTCAATACAGGCAAACGGCCAATAATTTCAGGAATTAACCCAAACGACTTCAAATCTTGCGGCGTGATGTATTGCATGATATTCCCACGATCAATCTTTGCTACATCTTTAGCAGCTCCGTAACCTACCACATGCGTATTTAAGCGTTGAGCAATTTTACGCTCGATACCATCAAATGCACCCCCACAAACAAAGAGGATATTCTTCGTATTTACAGGAATCATTTTTTGGTCCGGGTGTTTACGCCCCCCTTGAGGTGGAACATTAACGACCGATCCCTCTAAAAGTTTCAACAACCCTTGCTGCACACCCTCGCCGCTAACGTCGCGCGTAATAGAAGGGTTATCACCTTTACGTGCTATTTTATCGATTTCGTCAATAAATACAATTCCACGCTCAGCCTCTGCCACATTGTAGTCGGCCACTTGCAACAAACGGGTTAAGATACTTTCAATATCCTCTCCTACATAACCTGCTTCAGTAAGTACCGTAGCATCTACAATCGTAAAAGGCACATGCAACAACTTGGCAATGGTACGTGCAAGCAATGTTTTTCCGGTACCAGTACTTCCCACCATAATGATGTTAGATTTTTCAATCTCCACATCGTCCTTGCTATTCTTTTGCAGCAAACGTTTGTAGTGGTTGTAAACAGCTACTGCCAAATAGCGTTTTGCATCATCTTGACCAATTACATACTGATCAACAAATTCTTTAATATCTTTAGGCTTGGGTAGTTCATCCAAGTTCAACGAACCCGCTACACTTTTTTGCTTGAGCGCTTCTGCTACAATTTCATGTGCTTGTTCCGAGCAAGAGTCACAAATATTGCCGTTCATGCCAGTGATTAGGAATCCTACTTCATTTTCTGAACGCCCACAGAAACTACAATTCTTTCTACCTTTTGTTTTTTTCTTATCTTCCAATTCCGTATGGTTTTAAATATTACAGACTAGAAGGTTTGCGAGAAAGTACTTCATCTACCATACCATACTCTTTTGCTTCGAGAGCTGTCATCCAATAATCGCGGTCAGAATCGGCCCAAACCTTATCAAATTCTGTATGTGAGTGGTCTGCAATAATGGTATAGAGCTCCTTTTTCAATTTTTGAATTTCTCTGGCAGTAATTTCAATGTCCGAAGCCTGTCCTTGCGCACCACCTAGCGGTTGGTGTATCATCACACGTGAGTGAGTCAATGCAGAACGTTTTCCTTCAGCACCAGCTACCAGCAAAACCGCCCCCATTGAAGCTGCCATACCTGTACAGATGGTTGCCACATCACTGTTAATAAACTGCATGGTATCATAAATACCCAAACCTGCATAGACAGATCCACCCGGTGAGTTGATATAGATTGAAATATCCTTGCTTGAATCGACTGAATCTAGGTACAACAACTGAGCTTGAAGAATATTGGCAGTGTGGTCATTAATTTCTGTTCCAAGAAAGATAATACGATCCATCATCAATCTAGAGAAGACATCCAACTGTGTTACATTCAATTGACGCTCTTCGAGTATGTAAGGATTTAAATAGGCAGACTGCGATTTGATCACATCGTCTAGCACCATGCTATTCATCCCTAGATGCTTAGTGGCATATTTTCTAAAATCATTCATAACTATAAATTCGTAGTTTAACAATAAACAAAAGAGGCTTTTAACCCCTATTTTCTATCCAACAAAAGTAATAAAAAACAAGAGTTTATATCATCACTTTCGCTCAATAAAAAAAATATTTCGTTAAAAGCCCCTTTTTAGGTAAGGAGGTAACCAACAGCTACCCGCTTGTATTACTCAAACAATTTGTTGAAGTCTTCCATTGAAACTGTTTTGTGATTCAATGTTGCTTTGCTTTTCAATGCAACAGCCAATTTGCTTTCTACAGCACGGCCCACCAAATTGTCTACAGTTTCTCTTTTCTTCAACATCTCTTGTGCATAGTTTTGAAGAACTTCCTCAGGAATGTTCAACATTCCGTATTGTGCAAATTGAATACGAGTAGCCTCTTTCGCCATCTCCATTACATCTTCTTGCTCAATTTTGATTTCGTTCGCAGCAACTAGTTTTTCTTTAATTAGGTGCCAAGTCAATTCTTTCAAGCTATTTTCGTAGTTTTCGTCTACAAAATTCGCTTCTTTGCCTTCGCTGTTCATTTGCATGATGCGTTTCAACAAAGCATCGTTGAACTCTAATTTACCAATTTTGTTTTCCAATTGAGTACGCGCATCAATCAAGAAACGGTAGTCGCTATCTGAGCTGAATTGTTTAGCAATTCCCTCTTTAATTTTAGCGCGGAATTCTTCTTCAGATGATACAGCACCTTCGCCAAAGATTTGATCGAATAGTTCTTGGTTCAATTCTGCAGGAACGGCACGTGTAATTTCCTCTACTTGGAAGCTGAAGCTAGCGCTTAGGCCCGCTACTTCTTCTTTTTGAATTTGCAACAAAGAAGCGATTTCTGCTTCGTTGCCACCGAAAGCTTCAGAAGGGTTAAATACCAACACATCGTTTACTTTAGCATCGGTAAAGATTGCTTTTTGGTCATCGTTTTTCATGTAAGAAGGCATCATAACTGCACCCTCTACTTGAATACCACCCTCTTTTGTGCTACCAGCTTCATCAAGCTCAGCGATCAAACCTTTCAACATATCTTTATCTTGATATGCTTGTACTTTTTCGTGTTTAGCGCCACGTTGCGTATACATTTCGATTTGTTGCTCTACAAGCTCTTCAGATACTTCGATTGTATAGTAATCAAGTGTATCTTCAGCTGTCAATTCAGCAGTAAATTCAGGAGCCAAAGCGATATCGAATGCAAACTCGTATGAATCGGCATCGTAATCGATAGCTGCCATTGTTTCGCTAGGCAATGGTTGACCCAACATATTCACCTTGTTTTCAGTCAAGTATTCGTACACTTTATCGCGCAACAACTTGTCAATTTCTTCAACCAAAACTGCTTTACCGTATTGTTTTTTCACAAGTGCCATAGGAACCATTCCTTTACGGAATCCTGGAACCGAAGCATTTTTACGGTATGATTTCAACGCTTTTTCAACATTTGCTTGACAATCAACTTTCTCAAGCTTTACAGTAAGTACTGCACTTACCTTATCAACATTTTGTAATGAAATATTCATTTCTGCTTGTTTTTATATGATAACTATTTTATTTTCAAATACTATAAAGAGGTCGCAAAATTAGTGTTTAATCTCACAAATACCAAATGGACAAGCTAAAAGTTTATAACAGAAAAGTGAGGGAGCCAGAAAAGAAGCAGAAACCCTCCAATCGACTCATAGACTTAAAACTTAATGCCTAAGAAATCTTTTTACACTTAAAAAGTTATTTTCAAAGAATATCAAAGATTGCTAAGAAAAAAGAACTGATTCGGCTTGCACAATCAAATATTATGCCTTTCTTTGCGCCTGATTAATGCTTCTTTGTAATTACTGAACATGATCAGAGAATATTCTTATTTTATTTATTTTTATTTCATTTTTTATGAATATGTACGTTGGAAACCTTAACTACCGCGTTAAGGAAGGAGATCTAGAACAAGTGATGGGTGAATATGGAGCTGTAGCTTCTGTAAAAGTTATCAAAGACCGTGAAACAGGCAAATCAAAAGGTTTTGCATTTGTTGAAATGGAAAATGATGCAGAAGCAGCTAAAGCTATGACAGAACTTAATGGTGCTGAATTCATGGGCCGTCAGTTGGTTATCAAAGAAGCATTACCAAAACAATAATGTAATTACGATACTGACACATAATAAATGGGGGAGTAGCTAATAGCTACTCCCCCATTTTATTTTACCCACCGCGTAACGAACAAAACATAGAACAGCGAGTAACGAACAAAAAAAAAGAGTCACCCCCCTTACAGGAGGCAACTCTTTTAAGTGTACCAAAAAGGTCTATATTATGCTTCCAACTTATCGTTAGAACCTAATACATTCAAAATTTTGTGTTTGTAAACCTTTTCCATGTTCTCACGAGCAGGACCTAGGTATTTACGTGGGTCAAACTCACCTGGAGTTTTAGCGAATGTTTCACGGATAGCCGCAGTCATTGCCAAACGAGAGTCTGAGTCGATATTGATTTTACATACTGCAGAAGCAGCTGCTTTACGCAATTCTTCTTCAGGAATACCGATAGCTGCTTCAAGCGCACCACCAAATTTGTTGATTTTCTCAACCTCTTCTTGTGGAACTGAAGAAGCACCGTGAAGTACGATAGGGAATCCAGGAAGTTCTTTTTCAACACCTTCCAATACATCAAATGCCAAAGGAGGAGGAACCAAACGACCGTTAGCATCCATAGTACATTGCTCTGGTTTGAATTTGAACGCACCGTGAGAAGTACCGATAGAGATAGCCAAGCTATCGCAACCTGTTTTAGTTACGAAATCTACTACTTCACTTGGTTCAGTATAGGTGTGGTGTTCTGCACATACATCATCTTCAACACCAGCAAGGATACCCAATTCACCTTCAACTGTTACGTCAAATTGGTGTGCGTATTCTACAACTTTTTTAGTCAAAGCTACGTTCTCATCGTAAGGAAGGTGTGAACCATCGATCATTACTGAAGAGAAACCCATGTCGATACAAGATTTACATGTTTCGAAAGAATCTCCGTGGTCAAGGTGCAATACGATTTCAGGTTTCGCAGCGCCCAATTCTTTAGCGTAAGCTACAGCACCTTCGGCCATGTAACGAAGCAAAGTTTGGTTAGCATATTGACGAGCACCTTTCGATACTTGAATAATAACTGGAGATTTTGTTTCTACTGCAGCTTTAACGATCGCTTGCAATTGCTCCATGTTGTTAAAGTTAAACGCTGGGATAGCATATCCACCTGCAACAGCTTTAGCAAACATGTCTCTTGTGTTTACAAGACCTAAATCTTTGTAGTTAATCATTGTTTGATAATTTATAATGGTTAGTAAATTAATTTCCATCGCAAAATTAGTGATAAATGTTTGAACCCTGCTACCTTCTACATTAAAAAGATGCTTTTAAGCACGCTTTTTCTATCTTATTAGCAAACAGAACCGGTAGACTCTGTTTAAATTGCAATCTCGACCTTGCAAACACTCCCAACAAAATAGAGAGGCAAACAGAAAAAAAAAGAGTAACATTTTTGGTTTCAGATAAAAAGAGTTACCTTTGCACCCTGAAATGGCCCATTACACTATTTCTTACCAAAATAGTACAATAATATAATAAATAAAATAGCAACAGTAATGAAAAAAGATCTTCATCCTGCAAATTATCGTCCAGTGGTATTCAAAGATATGTCTAATGGCGATATGTTCTTGTCACGTTCAACTTGTAACACGAAAGAAACAGTTGAGTTCGAAGGTGAAACTTACCCAGTTTTGAAAATAGAAATTTCTAACACTTCTCACCCTTTCTACACAGGTAAATCTAAACTTGTAGATACAGCAGGACGTGTTGATAAGTTCATGAGCCGTTACGGTGGTCGTGTGAAAAAATAATCTACACCGATTTAACCCAACACTATAATAGCAAGGCTGCTTTCTTTACGGAAAGCAGCCTTGCTATTTTTTACCCCTATACCCCATCTCCTCCTTATCTATTCAGTAACTCTTGCGATGCTATTTCTCTGCATAAACAGATCTATTCTTTAATTTCTGTCGAAGATTAAATAATCTCTGTCAGAAATTGATCAATTTACGTCAAAAATTATCTAATTTCTGGCAGAAACTAGATAATCCATAAGGACAAAGAGGAGAATAGGAGCTGTTATAGCAAAGAATAGAAAGCAACAAACAGCGAAATAGAAAACAAAAAGATTGCCCCCTATCTACATTAAACTGTACATAGGGGGCAATAAATTGGGTATTCTAAAAAAAGCATTGCTCAAAAGCAAACAATTAGATTCGACTACTAGCGAGCATCAGCTAGCACAGCCGCCGCAGGTGCTAAGATCGAGGCATACGAGGCAGAATCCTTCAACACCTCAAGAGCTTTATCCAAATCGGGATCTTGCTTGAGCTGCTGTATGATTGCTCCACGCTGATAATGGTAACGCTTTATAATCTCTTCCGAGATAGCACCTTTAATAGAAGAGGCAAAATAGTCCAAGTCACGATCTACTTGGTGGGTCAACTTCTTCTCGAGCGCTTCAAACTCAGCCGAAGCCTCAACCAAATAGCCTTCAAATTCTGCCAACTCCTTTAAATTCTTTAGCGCCTTCTCACTTTGACGATCGTAGGTAAAATTACGTGCTTTCACCATCTCCTTAAAGTCGGCATAATCAGCATCGGTCAGTTCAAAATCTTTCACCTCGCCAATCGTTGCGTGCTTTAAACCGTAGCGCACTGAATAATCAAAGATAACATCTTCGTTCATTAAGTAGAATAGAATATTAGGAAGGCGCTCTGCGGCAATCTCCACATCGGGACGAATACCTCCCCCATCGCGCACCTCCCGACCCGCCTCTGTACGGAATACGGTAGTTAAGCTATCGGGAATACGAGCAATGCTACCATCGGCATTACGCTTGGAATAGTCAATAGCCTGTATGCATCGGCCACTTGGAATGTAATATTTCGCTGTAGTGAGCTTCATACTACTGTTGAACGGAAGCTCACGAGGCACTTGCACCAATCCTTTCCCAAAGGTACGACTTCCTACCACTACGGCCCGATCAAAGTCCTGCAAAGAGCCCGATACAATCTCGGCCGCCGAAGCAGTTGCTCCATCGACCAATACCACCAAAGGTATTTCAAGATCAAGAGGCTCGTTTGTAGTCTTATAGTTACTTTCAGCTTGTTTTATCTTACCTTTGGTAACTACTACCTCTTTTCCTTTCGGAACAAATAGATTGACAATCTCTACCGCTTCGCCCAACAAGCCCCCACCGTTGCTACGCAAATCAAGTACCAACGAAGTGGCCCCCTTCTGCTTAAGTTCGATAACCGCCTTTTTCACCTCTTTCGAGCACTTGTCAGTAAACTCCGTCAACGAGATATAACCCACCTGCTCCTTTATCATACCATAATAAGGTACAGGAGGGCTCTGAATGGTACGACGGGTAATTTTAAACTCTTTCATTTCGCCTTTGCCATCTAGCGTAGGTCTATCGACTGTCACCACCAAAGTAGTTCCTGGCTCTCCACGAAGCGTTTCGCTTACCTTAGAAACATACGAACGAATATCCATATCGCCTTTTACCATCTCTTTTCCATCGATTTGCAAGATCACATCGCCAGCCAACAAGCCCACTTCGGCTGCTGGCATTCCCTCAACAGGCTCTACGATGGCCACTCGGTCCCGCTTTTGATAGTAGCGAATAGCCGAGCCAATTCCCCCAAATTTACCGGTTGTCAACTCCTTCAGGGTATTATCCTCTTCGGGATAAAACTCGGTATAAGGGTCGGTTTGCGATAGCATGGCATCAATGCCGTAGCGAATCACCTTCTCGGGATTAAGAGTATCTACATAAAAGAGGTCAAGCTCTTTAAAAACTGCATTAAAGATGTCGAGGTTCTTTACAATCTGAAAAGTTCGATCATCACTCTTTGTAAAACTGAAGCAAGAGGCTCCAAGCGCCATCCCTAAAGAGAGGTAAAGTATAGATTTTGTTTGTAGTTTCATAGTTCTAATTGTTGTTCAAACACAAATAAAGAGATTAATTTGTTTAACTCTGTAAGAGGCGCTCTATATTTAACTTTATTTCATGCCAAGTTTCCTCGCTCAAAGTAGTCCCAACCGTTTGAATAACATGCGAAGCCAATATAGAACCAATAAAACAACATTTATCTAACGAATAGCCACCGGTAAGTCCATACAAGAAGCCTGCCGCATAATAGTCGCCTGCTCCTGTGGTATCAACCACATTCGATACGGGCGGTGTCTCTATCTTAATACACTCCGTTCCTTTTTTCACATAAGAGCCCTCGGCACCTAGCTTCACAATTGCTACACTACACTTACTCGAAATCTCCTCGATAGCCTCCCAAGCCTCTTTGCCTGTAAATGCGAAAGCCTCGGCTTGATTGGCAAATACAATATCGACATACTTTGTAATAAGCGAATCGAGAAACGCCCTCTCCTCCTCTACAATGTTATAGCTAGCCAAATCTAAACAAACCTGCGTACCTGCTTCTTTAGCCAACTGCATGGCACGTGTAATGAGTGCATGATCCTGCACTAAATAACCCTCAACATAGAAATAAGTATAACCTGCAAAGAGTTCCAAAGAGAGTTCTTCGGCTTTCATGGTAGAGGCCGATCCTAAAAAAGTAGCAAAAGTGCGTTCGCCCCCCGGTAAAATAAAAGTAGAAGCTACACCCGTTGCTTGCTCTCCGTGAAATAATTTGGTTTGAATGCCATGATTTTTCGCATTCTCCTCAAAAAAGTTTCCGAAGGCATCTTTTCCTATTTTTCCGATAAGGCCAGGCTGTACACCTAAGTTTCCTAGAGCCAATATGGTGTTTGCAGCCGAACCACCAGTTGCCTTACAAACATTCATTCCGCTCATTTTCTGACTTATAGCATGAAAACGAGGTTCATCAATTAGCTGCATACTACCACTTGGTAGTTGCAATTCCTTTAGCAAAGTATCATCAGACAATGTCACTAAAACATCGACTAAAGCATTGCCCATTCCAATTATTTTATCCATTTCGCGATTTTTTTTTGCAAAGATATTGCATATTCCGAAATAACCTATTATCTTTGCACCGCAATTGAGAGAAAAACTTCTTCCTTAGCTCAGTCGGTTAGAGCATCTGACTGTTAATCAGAGGGTCCTTGGTTCAAGTCCAAGAGGAAGAGCAATCAACTAAATTCTCTCAATTGCAAACATTCTTCCTTAGCTCAGTTGGTTAGAGCATCTGACTGTTAATCAGAGGGTCCTTGGTTCAAGTCCAAGAGGAAGAGCAAAGCGTTTCAAACATCACCGTGTGATTTTGAAACGCTTTTTCGTTGTATAAAGTTTTGAATACCCCCTACTCATTCAAACATTGGTGCTGTATTATAGGCTTGATCCTTTATTTTCATCCTACCAGCCACACCTCCAGCAGCAATTAACCACAATTGGATAATATTTAAAAAAGCCTCTAAAGGCATAGAAGCGCTTTAGAGGCTTTTTAATATACAAATCGTACATTTACCCATTAATGTCTTTTCCAGAAGCTAGGAGCGAATAAAAGCAATATGGTAAACATTTCTAAGCGGCCGATAAGCATGAGTAAAGCAGCAATCCACTTCGCTGCATCGGGTATAGCACTCCATGAATTAGAGGGGCCACACTCGCCCAAACCAGGCCCTACATTGCCCAAACTAGAGATCACCACACTGTAAGCCTCATCAAAGCCCATACCGAGCGCAGTCAAAGAGAGCCACCCTACAAATACGATTACAATGTACACAAAGACAAAGGCAAGCACTGTGGATTTAATAGTGGGCGATATAACTTGTTTATTGATACGAATAGGAAGAACAGCATTGGGGTGAATGATTCGTTTAAATTCATTCTTTACAGCGCGAGCCATAATTATAATCCGAATACACTTTACCCCACCCGATGTAGAGCCAGCACAAGCTCCTAAATACATGATAGCTGCCATAAGTGTCCACAGAAAGGGAGTCCACTGCATATAATCGGCCGTGCTAAATCCCGTAGTGGTTTGCAAGGAGACCACCTGAAAGAGAGCCTTGCGGAAAGACTCCTCCCACCCCATCGAAGTGGTATAAGCCAAAGTTACTCCAGTAACTACACTAAGCGTTAATACAATGCTTCCATACCAAAGAAACTCTACGTTCTTTAATAAACGACCAAACTTACCCTGTATAAAGAAGAGGTAAAGCAGGGTAAAGTTAATACCTGATAGAAACATAAAGAGGGTTACTACATACTCTATATAGGAAGAGTTAAAGGCAGCAATACTACTCTGTTTAGTAGAGTAGCCACCTGTAGCAGTAGTGGTAAGGGAGTGGCATACACTGTCAAAAAGCGACATACCACCCAGAAGTAACAAAATCACTTCGGCCAATGTTAGACCCAAATAGATGCACCAAATCCACTTGGCAGTTACACCAATACGTGGGTGAACCTTATCGTGTGTAAGCCCTGTCGCTTCGGCTGCAAAGAGCTGCACCCCTCCCATTCCAAAAATAGGGAGTACAGCAATCGTGAAGAAAATAATACCCAATCCGCCAATCCACTGCGTCATACTGCGCCAAAAGAGCAACCCATGAGGCAACTCTTCAATGTTGTCTAAAATACTTGCTCCGGTCGTAGTAAATCCCGACATGGTTTCGAAAAAGGCATCGGTAATGGAAGGTATGTACCCACTTAGATAGAACGGAAGCATACCAAAGAGAGAAAAGAGAACCCAAGAGAGCGATACAACGATGTAACCATCGCGACGACTAATTCTTCGTTCAGCATTTTTCCCTAAAAATATAAGCAGAGAGCCGGCAAGCGTAGTTGCAGCGATTGAGGTAAGGAAAGCCGGAACATCCGATTCATTGAAATAGATGGCCATCAACGCACACAGTATTAAGAAGGCCGACTCTATACAGAAAAGGTATCCCAATACTCTACATATCATTTTTGTATTAATCATTGCTGAAAGAATTTTTCGACTTTTTTAATCAGCATACCTTGACAAAAGACCACCACATGATCATCGGGCTGAAGAACCGTGGAACCTGTAACAAGAATTCCCTCTCCATGACGAATAAGCCCACCTATGGTGGCACCTTTCGGTAAGCCCATATCTTTGATAGAGCCTTTGGTGATTCGAGTACCTGCCTTAACGGTAAATTCTGCCACGTCGGCATTGCCAAAGCTTAAACATTTCACATTGGACACATCGGCATCAAGCATCATCTGATAAATGTGGCTAGCAGCAATCATCTTCTTATTAATGACAGTACCAATATCTAAACTCTCGGCCATGGCAATGTAATCGATATTCTCAACCTCGGCCACTGTTTTTCTAACACCCATACGTTTGGCTGCTAAACAGGCCAGAATATTGGTTTCAGAGCTATCGGTTAGCGCCACGAAAGCTTCGGTTTGTCGTATTCCCTCATCAATAAGCAGATTCATATCGCGTCCATCGCCATCAATGATCATAATATTATCATCTACCTGCTCGGTTAATCGGTGGCAGCGACTAAGATCACTCTCTATGATTTTAACTTGCATATAATCGGGCATACACTGAGTCATACGTACAGCAATGCGGCTTCCGCCCATAATCATGACATTACGCACATCAGGATAGTCCTCTTTACCGGCTATTTTTCGAATATAGGGAATGTATTTTTTAGTGGTCGTAAAGTAAACCAAATCATATAATTGCAGCGTATCGTTACCACTTGGAATAATGGTTTTATCGCCTCGTTTAATCGCTACAATATGAAAAGGAATACCTCTACCACCGAGTTCTTGGAGAGTCACATTTAAGATCTCTGCCGACTCACGCAGTTTGGTTCCGATAAGCACCAAGGCACCTCCACAAAACTCCCACCACTGACGTACCCAGCTCATTTTAATGGTATCGACAATCTCTTTGGCTGCCAACATTTCGGGATGAATAAGTGAGTCTACACCCAACTCTGCAAAAAGCTCTTTGTGCTTGGGAAGTTGGTATTCGAAGTTGTCTATTCGAGCCACTGTTTTCTTTGCCCCTAAGTTATTGGCAAGCATACAAGCCGTCATGTTCCGACTCTCTTCGGGCATAACGGCAATAAAAAGATCGGCATCGGCCACCCCCGCATTCTTTAATCCCTTAATGGATGTGGGAGAGGTACAGGCAGTCATTAAATCGAAATTAGACTCCATTTTACTGAGTTTATCTAAATCTTCGTCAATTAAGATAATATCCTCTTTTTCGTCCGATAAAAGCTGAGCCAAGTGAGTACCTACAGCCCCAGCCCCAGCAATAATGATTTTCATATTTATTTGAATTAAATAGACAACAAGATGCGACAGATACCTGCTTGATCTGTTCCACATAACTGATGCAACTCTTGCACTGAACCGTGTTGCACAAACTCGTCAGGAAGACCAATACGCTTTACGCGAGGTGCATATCCATGATCGGCCATAAACTCGAGAATAGCGCTTCCCACCCCACCCTGCAAAACACCATCTTCAACAGTAACAACTCGGGTAAAGTTTTTCCCTATTTCGTGGAGCATTTCTTGGTCTAAAGGTTTTAAGAAACGCAAGTCATAATGTGCAAAGGTACGATTGCTTTCGGCCTCGGCCTGCTCTATGGCTCTTGCAGCTACATTGCCAATAGGACCCAATGTAAGCACGGCTACATCACTCCCTTCTTTGAGTTTCCGTCCCTTACCTACAGGAAGCACCTCCATTGGACAATTCCAATTGGGTAACATACCTCTTCCACGTGGATAACGAATAACAAATGGTCCCTGTGGGTTGTGTTGAGCTGTGTACATAAGGTGGCGCAGCTCGTGTTCATTATAGGGTGAAGCCACTACCAGATTGGGAATGGCACGCATAAAAGCCAAGTCGAAAAAGCCATGGTGTGTGGGCCCATCCTCGCCTACCAAACCTGCCCGATCTAGGCAGAATATGACGGGTAGCTTTTGAATGGCTACATCGTGAATCACATTATCATAGGCACGTTGCATAAACGAAGAGTAGATATTACAGAAAGGAATAAGCCCCCTCTCTGCCATACCGCCCGAGAAAGTTACGGCATGCCCTTCGGCAATACCTACATCGAACCCTCTTTCGGGCATGGCCTTCATGAGAATATTCATGGAACAACCTGACGGCATGGCAGGTGTAACCCCTACTATTTTATCATTGGCTTGAGCCAGCTCTAAGAGTGTTTTTCCAAACACCTCTTGAAAGAGAGGAGGCAAACCTTGTGTATTGTTTACAATACGCTCACCCGTCTCCTTATCAAACACACCAGGAGCATGCCATAGAGTAGCCGCTTTTTCGGCAGGTTCAAATCCTTTTCCCTTAGTGGTGTAGATGTGAAGTAGCTTGGGACCTTCCATCTGCTTTACCTCAGAAATTACCTTGGATAGGTTCACTACATCGTGTCCATCAATAGGGCCAAAGTAGCGTATATTCATTCCCTCGAATATATTCTGTTGCTGAGCAATAATCGATTTTATGCTATTGTTAAAGCGCAGAATTGCTTTACGACGCTCTTCGGTAAGAATGCCCCATTTATAAAGTTGTTGCGACGCTTTGTAACGCACTTTATTGTAGGTTTCGGAAAGGTATAAATTAGAGAGGTATTGTTTCATTCCCCCCACACTCCTATCGATCGCCATATTGTTATCATTTAAGATAATCAATAGGTTATTAGGTGTAGATGAAGCATTGTTCAACCCTTCGAAAGCAAGCCCACCACTCATCGAACCATCGCCTATTACAGCTACCACGTGACGATCCTCTTCGCCCTGTTTTACAGCAGCTACGGCCATACCAAGAGCTGCCGAAATAGAGTTAGAGGCATGCCCACAAGTAAAGCTATCATACTCACTCTCTTCGGGAGAAGGAAAGGGTCGAATTCCATTTAATTTACGGTTGGTGCAGAATTGATCTCTGCGACCAGTTAATATTTTATGACCATAAGCCTGATGGCCAACATCCCATACAATTCGATCGTAAGGAGTGTTTAATGTATAATGCAGGGCCACCGTAAGCTCTACGACTCCCAAACTTGACCCAAAATGTCCTGGGTTGCACGAAAGCTCATCGATAATCTTTCGTCGGAGATCGCTGCATACCTCGGGCAATAATTTGGCATCTAATTGACGCAAATCATTCGGTTCATTAATCTCTGATAACAGCTTATATGAAGTAGTAGTTGATTCCATTTTACTAACGCAATAATATGGGGCAAAAATAGCATAAATATAGCTACAATGTTTATATTTGTATTGAAAAAAGGAAAAACCACCCATCTATGGAGTTTAGAACACCAATAGAGCTGCCTAAAAACGAAACGGAGATAGGCTACTCTGACCAAATAGTACTGTTCGGCTCTTGCTTTGCCGATAATATTGGACGCTTTTTGACTAGAAGTCGATTTCAATGTGAAGTAAACCCCTTCGGAGTGCTCTACAACCCGCTCTCAGTAGCTCAAGGAATAAAGCAATTACTACGAAATAAAACCTATACGCAAGAGGAGCTATTTTATGCTCATGGTGCTTGGCACAGCTGGATGCATCACAGTTCATTCTCGGCTACAACACAAACGACCTGCTTGCAGCAGATAAATGAGCGAATGGTTAAAGGCTCCTTGTGCTTAGAGAAAGCCAATGTTCTAATTATTACTTGGGGAACGGCCTTCGTATACGAACTCACAGAGAGCGGTCAAGTGGTAGGTAATTGCCACAAACAACCTGACAAGCTATTTTACCGTCGCAAAATATCCGTAGAAGAGATTGTAGTAACATATAAGAGCGTACTAAATGAGCTAATGGAACAAAATCCGCAGCTACGAATTCTTTTTACCATAAGCCCCATTCGTCATACCAAGGATGGAATGCATGGCAACCAGTTAAGCAAAGCTACACTACTATTAGCGGCCCAGAGACTACAAGAGGAGTATAAGAACTGTTTTTACTTTCCAGCCTATGAGCTGCTTCTCGATGAACTACGCGATTACCGATTTTATGCCGACGATATGGTGCATCCCTCACCGCTAGCGGTAAATTATATATGGGAGACTTTTAAGAAGTGCTACTTTCGCATCCATACTCTACAATTACTTAAAGAGTGGGAAGAGATAGAAAAAGCCTTGAACCACCGCCCCTTTGACGAGAACTCTGAAGGGCATCGAAAATTTTTAACTCAATTAGTGTTAAGGATTAAAGGAGTAAAAGAAAAGTTTCCCTATTTTGAAGTCCAAAATGAATTAGATATATGCCAAAAACGATTGAACAAATAACCGAAATACTAGAAGCAAAGCGATATGGAGTTGAAGAGGTACAAATCGATTGGCTACTAACTGATAGCCGTTCACTCTGCTTTCCAGAGACAACCCTCTTTTTTGCTTTAAAGACCAAACGAGGTGATGGACATAACTATATAGCAGATTTGTATGAGCGAGGTGTAAGAAACTTCGTAGTAAGTACACTTCCAGAGCAGATAAGCAACTGGAGTGATGCCAATATTTTATTGGTTAAAAACCCCTTGAAAGCACTTCAAAGGCTAGCAAGCCAGCATCGTTCAGAGTTCGACATACCCGTTGTGGGCATTACAGGAAGTAATGGGAAAACAGTGGTGAAAGAGTGGATTTATCAGCTACTTAGCCCTGACCGGATTATTACACGTTCGCCACTCAGTTACAATTCACAAATTGGGGTCCCACTATCTGTGTGGATGATGAATGAGCGAACCGAACTTGCTATTTTCGAGGCAGGTATATCGGAGATGGAAGAGATGAAAGCTTTGCAACCTATCATTGTCCCTACGGTAGGAGTCCTCACTAATATAGGTGGAGCACATCAAGAGAACTTCTATTCACTGCAAGAGAAGTGTCTGGAAAAGATCGAACTTTTTAAAGATTGCGACATCATTGTATACGATGCAGATAATGAACTGATTTCGAACTGCATCTCTAAATCGTTATTTACAGCTCGCGAAATAGCTTGGTCAAAGAAGGATCGGGATCGACCACTTTTTATTGAATCCATACTGAAAGAGGAAGAGAACACCACCATTCGTTATCGATACTTGGGCCTTCCCAATGCATATACCATTCCTTTTATAGACGACGCCTCCATAGAGAACTCCATTCAGTGTTTATCGGTTGCGCTCTATTTTATGTTAGCACCCGAATTAATAACCGAACGTATGGCACGATTGGATCAAGTGGCCATGCGATTGGAGGTAAAAGAGGGGAAAAAGAACTGTGTGCTTATCAATGACAGCTACAGTTCTGACTTAGTATCACTTGATATTGCGCTTGACTTTATGGCTCGCCGTTCCAAGAATCAAGAAAAGGGGCATACGCTCATCTTATCGGATATGCGCGAAACTGGACAAAGCGATAAGTTACTCTATAGAAAGGTAGCCGAACTGCTGCGCAATAGAGGTATCAACAAACTAATTGCAGTAGGTGATGGATTGAAATCGGCCTCTTCGCACTTCGAGATGGAGAAACACTTCTTTAAAACGACCGAGGATTTAATGAACTCGGAACTATTGGAAGAGCTCCACAATGAAATGGTATTAGTAAAAGGATCTCGTTCGTTTCAATTCGACAAGATTGCCGAGAAACTTGAGCTTAAGGTGCACGAAACCACGCTAGAGATTAACCTTAATGCACTTGTTAATAATCTAAACTACTTCCGTGCTAAACTTCAGCCAGAAACAAAAATTATGTGTATGGTCAAAGCGTCAGCATACGGAGCTGGAGCACACGAAGTAGCCAAAAGCTTACAAGACCAACGGGTAGATTATCTGGCTGTAGCTGTAGCCGATGAGGGTGCTGAACTACGGAATGCAGGAATTAGAGGTTCTATTATTGTAATGAATCCGGAGCTGAATGCTTTTAAAACCATTTTTGAAAATAAGCTCGAGTTAGAGGTGTACAGTTTTAATTTACTGGAAGCGCTTATAAAATCGGCAGAAAAGACTGGAACCACCAATATTCCTATCCATATCAAAATTGATACTGGAATGCATAGACTTGGATTTGCTCCATCTGAAATCCCTCAGTTAATTGAACGACTTAAAAGACAGACTTCGGTAATACCACGCTCTATCTTCTCGCACTTGGTAGGAAGTGACCAAGTCCATTTGGATGCATTTACAAAAGAGCAAATTGCTATTTTTGACAGAAGTGCACAGCAGTTTCAAGCGGCCTTCTCACACAAAATCTTGCGCCATATTTGCAATACGGCAGGAATAGTACGATATCCAGAGGCACAGTTCGATATGGTTCGATTGGGAATTGGACTGTATGGTGTAGAACCATCAAGCAATCGAACAATTCACCATGTTGGTACATTGCGAACAACGCTGTTGCAAGTGAAGAAAATTGGCAAAGAAGAGACCATAGGATATGGACGCAAGGGTGCTTTGAAACAAGACTCGCTAATTGCAGCACTCCCCATAGGTTATGCAGATGGGCTAAATCGAAAACTTGGAAATGGCAATAGCTATTGCTTAGTGAATGGGAAAAAGGCTCCTTATGTAGGAAATATCTGCATGGATGTTTGCATGATTGACGTTACAGGAATAGAGTGTAAAGAGGGAGATAAAGCAATTATCTTTGGAGATGACCTACCCGTTACGATTCTAGCAGATATTCTTGATACCATACCTTACGAGGTACTAACTAGCATATCTGATCGTGTAAAACGAATTTATTACCAAGATTAAAATCCGATAAAAAAGAGTGCTTTTAGAAATATGAGAGAATTAACACCGCAGGATAGAGAGGAACTAGATAGCCTAATTGCATCAATTGTAACACACTTACCTAATAGAAATTTTCTAATTCCACTTTCAGAAGCAGAAAGAGAGGAGCTATTCTCACCGGATAGTCAAGACATGGCTTATGGCATTTTTGAGGAGGAAAAACTAGTAGCAGCCACGGGACTCTTCTTCGACCTAAGAGACTTCTACGAAGAGGAAGAGTTTAAAGAGGTAGAATGGAAATATGCAGCTGAATTGGGTGGAAATATGACCCTGCCAAGCTGCCGAGGAAAAGGATACATGCGCAAACTGTGCCAACAGATCCTAAAATGTGCCCAAGAAAAGGGAATAAAGTACCTCTTTGCAACCGCACATCCAGAGAACCTAGCTGGGATGAAATGCTTACTGACTATAGGAATGAAATGTGTGAAGGAGTATGATAGGCATGGATATAGAAGAAATATCTATTTTTTAGAACTTGATAGCGAGAAAGATCTGCTTTAGAGATGAAGAGGCGATTATAAACATGGGGAGTAGCTTATAAACAATGAAGGGTTATAAGTTACTCCCCACGTTTAATAGGTATAGATTGCAGTAATTTCGTAAGACGAATAAAAGAGCATGGACTCATTCAAGTAAAATATATACACATTTTATAAAAATAAAAAAGAAAGAAGTCAATCCTATCAGAAGCCTCCAACTAAGAATCGATATGAAAAAGAGTAGAAAAGATAAGGAGGTATATGAAAAACCACATGGGGAATTAAGATCAATAAAGCAGAAATAATACTTAATATAGAGCAAATTATAAAATCAAACCCGTTACATCTACGTTACACTTCCGCTTCAACATGGCACACATTCATTACAAATAAATTTCAGTTCCACTCGTTTCTCCACAATCCCACCACTTTTACAACATGTAACATTTTTGAAATAATTATGTAAAGAAAGCATAACAGTCCTGACTCATTTGTGTAATGTGATTGGCGCATCTTTGTGCCATAAAATAACAAGAAATAAGAGAAATGAGAGAATTAGGAATTAAGAAGTTTTTTGTACTCATAGCACTGCTCATGACAACTGTGATAGCTCAAGCTGCTGCTATACGAGGAGTAGTAACAGACAAATCTAACCAAGAGCCATTAATCGGTGCCACGGTACAAGTTAATGGTACGACCACTGGTACAATTACAGACTTTGATGGACAGTTTGAGCTAGCAGGTCTTAGAAATGGAACATACACGCTTATAGTACAGTATGTTTCATACATTACCAAGACGCTGGAGGTTACAGTAAATGGTATCGCTGATATAGTAATTGAACTTGATCCAGACAACCAAACTCTCGGAGAGGTTGTAGTAACAGGAACGGCAAGAAAAAATACAGAGAATGCCATTCTAAACCAACAAAGAACCAGTTTGGTAATGCAAACCGGTGTATCTTCTCAACACATTGCACGTACGCAAGACAAAGATGCTTCGGAGGTTATTCGCCGTGTACCAGGTATCAGCATTATCGATGAAAAGTTCGTAATGGTACGTGGTCTTTCACAACGCTACAACAACGTATGGATTAACAATAGTGCTGTGCCAAGCTCGGAACCAGATTCACGCGCCTTCTCGTTCGATATTATCCCCTCTTCGCAATTAGACAATATGGTGGTCGTAAAATCACCATCGCCCGAATACCCATCAGACTTTAGTGGTGGATTTGTTTTGGTTAACACAAAAGATGTGCCTAGCAACAATATGTTTAGTATCTCACTAGGAGGAAGTGTTAACGATCAAACACACATGAAGGACTTCCAATACAACAAAGGAAGTGGTACAGATTTCTTAGGTTTTGACAATGGATTTCGCGGCCTAAACAATGGAATTCATACAACACTTAACCCGATTGCAGGAAATGGGATTGACCTTCAAAACAATGGTTTTAATAACGATTGGAGTGTAAAGAACTTCAAACCTCTTGCTGATATGAGCTTAAGTATGAATGTGGCTCAACGCTGGGTGTCAGATAGTGGCCGTACATTTGCACTACTTGGAGCAGCCAACTATAGCAGCAGCTATAAGACCCTTCGCAACATGGAAAATGCACTTTTTGGAGCCTATGACGAAGCAAATGAAAAATCGACTTACTTACACAACTACAAAGACAATCAATACAATCAAAATGTACGTATTGGTGCCATGCTAAATCTAACCTATGTGCCCGCAAGTGGTAACAGCCGGTATGAGTTTAAAAATATCTTTAACCAATTGGCACGTGATCGCTATACATTCCGCCAAGGAACAGACGATCAAGCAAACAGAACAGAGAGTGCTGAGTATTACTACAACAGCCGTACTACCTACAACGGACAGTTCACAGGTAAACACACACTTGCCGATGAAAGTAAACTAGACTGGAGTGGTGGATATGCCTATGCAAATCAAAACATGCCTGATCGCCGTCGCTACCTGGTAAATGATGCACTCGAACCAGGCAGTTTAGGACTTGAAAGAGCCAATGATATCAACCGTGAGTTCACTAAATTGGAAGAACATATTCTATCTGCCAATGCTAATTATGAAAAACACTTTGAGTTTGGTTCATTTAATCCCTCATTGAAGGCAGGTGTCTATAGCGAATATCGTACCCGTGAGTACAATGCACGTTTGTTTAACTACAACTTTAACTCAGGCACGAATACGCTACCTAGTGGATTCCGTTATATGAACATACCCAATGAGCTTTTACAAGAACAATACTACGGGGAGAATGGATTGTATCTATTAGAAGATGTAAACTGGATTAACAATTACAAAGGAAACAACTTGCTTGCGGCGGGTTATGTGGGCACGAACCTACCTTTTGGTAAGTTAAATGTATACGCAGGGGTACGTTTTGAACACAGCAACATGGAGCTTATCACCAATACAAGAAGAAATCAGAAGAGTCCCAAAAGTCATAACTACACCTACAATGATTTTTTTCCTTCAATCAATGCAGCCTATAAGATGAATGACAAACATCAGTTCCGCTTATCGTACGGGCGTACCACCAACCGTCCAGAGCTTCGTGAGCTGTCACCATCGGTATTCTATGATTTTGATCTATCGAGTGATGTACAAGGAAATGTGAATCTACAAGCAGCATATATAAATAACTTCGATTTAGGGTATGAATTCTATCCAAGTAGTGGCGAACTTATCTCCGTATCACTTTTCTACAAACAGTTTAAGAATCCAATTGAGTGGACCTATACGGTTGCTGGGGGTACAGGACTTATCTACTCGTTCACAAATGCCGAAGGTGCTAACAACTACGGTATTGAATTAGACATTCGTAAAAACCTAGATTTTTTAGGTTTGCGCAATTTCAGTTGGAGCTTTAATGGGGCGCTTATTAAAAGTGAAGTAACCTTTGCAGAAGGAGCTATGGAACAAGATAGACCCATGCAAGGACAGTCGCCTTACTTAATCAATACAGGTATCTTCTATCAAAATCCTGATAAAGGATGGAACATGGCCGTACTTTACAACCGAATCGGAAAGCGCATTATCGGTGTGGGACGTAGCGTAGGTACAGGCGATCAAGTGAGAATACCTGATTCATATGAAATGCCTCGTAATTCAATTGATTTGAGTGTCTCAAAGAAATTCGGTAACAAGCTAGAAGTAAAGGCAGCCGTGCGTGACATACTAGCCGAGAAGGTCTCTTTCAAACAGTTTGCTGAAACATCGAAAGGTGAAGTAGAGCAAATAACGCGTCAATACAAACCAGGACGTACCTTTAATCTTAACGTAAACTATACATTTTAATTTAAACTAGAATAATCATTTCATTATTAAACGAATAAAACAAATGAAAGCTAACAAATTGATGATTTACGCATTCTCTGCATTAATGCTTAGTGGTGCAACAGCTTGTAGCAACAGCGACAACAATGAAAACAACGGTGGAAACGGAAACGGAAACGAAGATTCTTATATCTTTGGCACCGATGACGGCCACACCAGCTGTAGCCACCTTCTATTCGATGAGGATGGAAATGAAGCGCCCTTGGGAAGCTACATTGGCAACGGCGATCAAGACTTTGTATTTAAAGGTACGCAAACACTTGCAAAAGGTACCTACACATTAAAGGGCTGGGTATATGTAGGCGAAGGCTCAACACTTACAATTGAACCAGGAACAATCATTAAAGGTGATAAAGAGACCCAAGCAGCTCTTATTGTAGAGCGTGGTGGTAAACTGATTGCAAAAGGTGATGCACAAAATCCAATCGTGTTTACATCGGAGGCTGAAAAAGGGAGTCGCAAACCTGGTGATTGGGGTGGTTTAATTATCTGTGGAAAGGCACCTAACAATCAATCAGAGATGCAAATCGAAGGTGGCCCTCGCACCAAGCACGGTGGCAATGACCCAGAAGATAACAGTGGTATCTTGAGCTATGTACGCGTAGAATTTGCAGGCTATCCATTTAAAGCGAACCAGGAAATTAATGGTATTACATTTGGCTCAGTGGGTTCAGGTACACAAATTGATCACCTACAAGTTTCTTTCTGTAATGATGACTCATACGAATGGTTTGGCGGTACAGTAGATGCAAAATATCTAGTTGCTTACAAAGGGTGGGATGATGACTTTGATACAGACAATGGTTTCTGTGGAAATATTCAATACGGATTAATCGTTCGTGATCCTAAAATGGCAGATACATCTCGTTCAAATGGATTCGAGTCTGATAACTGCAGCGATGGTGCAGCTATTGAACCCTATACAACTGCTACTTTCAGTAACATTACAATTGTAGGTCCTGTTGGTCGCGACGGTTTTACGAATACAACAGACTATATCAACGGGGGTGAATACAACCCAAACAATGGTTCTGCATTAGGACTTTATCAATCGGCTATCCAAGTACGTCGTAACAGCCGCTTGAACCTCTTTAACTCGGTTGCTATTGGTTTCCCAATCGGCTTCATGTTGGATGGACAAAGAGGTGATACTCCTGGAGCAGCTGTAAATGACCTTCTTCACATTGAAAATGTTTGGTTAGCTGGTATGACAGTTACGGGCTCAGACTTTAACGGGGTCTATGTAGATCAACTTTGGGATGCAGCAAATAATACAGTAATTGATGCGAACCAAGAATCCTACTCAAGCACATACTTCAAATCAATTGAAAGCAACAATGTGGTTGAAAATCCTGCAGACTTAAGCTTCAAAGATGGCCGTAACATGGGAGTAAACTACATGCCAACAGCTGGAAGCCCAGTATTGACTGCAGCTTCATTCACAAACAGCAAGCTTAATGGCTTCGATCAAGTATCATACATTGGTGCATTTGGAGCGGATGACAATTGGTTGAATGGATGGACGAACTTCGATCCGAACAATACAGACTACTAAGAGTTATAAACACGTTTCTTGTATTTTTAAAGGAGTTTCTACAGCTATATGGTAGAAACTCCTTATTTTTGTAGGTAGTTAGAGATCGTTTCTCATTAGGATTAGAATAAGGACTCATAGAAATCAAATAGGATAATAAGAAGAATCTCATAATGATGCAAGTGAGTAATTAAAATGAAAATAAGAAGAATGACTAACACACGGTAAAAAAAGGATAAATTCATACTAATAATAAAAATTATGTACCCAATCAAATTCAGACCTATTCTTAAATCGACCATTTGGGGCGGTGAGAAAATTAAATCATTCAAGAACCTAGATACCGATCAAACTGAAGTAGGCGAAAGCTGGGAGCTTTCAAATGTACCAGGTGATGAGTCCATTGTAGCAAATGGAGCCGATGCAGGAAAAACAATTAGCGAACTAGTTAAAGAGTACAAAGGTAGTCTGGTAGGTGAAGAGAATTACAAAAGATTTGGAGATAACTTTCCACTTCTGATCAAATTCATTGACGCTCGCGAAGATTTATCTATTCAGGTACACCCCAATGATGAGTTAGCGAAAGAGCGCCATAATTCATTTGGAAAAACAGAGATGTGGTATGTAATAGATAACAACAATGGAGAAGCAAAGCTTCGCTCTGGCCTTAAAAAGGAGATTACACCGGAGCAATATGCAGCTATGATAGATGACAACTCGATCTGTGAAGCTCTTGACGAGTATAGTGTAGAGCCAGGAGATGTCTTCTTTTTGCCTGCTGGGCGTATTCACAGTATTGGAGCTGGATGTTTTATCGCTGAGATTCAACAAACCTCTAATGTAACTTATCGTATTTATGACTTCAATCGCACAGATAAGGATGGCAACACGAGAGAGTTACACACAGAACTATCTAAAGATGCCATCGACTATAGTGTAGAAGAAGATTATCGTACAAACTATAAAGTCGAAAAGAATGAGCCGAAAGAGGTTGTTAAATGCCCATACTTTACAACAGCTATCTACGACCTAGATGAGCTTCAGAATATAGTTTATGATGGACTAGATTCATTTGTAATTTATGTTTGTGTTGAGGGATCGGCTACACTTTTTTGCAGCGGAGAGGAAGTTAAAATGGAAGCTGGCGAAACCGTACTTCTACCTGCAACAATCAAAGAAATTACCATTGTTCCGAGTGGACAAGTTAAATTCTTAGAGACTTACGTATAAACTGAGAGTGAGGATAAACAAAAAGGGGTGTGTTATTAAATAACACACCCCTTTTTAATATGTAGTATAGTAAAAATTACTCAGCACTTGCGGCTTCTACAACTGGAGTTTCAACAGCACTCTTCTTAGAACGACGAGTACGAGTTGTTTTCTTAGCCTCAGTAGATTTGGCCATGTGCTCATTGTAGTCAACTAACTCAATAAAACACATTTCAGCGTTGTCACCCAAACGATTACCTGTTTTGATAATACGAGTGTAACCACCGGGACGGTCAGCTACCTTTACAGAGATTTCTTGGAAAAGTTCTGTAATTGCATTCTTGTCTTGCAAGCTGCTGAATACAACACGACGAGAGTTTGTAGTATCATCTTTTGATCTAGTGATCAATGGTTCAACAAACTTCTTCAAAGCCTTAGCCTTAGCTACAGTCGTAGTGATTCTTTTGTGCATGATCAAAGAGCAAGCCATGTTAGATAACATAGCACTTCTATGAGAGGCAGTACGACCTAAATGATTGAATTTTTTATTATGTCTCATTTTTTATTCTTTATCTAATTTATATTTAGAAATATCTGTTCCAAACGACAGATTCAGACTCTCGAGCAAATCATCAAGCTCAGTGAGCGATTTCTTACCGAAGTTACGGAACTTCAACAAATCCGTTTTATTGAATTGAACTAAATCACCTAATGTTTCAACATCAGCTGCTTTCAAACAATTTAATGCACGAACAGAAAGATCCATATCTACAAGCTTCGTTTTTAGAAGTTGACGCATGTGTAATACTTCCTCATC
Organism: Phocaeicola sp.; assembly: GCA_051651025.1. GTDB lineage: Bacteria > Bacteroidota > Bacteroidia > Bacteroidales > Bacteroidaceae > Phocaeicola. Next base: position 69,784 of record JBOFRN010000178.1, read on the forward strand.
AAATTCTTCATTACCATCTACATCTGACGTTTCAAGAGTAATCTTCTCATCAGAGAATAGCATGAAGTGATGAATCAATATTTTAGCGGCTTCTTTCAAAGCTTCTTTCGGTTGAATGGAACCATCAGTACTTATCTCAAGTACTAATTTTTCGTAGTCAGTCTTCTGCTCAACGCGGAAGTTTTCTACCTGATACTTAACGTTACGTATCGGTGTGTAAATAGAGTCGATTGGAATTACATTAACATCGGTGCAATATTCGCGGTTTTCTTCAGCCGGAACATAACCTCTACCTTTGTTAATGGTAATATCCATCTGTAATGTCGCCTTTGAATCCAAATGGCAAATAACCAATTCAGGATTTAACACTTCAAATCCAGTTAAATACTTGTTTATATCACCTGCTTTAAATTCACTCGAATTCTCAATAGTAATACTTACTTTCTCATTTTCGAATTCTTCTACCACTTGCTTAAATCTAACTTGCTTCAGATTCAAGATAATGTTGGTCACATCTTCCTTTACCCCAGCAACGGTAGCAAACTCGTGTTCAACACCATCAATTTTAATTGTATTGATGGCAAATCCTTCTAATGAAGAAAGAAGAATACGGCGCAAAGCATTACCTACGGTAATACCGAAACCGGGCTCGAGTGGACGAAATTCAAATTTACCAAAGTTTGAATCCGCTTCCAACATTAATACTTTATCAGGTTTTTGAAATGCTAATATCGCCATGAAATTAATTATTATTTAGAGTACAACTCAACGATCAACTGTTCTTTAATGTTTTCAGGAATGTCTGCTCTTTCAGGTTTGTGTAACATTTTACCAACCTTAGCAGTTGCATCCCACTCCATCCAAGGATATTTGCTGTGATTAAAACCGGCTAGAGAGTTAGCAATAACTTCTAGAGATTTTGATCTTTCGCGAACACCAATAATTTGACCTGGCTTAACAGCATAAGAAGGAATGTTTACGACCTTACCATCTACTGTTACGTGTTTGTGACTTACCAATTGACGAGCTGCAGCACGAGTAGGTGCAATACCTAAACGGAATACAACATTGTCAAGACGAGATTCAAGGCTTTGAAGCAAAATTTCACCGGTAATACCAGTTGCACTTGCCGCTTTTTCAAATAAGTTACGGAATTGTTTCTCAAGAACACCGTAAGTATATTTAGCCTTTTGTTTCTCTGCCAACATGACACCATATTCAGAAGTTTTTTTTCTTCTGTTGTTTCCGTGTTGTCCAGGAGGATAGTTCTTCTTTGACAACACCTTATCTGCTCCAAAGATTGCCTCACCAAATTTACGAGCGATTCTTGATTTTGGTCCAGTATATCTAGCCATTTCTTTTTATAGTTTAATTGTTATTAATGAACTTATTTTGTTGCAGCCGCGATTACAGAAAGGAAAATGCAATCCATTATTAACAAAAACAAGTTACATAAAAATAGGGTTATCTATTATACTCTTCTTCTCTTTGGAGGACGACAACCATTGTGAGGAAGTGGAGTTACATCAACGATTTCAGTAACCTCAATTCCGGCTCCATGGATAGTTCTGATGGCAGACTCACGTCCGTTACCAGGACCCTTTACATAAGCTTTTACCTTTCTCAGGCCAAGATCAAATGCAACTTTTGCACAATCTTGCGCAGCCATTTGAGCTGCATAAGGAGTATTCTTTTTAGAACCTCTAAATCCCATCTTACCTGCAGAAGACCAAGAAATTATTTGACCTTCACTATTTGCAAGAGAAACGATGATGTTATTGAATGAAGAGTGAACGTGCAATTGTCCGTTCGCATCAACCTTAACATTTCTTTTCTTTGCAGCGACTGTTTTTTTTGCCATATCAACAATTATTATTTAGTAGCTTTTTTCTTATTTGCAACCGTTTTCTTTCTTCCTTTACGTGTACGTGCGTTATTCTTAGTGCTTTGTCCACGAACTGGCAAACCAATACGGTGACGCACACCACGATAACAACCAATGTCCATTAATCGCTTAATGTTCAATTGAATTTCAGAACGAAGATCACCTTCTACTTTAAATTCAGCTCCGATAATTTCACGGATTTTAGCTGCTTGAT
>JBOFRN010000179.1:0-5444 GCA_051651025.1 Phocaeicola sp.
AAAGGCTGTCTGAGCACACCGTGCGAGTTCCTTTCCTTTCGCAAAAAACAATCCTGAAGTAGCTCCCCTCATGCAGCCTTGATTTTTTCTTTGGTTCCGTTTCTTTTGTATCAAGACAAAAGAAATGAACAGCCAGCAGCGACAAAAGAAATGAACAGCCAGCAGAGAGAAAAGAGAAACAAAACACCTTTCCCTAAAAGAAAAGCCTTTCAAAAGAGAAAGATTTTTAAACACCTTTTTCTAAAAAGGAGTAACAAACTCCCCTACTCCCGTTTCAAAAAGGTTTCCAAATCCCCCCACATTGTAAAGCGTTACGTGCGACCCAATGGTCTCATAAAAGCACTGCGTATAGAGTTCATGCATGGAGCTCTGCGGTTTGAGTTGCAGCTGTTTCAAGAAAGCCGTTGTAAAGGAGTTACTCAAGTAAGTTCCCCTCTCCACGTTATAGTCGGTAGCCAGCGACTGCTCCTTGGCATTGGCTGCGGTAAGCATCAGCACCCCCGGAATTCCCTCGGCATGGGCAGCCACTTCGCCCGCATAGCACGCCTCCACCACCCAAAGCAAGCGTCGGAATCGCTCTTCGGCCTGCATCTGTTGCAAGAGTTCGCGCAAGAAATTGCCCGAAAGGAGCTCCTTTTCGCCCCAGTACCAGCGCTTCCCCTCCAACGGACTCCCGTGTCCACTCCAAAAGAGAATCACATTGTCGTTGGCCCCACTCTGCAAAGCCCCCGCTCCTGCAACGAGCTCCTCCCCACGCATCAGTTGCGCCAAGTTGTCCAAGGTAAGTTGCGACAATTGGTAATCCACTTGCGCCCCTTCATAAAGATTCTCCCCCCCTTTAAGCTGCGTAATGACCCCCGGGTAGGGATTTTGTGGGTGATAAGCCAAGTCATCCTCCAGAATCAAGAGAATGCGTTCATCCTCCCACCCCCGCTCTTTGAGTTGCCTATAAAGAGCGAGTGCATCGGCCTGGTGTCGGTAGTTGCTCCACCCCTGCGAAGCAGCCACAATCACCGCCCACTGCCCCTTGAGTTCGGCATACTCCCCCTGTGGCTGATTGGGGTCCATGTTCTGCAGCAACTTCTTCTCCCACTCCCACGACCCCACGGCCGAGGAGGCCTGTTTGCCCCCCCCTCGGCTGTAGTGATCGAGCGTAATAAACGCCTGTTCATAGATTCGCCAGTGCACATAGGTAGAGTATTGCACAAACGAGTGCAGTTTCGGTGCAAAATCGAGCGATCCCGTAGCCCCACTCAGCACCGGTGTTCCCCCCTCTTGAATCTCGGCGAACGCCTCCTCCATGCGTCCCAGCGTCCACCCCCCTTGCACCTCCGAGGTACGACTTAGCAGCGCCCCGATGGATCGGTTCATCGCCTCATTCTCCTCTTTGGCCTGCTCCAATCCTCTCGGGCTGGTTTGCCCCTGCTGCTCCACCTGTCGGTGCAGGTGAGCCAAGCAAGCCACCATTACCGCATCAAAGAGCTCCGCCTCTCCAAATTGTAGTTTGCGGTTGTATCGTGCAAAAAAAGAGACCCCAAATCCCGACAAGGGCGAAGGCACCAGTGCCACCCCCGTACATCGCAAAGAGCGCTCTATCGCCCCCACCTCTTTCAACACCTGCGCATCGTACGCCTTGTTTCCGAAGTAAATTTCGGGTCCCTCACTTCCGCGAGGAATCTCCTGTTGGAAGCTCCGAATCATCTCCACCGCCTCTTCCTTCGAGGCGGGAATGGCCACCACCGCCTGCGTATGTAGCTGGAGTGCCCGTTTAACCGCCCCCTGCAGTTGGCCAGGTTGCTCAAAGGTGACCACCCCTGCCGATTTCACTCCCAGTTCGGCCGCCTGAAACTCGTACCAATCCAAAAACACCTGCGTATAGGGATGCCCCCTCTGCGCCAAGAGCGTTACCGACTCATGCCCCTGCATAGCCGCCAGTGCCAGCAGCACCTCACTCTGCGTCACATCCGATTCGCACAATCCCCACACAAATTGCTCGTTTCCAAACTGCCTAATCACCTCTATTGCAGTCGAGAAGGTAAAGAGCGGCTTTCTATTTTGGTGACACACAGTCGCCACCGTTCGGGTATTCTCCTCCCCCTCGCACCCAATTAAGCAAGCCACATCGGTTCGTAGCATCAGCTCCATGGCCGCACTCCGCACCTCCCCCTTCGACTCATCCACCCAGATAAATTCCGGTCTTATTTCCCCCTTCGATGCCTGCACCACCTGCTCCTGCACCCAAGTCATCACCTCGTTATACTTCCCCCCCTCTCGAGGCAGTATTACCCCTATTTTCACCACCGTACTCTCGTCCACAACGCCCCCTACGGTTGGGTTTTCACTGCGGCATGCCCCCATCAGCACCAGCACTCCCAGCACCAGCACTCCCCGCACCAGCACTTCCCGCATCAACACTCTCCAGCAACTCGCCCCTTTACCAACTCGCTTCATAACTTCTCTCTTTTCGTTTTGCCTCCTCAAACAAGCGCGGTTCCAACGCCCCCAGTCCCTCTATAAGCTCCTCCAGCAGCGGTTCCCGCGTTACCTCCACATACCCCTCCCGTTCCAGGTAGTAAGTTTGCGAGGTCTCCATCTTTCCCCCCGCTGCCCAGTTTCCCACTAAATCAATCAAGTATCGATCCATCCGCTTCAAGAGCGATCCAATCATCCACTCCGAGTAGTTCTTCATATCGCCATCCATCCCCGCCGTAAGCACCCCACTTGCCCGCGAGAATCGGTAAACCCCCTTGTTCGATCCTCCCGCCAGTGGATAAACAAATCGGCACGTTTCAGGCAGTAGCATACAAGCCCGGTAGGCACTATCGGGGCTATCAAACCCCTGCTCCTTCTCGGTTCCCAAATAAAAGGTAAGAGGCGGCTCTCCAAAGTGAGTTGTAAATCCCTCTCGAAAGCCCCGTTCTCCATTTTTCAAGACCGGTTCAGCCCCATTGGCCACACAAATGGCCGCTTGATACCTCACCCCCTCTCGCTCCTGAATTTGCCTATAAATGGTTGCCACCAGCGCCCCCCAGTAGTACGAAGCCCCATAGGTCTGCATGCAGCTGGTATGCAATCCCGGCCACTCCAAGTTACTCTCCAGCATCAGCACCGTTTGGTTGCTCCCCGGGGCAGGCACCATTCCCTCCCGCTTCAACAGCGATTCGTAAGCCGTTGTGGCAAAAATAAAGAGCGATTGCTCCAGGTTCTTCTCCTGCGCATCGCCCCCCCTCTTCAACCACTTTTGGTAACACTCCACCCCCTCCTCATCGTTCTGAGGAATAAGCAGTGTAAGCTCCACATCGTGCTCCATGCACCCCTTTTGAATGCCATAAAGCAACATATCCACATAGCCCTCTCCCCCCAATCCACTGGTTGGAAAAAGCATCTGCACGGTTCGTTTGCCTCTCGGTGTGAGTGCCTCTCCCTGAGCCTCGGCACACCCTACGGTGGTCCACATCCATAGAGCGAGTAAGAGGAGCCCACCAGCCCCCCTCACCCTTCTCATTCTCCCCTTGAGTCGTCTCATTTAGGGCGCCATTACATAATTGGAAAATTGCACTTTCGGTTTCTCCTGATACTCTACATCGAAGCCCCATTTCTCGTGAAAGAAGTCATAGCGCGCCATCTCAAAAGGCTGATTAAAGTCGCCCAGGTTCCATTTCCAGATCTTCACCTCGGCCCCTACAGCCCCCGCTAGCACCAATCCCACGCTCGCCTCGGCCTTAAACTTAAAGCCATCCTCATTTACATTGGCCGCTGCCGATAGTTCGGCCATCAACGCCGGTCCCAGAAGTGCATAGGGTCCTGCCGATCCATACAGGTACGCCCCCGCTTTCAGGTATACACCCGCCTCCACTTTAGCATAGACCGATCCCTGCAGCGTCAATTTATCATAAGCCATTCCTCGGCTCTTGTTTTCCGTTTTACTAATGGTATCCCACTTTTTATCTTCGTAAATCACCCCCTTCTCAAAGCTGTGCGAGAGGTGAATCGGAATTCCCAGTTTCAGTGCCCCTTTCAAGATTCCGCCAACCTTGCGCACCACCTCCGAACGCATTTGAATCACCACCGGAATAGGACCAATAAAGAAGGTGGTATAATAGCTACTAATGGAGCAGATTGGTTCGTAGTTTTTATCCCCAAAGGTAACCGCTTGTCCAAAGTTAAGTCCCAAAATAGAGTTCACCTCATACGATCCAAAGAAGCGAGTTTCGAACTTCTTGAGTGAGAACCACGACGTTTTAAGCGCCACCTTGGCTCCCAATTCAGCATTCATCGAACCCGAGTAAGAGAGAATAGAGTCGGCCGCAAAGGTCAAGTTAAAGAAGCGTTGAAACTTGAGTGACAAGTAGCCCGATAGATCGGCATTGGTACCCTGTTCACGCACATCAAAAGCAAGGTACTCCTCACCCACTCTACTAGCTCCCGGCACATAGGCTGTGGAGTGGTTCAAGCTGTTCAAAGCCTGTGGTTCCATATCCTCGCCCGTTCGTAAAATCAAGGTAGGATGCAGCTCCCCGTGCTCATTCATCAACCCCGGATCCACCCCCAGTTCATTCGCTCGGCTTATGGTACGCGCATGAGGTTGAGGGTTGTAATAAGGCGTAGTATTAAGCACGATATCGGTATCGGGCAGCACCTCCTCGATTGTCACCTCGGTACCATACACCTCCATCACCTCTCCCATACGCTCCACACGCTCCACGCGCAGGTAGTAAGGAAGCTCATTCTTGGCCCGCATCACCGTCACCACATTGGCCGGAGCCACTACAAACTCCATCTTCTCCAAGTAGTCACGCTTCACCCGAAGAGCCGTTTTGCTCTCATTCAAAGCCACCACATCATCCTCAAAAACAAAGTCAAAGTAGTTAAGCGATACAATTTTCAACGAATCGGCCTGCGTAGGAGCCTCCTCCACAAACACCTCCCCCTCGTTACTACAAGAGAAAAGCGAGATACCAACAAAAACCAAAAAGGCCAAAGCCTTCCAAAATTTCAATCCATTCATACAATCGTGTATTATTTAAGTCGTGTTTTACAATCCATTTCAAAAAGCCACAAAGTTACATACTTTTTCACAGTAATACACAAAAAACCCTCAATTAAACAAGCGAAGCGAAGTTAAAGAGGCGGAAGAGGATAAGGAGAAGTGAAGTAAGAAAAGGAGTAAAAGCAACAAGCGAAGCGAAGTTGAGAAGCAAAGTTGAAAAGAAACAACGAGCGAGGCCAAAGCCGAGCAATGTTGAGAAGCGAAGTTGACAAAGAAGCAACGAGCGAGGCAAAAGCCGAGCAATGTTGAGAAGCGAAGAACGGCCTCATGAGAGGAGCGTAAAACGGAAGGATTGCTTTTTGCGAGAAAAAGGAAAGGCTGTCTGAGCACACCGTGCGAGTTCCTTTCCTTTCGCAAAAAACAATCCTGAAGTAGCTCCCCTCATGCAGCCTTG
>JBOFRN010000180.1:0-10503 GCA_051651025.1 Phocaeicola sp.
GTACAGCATGGTCTACCGTCAACGGGCATTGAGTAAAACTCTCACCGGCAAAAATAGTCAAGCCAATGTTGTCATTGGATCGACCATTGATAAACTCTGCAGCGACCTGTTTTGCAGCCTCTAAGCGGTTAGGCTTCAAGTCTTCAGCTAGCATACTGGTAGAAACATCGACAGCTAGCATAATGTCGATCCCTTCAATTTCGCTATTTTGCCATCGGTTGGTCGATTGTGGTCTAGCAAGTACCAAGATAACCATAATAAGTGCCAGTATACGAAGCACAAAAGGAGCATGAAGGAGATAAACCTTCCAACTCTTAGGTGCACGCATATACATACGCGTAGTAGCCACTTGCAGTGTGGGTTCTGTCTTCTTTCGTTTCAGTACATACCAGGCTATATAAGGTAATAGCAGCACCAGCAGAAATAGATATTCAATATTTGCAAAAGTCATTGTTCTAGCATTTTAAGGTTAAAACCAAAGGCGATAGATATCGCGGGCCAAGAAGTAAAGCACTACTACAAGAGTTACACCTACTGTAGCCATGGTTGCTATTAACCACATGGTACCTGTTTTTGATCGTTTCTCTACAACCGTTATCTCCGTTGGCTCGGGTTTCGCATTTGGATCCACCTCTACTTTGGTTTCATTAATAAACTCTACCGCATTCACCAAGTTCATATCGTTTTCGTTCATGAGTGGAGCATGTTTAGCAAACTTTACCAAGTCGGCTGTTTGAAAAAGGCTCATCAGCTCTCTTACTGATTCCTTCTCGTTCACTTTTTTCAGATGCTCAATAATCTCAGAAGAGGTCATCTCTAACGCACTAAATCCAAAACGTTCCTCCATGTAAGTACGAAGTACGTCGGTAAGTTCCGTATAGTACGCTTTAGGATCGTTTGCACGAAGTGATTTATCACCTTTAATTCGTTCAATCTCGTTCAGTGCCAATTGGTGAGGCGGTATTTTAGGCTCTACTTTTATTTTACGTATAATAGGTTTGTTGTCTATCCAACGCATAAACAGGTAATAACCGAATGCACCCAGTGCAATCATAAGTAACAATAGCCACACCATAGTCGATACATCGCCCCATGTAAGTGAAACCTTACGGATGGTTTTAGGTCCAAAAAAAGCCTCAGGATTTAGTGTGTCTACTGGAATAGAATACACCTTAAGTGCCAAAGCTTGAGAACGATAGGATTCATTGTTAACTAAAATCTCTAAAGGCGGCAAGTAGTAGAGTGCCGAATCGAATGAGGTTATGGTATACTCTTGCGTAATAAGCATACGCTTACGATCATTCAAATATTGTGTATCGGGTTTAGCTACATCTAATACCTCAACCCCTCTTACCAAAGTATCCTTTAAGAGAGGAAGTTGTAAGGTCTTATCTGCATCTAAGCTTATCTCAAGTTTTACCTTTGCCTGTTCACCAATTAACAAAGTAAGTGAGTCTATACTTGCATCGACTGTTACCTGTTGGCTTTGAGCAGGAGTTGCTGAAAGAAGTAATGCAGCACAAGCTACACTCTTCAAACCTATTTTGCTCCAATGTAGTAACTTCATATCCATTAATTTCGTTTAGCAAATAAGTTTAGTAATGCCTTTACATAGTCTTGATCAGTACGCACCGATACAGAGTCGACATTACTTTTGGTAAAAGTTTCGCTCAATTGCGCTTGTTTTTCTCTCCACCATTCAGCATGAGCGCGGCGCAACTTCTTAGAGGAGGTATCAATCCACTCTTCGTGTCCTGTTTCAGCATCACGCACTTTCATTAATCCCACGTCGGGTAGCTCCATCATGCGTCTATCATATACCTGAATAGCTACCAAGTCGTGCTTACGGTTTGCTATGGTAAGTGCTGTACGGAAGTCACCTTCATCAATAAAGTCACTTAACATAAAAGTGGTGCATCGCTTTTTTATCACATTCGTAAGATATTGTACGGCCATCTTAACATCCGTCCGTTTGCTTTCGGGTTGGAAATTAAGTAGCTCACGGATAATATACAAAATATGCTTTCGCCCTTTTTGAGGTGGAATAAATTTCTCAATCTTGTCAGAAAAGAAGATTACCCCTATTTTGTCATTGTTCTGGATAGCCGAAAAAGCGAGAGTAGCTGCAATTTCAGTTACCATCTCCATTTTTGTTTGTTTTACTGTACCAAAATCTAAACTGTTCGAAACATCAACCAGCATCATTACGGTTAGCTCGCGCTCCTCTTCAAACACCTTCACAAAGGGTTTATTGTAACGAGCGGTTACGTTCCAGTCTATATCGCGTACATCGTCACCGTATTGATACTCACGTACCTCCGAAAAGGCCATACCTTTCCCCTTGAAAGCAGAGTGATACTGCCCAGCGAAGATGTTATTCGAAAGTCCCTTTGTTTTTATTTCAATCCGGCGAACCCGTTTTAGTAATTCACTTGTTTCCATATTGTTCCATTTCTGGTTTCTGAATACTCCTGTAAGAGTACTCGTAACATTACCGTACTATTTATCCGATTCTCAGATAACAAGAGATGCTTTGTATAACCGCTTTAACGTTGTTATACAAAGCCATATTCTTATCCCCCTTTTTGCCCTCTCTAGTAGAAAGCTAAGTATTAAGTGCTCATTCTTTTCGAGACAAAACTGATGTTTAAACTTGTTTGTCTGTTAGAATAAAGATATGCTAAATTGAGCATCATGCACTACGGATACTTAAACAGTAGAGCAATTGAGCATTAAGGTACTTCAACCTTATTAAGGATTTTACTTACAATCTCATCCGAAGTAAGGTTACTTGCTTCAGCTTCATAAGTCAATCCAATACGGTGGCGAAGTACATCGTGAGCTACTGCACGTACATCTTCAGGGATTACATAACCACGACGCTTGATAAATGCATAGCTACGAGCAGCAAGTGCCAAGTTGATAGAGGCACGTGGAGAGCCACCAAAGCCAATCATATCTTTCAACTCTTTCAAATCGTACTTTTCGGGATAACGGGTTGCGAATACAATATCGGCAATGTATTGTTCAATTTTCTCGTCCAAGTAAACTTGTTTAACCACTTTACGAGCCTCCATAATCTCTTCGGCCTTTAAGATAGGGCGTACTTCAAATTTATCACCATTGATGTGACTGCGAATAATTTTCTTCTCTTCTTCCAATTTTGGATAGTCGATAATTACTTTCAGCATGAAACGGTCTACTTGTGCTTCTGGCAATGGATAAGTACCTTCTTGTTCAATCGGGTTTTGAGTAGCCATTACTAAGAAAGGTGAAGGAAGTTTGAATGTATCTTTGCTTAATGTTACTTGACGCTCTTGCATGGCCTCTAGAAGTGCACTTTGTACTTTAGCAGGCGCACGGTTTATTTCATCAGCCAATACGAAGTTAGCAAAGATGGGCCCCTTTTTAGCGATAAACTGTTCATCCTTTTGGCTGTAAATCATTGTACCAACTACGTCGGCAGGAAGTAAGTCGGGTGTAAACTGCACTCGGCTATATTGTGCATCAATGAGTGATGCTAAAGTTTTAATTGCTAATGTTTTTGCTAATCCAGGAACCCCTTCTAGCAATATATGTCCATCTGACAAAAGACCAATTAATAAGGATTCCACCAAGTGTTTCTGTCCCACAATCACTTGATCCATGCCTGTGGTAAGATTTGTTATAAATGCACTTTGTCTTTCAATTCTCTCATTGAGTTCTCGAATGTCAATTGCTTCAGCCATAATTCTATTGATTAAGTTTTTTCTTTCGTTTTTTAGGTTACAAAGCCACAAAATTGTTTTGTCTGTTTTGTAGCAGCCAAAATTACAGTAATAATTCAAGGGAAACAATTAATAAATGCTAAAATAACATTTCAAAGTATTGTTTTAATAGGCTATTATGCATTTTCAAAGCACTGAGACACTTTGAAATCTCTCTACCCAATCACCCCGTTATTATAAGCAAATAGCGCAAATAGAATTAAGAAATATCATTTTCGGATTCTGACTCGCCCTCCCCTAAAATTTCTCTATTTCTCTTTATACTCTACATGGATTGAGCTATTTTTACAAGGAAGGCTCACAAAGAAGGTTGATCCCTCACCAAGTTTGGAAGTTAAACCAATTTTCCCTCCCATTGCTTTGGCTATCGCTTTACAGATAGGAAGCCCTAAACCGGTACCCTGGGCAAATTCATTAAGTTTAATGAATCGATTAAATACGCTTGACTGTTTATCATCGGCTATACCAATACCTGTATCTGATACGGATATGGTCAAGCACTCATCTTTAAATTCATAAGCCATCGTAACCTTTCCAATCTTCGTAAATTTGAAGGCATTTGTGACAAAATTAGTAATAATCTGTGCCAATCGATTTGAATCAGACTCGATCCACAAAGAGTTTAGCGGAGAGTTATAAACTAGCACCACACTCTCTGTCGAATAGCGTTTCAGCTCTTCGGCTAGTGCAATGAACCAAGGTGAGAAATCAAAATAATGTTGGTGGAAGCTAAAAGAGCCTGCTTCGATACGCGAGAGGTCTAGAATATCATTGATTAAATTAAGGAGCAATTCACTATTCGTGTTAATCGCTTCTTTGTAGAATTTTTTCTCTTCATTGGTCGACTCCATTTCATCATCCAACAGGATATTACTAAAACCAATAATAGCATTGAGTGGCGTGCGTATTTCGTGGCTCATATTAGCAAGGAAAGCCGATTTTAAGCGATTAGAGGCATCTGCCTTATCACGCATTTCGATTAGTTCTTTTCGAGATAATACATCGGCAGTGATATTCTTCATGGTACCTACGATAGATTTCTCTCTGGTTGGACTACCCGGAACTCTTTTCATGGTTCCCTCGTAATATTGATCGAATAGTTGCCCCTCTCTTTTGCGAATACAGAATTGGAAGGTTGCATACATAGTCACACCAGTTACTACTTCTGTAAATAGTTGAGTGGCCTTATCGCGCTCATTTTTATCCATAAGTTCAAAAAGCTTCTCAATATGATCGCCCTCTTGTAATATTTGCAACCTATGCAATGAGTAAATCTGATGGGTTTCTATGTTGTAGACCCAAGCGGTAATGTTCCCAGCTTCAATAGCTAACTCTAATTCACTTCTAGTATCCTCCAGTCTGAGCTCACTCATTCTGGCCTTGCGCTTGGCGTATCGAACTGAAAAGAAAGAAATTAAAAGAGTTATGATAAAAAGAGTAGAGATGGTGTAGATTAACTGGGTTGGCTGCCGATTCTTGTACACACCAAACCACTTGTTGTAAATGCGATCATACTCTCCTGACGCTTTCAAGCGTTGGAGACCCATGTTTATATGGTAAAGAAGAAGTTCATCACTTTTAGATACTACAATTGAGTACTGTTGTGTGGGAACCCCCAAATCATACGTTCTAATTCCAGTATAACCATTCTTCATAATGGAATAAAAGGCAACAAGATCACTCCCAATCACTGCATCGCCTCTTCCATCAATTAATGCTTTTAAACTTTCGTCCATATTTCTGGTAAGTACAATCTTATCGGTGAGTTTCTCTTTAAGAAGATATTCATGAGACCAACCTTCGGCATGAACGATAATACGCTTTCCCCGCAGTGATTCAAGCGTTGTATAGGGCTCTCCTTGTAACGTGAAAATATTTCGACCCATGTCGGTGATTGGAAGCCCAAATCGAACGAACTTGGCTCGTTCTTCCGAGTAAATCATACCCGGCATAATATCTATGTTACCCGCTCTAATACCTTTATTGACCTCCTTCCACTCTTCTAGCTTGAAATCGTAATCCCATTGCAGCTCTTTCATCAAAGCGTTTATGATGTCAACGTTAAATCCTTTCATTTCACCATCTTTGTCTATAAATTCAAAAGGTTCATAGGCATTCGAACCCCGAATAACTAGCTTTTCGGGCTTGAATGAGTTTGATTGTCCAAAAGCTAGAGCAGGAATTATCAAATAGATAAAGAGCAGGGATATCTTTTTAGTCATACGTAAGAGCTAAAGTAGTTTTATCTTTCTACAAATATAGTGTCAATTGCTAAAGATTGAAAATTTTAAGAAGTTAGTTTTAACATAAAGCCGATATTTAGGATTTATCGAATCAGTTAACTATTACACCCATGCAACGAATCCGGAAAAGATGCTTACCATTAGAACTCCATATCCTAGAAATGCAAACTGCCCAAGCAACTCCTTTTCAAGAGTGCTTGGGCAGTTCTATCTTGCCTGTAATTATTCTGCTAAAATACTAATTTCTGCAGCCGAAGCAAAATCTTGCTGGTTCTGCGAACTTAAAGCAGTAAAACGGATGTAGCGCGCTTTTATGGGTTTATTAAAAAGAACCCTTTTAAGAGCGGCATCATTTTCGAATATTCCTTTATGGATGGGCTCTCCCCACTCTTTTGCATCTTGGCTTACTTGGATAGTGTACTCTTTAACTCGTCCATTCGTTCCACTTTGGCGAGGAAGAAAAGTAAACCCTTTAATCTGCTTCTCTTCTCCAGCATCTAGGTCAACCCAGTGTGGATATTTAGCCACAGTTACCGAATACATGGTGTGCCAATAGCTATTAGGATCGCCATCAACTAAGTTTTTGGCATCGCCTTCACCAGCCTCTTGACTACTTGTTGAGATAACCTCTGTCTGTATACCTTCTATCTTTTCAAATTGAGCGGTAGCAGATAGTTGTTTCTTATCTTTGTACCAGGCCTTAATTAATCCACCATCCCGTAGGGAAATCTCGCTCTTATATAGTTGAGCCTTACCACCATTTACTGTATACATAATGGCTGCATCTTTCTCTTGAGATCCGATTTCGACAACACCTGCACGTGTGCGTACAATCGAGATGGGTAATTCACCCGATGCAGAGACGTGTGCACTAGATTTGAGTGATTCATTCGCACTAGTTGGGCGAATGATAAAGCCCATGTGATGGTTGCTTGCAAATATACGATCTTCATGGAGTGGACCACCTTGCCCACAGCTATTTCCCCCTAATCCTGTTACACCCAAATCAAGGTGCAGATAGGTATCACCTGCTTTAGGGAGCTGATAAGGGTGTGGAGCCTTAATCAAATCAAGCGCCGAATACTGGAGTGCCGATACCGATAGACGATCTGTCGCTACAAATATAGCTCCATTACCCGATGAAGCTGTCAAAGCACACCAGCGTACATCTTCGTGATTCCCCATGTCCTGTGGTTTGGGAAAGTTTACAAATTCACCTGCCACTGTCGTTTGATGCTGTTCAACAAATTGCCCCGATTTACGATCGGCATAATTATCGATCGGTCCTCTGCCATAGTATGTAAAATTACTGTACTTTTCAGGCACTTTCATGACATAGCCTAAGCGTGGAAGTACTAGACTAGGATTGTTCGATGAGATATTTGCTTGCAACTCAATAGAACCATCGGGATAGATGGTCCAAATTTGGTTGGTAGTAAACTTAAAGTCGTTCGCACCAAATGGTTTATCCGTAAGCTCTTGAATACTATTTTTACCCGAGCTAGTGCCTCCTAAAATCTTTGCACCGTTCGGAGCTTGCGACTCAACGGTAAAGGATACTACTACCTTTTGTTTGCTCTTCTCATTCTTATCTTGATCAAGATAAAGAGCTTGGCTAGTTACTCTATGGACCAAATTATGCAAACCGTTATCAAACCAAGGTGAGTAGAACCAGTTGTCATTATTAACAAAAGCACGCAAAGCATCGAGTTTAGGTCCGTTACCCGGCGCAATGATTGTTTCGTTACCATAAGTAAGGCTATAGATAGAACCTGTCTGCGTATCGAATTTCACTTCAAAGTTATCACCTTTAATGGGTTGAATAGCTCCTTCTACTTTCTGCAATTGCAATTTGCCACTACTAGTAGCCACCTGTGCAATCGCGGGGCGAACATCTGCTTCTTTTACCAACATCTGCTCTTCGGCTTGTGGGAACCCTCTATCTGCCCAAGGTTGTTTTTCATTGAGTAAAAACTGTACCTTTACAAAGTACTCAGAATCACTTTTGAGTTTTGTATATTGGTAAGGTAAAGTTACCGTTGTACGTTGACGGGCATTTAAACTTTGTGGTTGCATCATCCCCGATTCAATCTCAGTTCCATCTTCATAAAGTGCCCAACGCAACTGATAGTCGGATAAGTTTTTGAAGTAGTACTTGTTGAAGAGTTCAAAAACTCCTTTTTCTACATCAACGGCTTTAACACCCACATGCTGATAGACCTTCTTTACCTCATAATATTGAGGCTTCGGCTCTAAATCACCAAATACGATACCATTCAGTACAAACTGGCCATCGTTGGGAGTATCCCCAAAGTCGCCTCCATAGGCATGGTACTTATCGCCTGTCTTTGGATCGTAGGCATACATAGATTGATCGACCCAATCCCATATGGCACCCCCACAGAAGAAGTTGGTCGACTCAATCGCTTCCCAGTAGTCAATTAAGTTACCACATGCATTCCCCATAGAGTGTGCATATTCCGAAATATGGAAAGGGTATTTAATGTTATAGGTTCCCTTTACCGCATTGCGTGTCCAAGCTATTGAAGGATACTGATTCGATCCCATATCCACAATTTTGTTGTTGCGTTCGTACTGTACAGGACGCGATAAATCGGCTCTCTTTAGGGCATCATAAGCAGCCACAAAGTTATCTCCAGGCCCAGCTTCATTACCCAAAGACCAGATTACAATCGATGGATTATTAATGTTGGCATGTACCATCTCCATTACGCGAGCCACGTGTGCATCTTTCCACTCTACCGGGTGAGATAATGAAGCTTCACCGTAGTAATACTGATGTGACTCGATATTGGCTTCATCCTCAAGATAGATGCCATACTTATCGCATAGGTAATACCAATAAGGATCATCTGGGTAGTGTGAGTTGCGCACATGATTAATGTTGGCACGCTTCATAAGCATAATCTCTTGTTCCATTACTTGACGAGAGATAACATGTCCTGTAGCAGGATTGGATTCGTGACGATTCACCCCTTTTAATTTAACCGGTTTACCATTGATATAGTAGTAGCGTCCAGCCAATCCAAATTCATCTTCGTGTGCAGGTGTATCTTTAATCTCTACTTCGCGGAAACCTACAATGGTCGAAGTCACATCGACTACTTTTCCCTTTTTATCTTTTAACTCGGCTACAAGCGTATACCGATAAGGAGCCTCTGCCGACCACTTATTGGGATTCTTGATATTTAATAGAACCTTTTGTGCTTCCATCTCTTTACCGGGAGCTATATCGGCCACTTCGGCAGTAACTAAAGCACCATCAACAGGTTTGTTATTATCCGAATAGAGCTCATTGGCATAAAGCGAATAGACCATTTTATACTCCTTTGCCTGTTTTTTATCGTAGTTGCGAATGTCTGTAGTGATAGCTAACGAACCATTTGTATAGCTGTCGTCTAGATCGGGAATAGCAACCAAATTACGAACGTGTACTTTGGGAGTGGCAAACAACGCTACTGTACGGAAAATACCGGGCAAGCGGAACATATCTTGTGCCTCTAAGAAAGAGGCATCTGAGCTACGGTATACTTCGGCTGCTACTATATTTTTGCCTTTCTTTAGATAAGGAGTTATATTAAAGTTGGCTGTATTCCGCGAGTTCTTTGAGAAACCCACATATTGCCCATTAATCCAGAGATAGAAGAAAGAGTCCACACCATCAAAGCTGATAAAAACCTCACGCCCATCCCAATCTTGCGGCACATCAAACTCTCTGCGATAGGAACCTACCTCGTTTCGATGCTTATAGGTAGTCCAAGTATCGGGTGGAGTACGCATGACACCCCCTCGCCAGTCGTCTACCTTGACTGCATGTTTGAAAATAACGGGTTGATTTACATAGATAGGTACTCCATACTTCAGATCTCCATTTTTTTGTATACCCTCTATATTCCAGTTCGATGGTACGCGCATTTTATCCCAAGTTGCAGTGTTGTAATCGACTTGATAAAACTCTTTGGGGCGTGAATCGGGATTGGCTGCCCAATTAAAATCCCACTCGCCATTGAGTGACAACCAATATTTACTGTTTTCTGGTAATACGCGACGAGCACTTTCAGCGCTCTCGAAAGGAAAGATGTAAGCACGAGGCTGCTCCTTGTTAAGAGCCAAATTTTCGGGAGATTCCCACTCATTACCTACGGGTGCTTGCTCCGTTCGGTAATAGAAACCTTTTAGCTGCTCTTGTGCTGCATAACTTTGCAGTGCAAAAGTAAACAGCATGATTCCTGCTGTAATGTTTTTCATAGTATTTATTAAGTAGTTTAACCAGAGTGTTCGATTTATTCTTTATGTTACAGATTAATGCAACAGAAGTTCAATCACTCATACAGTGAACAAAAGTAAGTAAAAGCTCTCAATCTACCAAGCTCAATTTAACATTATGCGCCTCTCTTTTGAAAGAGAATGACCACGTTGTCTCTACGCTAGAAAATCCGAGGTGATTGACAAATATAGATCGTTTACTCCTA
>JBOFRN010000181.1:0-2395 GCA_051651025.1 Phocaeicola sp.
CAAAGCTGGCACGTCCTATCATCACAGCATCGACCCCGTAACGGTCAAAACACTCCTTGGCACGTTGGGGTGTAGTAACATCGCCATTTCCTATCAAAGGAATGCGCATACGGGGGTTGTTTTTGATTTCACCCAACAGGCTCCAATCGGCCTCGCCCGTATACATTTGGGCGCGGGTACGTCCGTGCACGGTTAACGCTTCAATACCGCAATCTTGCAACTGTTCGGCCAGGTCGACTATAATTTTACTCTCATTGTCCCAACCCAAACGAGTCTTTACCGTAACCGGTATCTTTACCGCATCGACCACTGCTTTGGTTATCTCTAGCATCTTAGGAATATTCTGCAACATGCCTGCTCCAGCTCCTTTACCGGCCACTTTGCGCACGGGGCAACCAAAGTTTATATCGAGTACATCGGGCTTAGCCTCTTCTACAATGCGGGCAGCCTCTACCATCGCATCCACCTCTTTGCCATAAATTTGAATGGCAACAGGGCGCTCGGCATCACTTATGTTCAATTTAGCAGCCGTTTTATTGACCGAACGAATCAAAGCATCGCTCGAAACAAATTCGGTATAGACCATATCGGCACCAAACTTCTTGCACATCAGGCGAAAAGCTGGATCGGTTACATCCTCCATGGGAGCGAGTAAAATGGGTTGATTCCCCAAATCTATGTGACGTATTTTCATCTTCTAACAAAATTTAGTCTGCAAAAATAGAGAAAAAAAGATACCTTTGCACACATTATTAGGTGAATGAATCTAATTTATTGAGTTCTATAACAATTCAAGTAATTCTTAACAGCTACTGTTTTCGAAAAGAGAGGCTGCTAAAGTTACCCAAAGCTCTAAACAAAGTTAGTGATTCACTCGAGTGGATCACCTGCTCCACTGGAGTGGGTTACCTGTTCCACTAGAGTGGAACACCCGATTCACTAGAGTGGAACACTAAAATAGCGAGGAGATTTAAAAGAACTTGTGCTTAGATGAATCAAAGAAAATAAGGATAAAACATACATGTATATGAAACCAACCATAAAAGATTTCGAAATAATGGCACCTGCCGGCTCACGCGAGTCGCTAGCTGCCGCCATTCATGCCGGAGCGCACTCTATCTACTTCGGTATTGAGAGCCTCAACATGCGTGCCCGCTCGGCCAACACCTTCACCATCGAAGATTTGCACGATATTGCCAATATTTGCGATGAACACGGGGTAAAGAGCTACTTAACCATCAACACCATTATTTACGACGAAGACATTACGTTGATGCGTAAAATTGTGGATGCTGCCAAACAAGCTGGTATCAGTGCCGTAATTGCAGCCGATGTGGCGGTAATGGCTTACTGCTGCGAGGTGGGGCAAGAGGTACACCTCTCTACCCAGCTGAACATTAGTAATACGGATGCCTTGAAGTTCTACAGCCGTTTTGCCGATGTAGTGGTTTTGGCACGTGAACTTAACTTAAAGCAAGTACGCGAAATATACGATGCCATTCAAAACGACCAAATTAAAGGTCCGAAGGGAGAATTGGTACGTATCGAGATGTTCTGCCACGGCGCCTTGTGCATGGCCGTATCGGGCAAGTGCTACTTAAGTCTGCATGAAATGAATACCTCGGCCAACCGTGGGGCGTGTACCCAAATATGCCGTCGCTCGTACGATGTAAAAGACAAAGAGACAGATATCAAGCTGCACGTGGACAACGAATACATTATGTCGCCCAAAGATTTGAAAACCATTCACTTCATGGACGAGATGATTGAGGCAGGGGTACGCGTATTTAAAATTGAAGGACGCGCCCGTGGACCTGAATATGTGCGAACCGTAGTAGAGTGTTACCGCGAAGCGATTGAGGCTTGTCTAGCCAATGAATTTACCGAAGAGAAGAAAGAGGAGTGGAACAACCGCCTCAAGACGGTATTTAACCGCGGATTCTGGAACGGTTACTACCTAGGACAACGCTTGGGCGAATGGAGCCGCAACTACGGATCGGAAGCCACCGAGCGCAAAGTATATGTAGGCAAGGGAATGAAATTCTTTGCCAACATCGGCGTAGCCGAGTTCTTGGTAGAGGCATCGACCATGAAGGTAGGCGATAAGCTACTCATTACCGGACCTACAACTGGAGCCGTTTACTTAACACTAGACGAAGCACGGGTAGATTTGAAACCGGTTGATGAGGTAGGCAAAGGCGAACGTGTATCGTTCAAAGTGCCCGAAAAGGTGCGCCCTAGCGATAAGTTGTATAAAATAGTACCTGCAGCGGAGTTGAAGAAATAAGTATTTAGCAAGAATATGGCTGATGGCAAAGTGAAACCACTTTTTAGAAGTTACACTTTCAAGTTGTAATTTACGAACCGGGCCAAACTAAGAGATAGAGTCAAATCA
>JBOFRN010000182.1:0-1100 GCA_051651025.1 Phocaeicola sp.
AATATACATTCTAATCCAATACGATTTATCGAGTTAAAGTGGTGTACTAGGAATATCCTAGTACACCACTTTTTTTGTATCTATTACTTTGTTACATTCAGCTTCTTGTTTTAATAAAATTGTAATAGATATTACAAAAGTTGGGTATATATGTGTTTCTTATACCGATACTCTTAATTTCTGTTCAAAAATAGCCACTTTGAATCACTCTATTTGCTATCTTTGTCACTCTTATTGAATTATTTAATCAATTAATTAAAAAATTAAACGACAGAATTATGAGAAATCATCTCAAACATTTCCTCTTGTTGGCAGTTATGACCTTGAGTTGTACTGTAGCCATGGCGCAAGCTACGGTAAAGGGTAAAGTGGTAGATGCCGAAAACAAAGAGCCATTGATTGGTGCCACAGTTTCGGTAAGTGGAACAACACAAGGAACAGTAACCGACATTGACGGTGCCTTTGTGTTACAAGTAGCTACGGGTAAAAATTCGATTGAAATCAAGTACCTAGGTTACCAAGATAAAGAGGTTCGTATCTCACAAAAAGGTAGAGTAGACCTTGGTGACATTGAAATGCGCTCTGACTCTAAAATGTTGGGCGATGTTATCATTACCTCTTCTGTAGCAGTAGCGCGTAAAACGCCTGTGGCAGCATCAACTGTATCGTTGGCTTCTATTCAAGAGAAACTAGGTAACCAAGAGTTTCCCGAAATCTTGAAATCGACTCCTGGGGTATACGCTACCAAACAAGGGGGTGGTTATGGTGACTCTAAAATCAATATGCGTGGTTTCCAAAGTGCCAACGTAGCCGTTATGCTTAACGGTATCCCTATGAATGATATGGAGTGGGGTGGTATCTACTGGAGTAACTTTACAGGTTTGGGCGATGTAACACGCAGCATGCAAACGCAAAGAGGTTTGGGTGCTTCGAAAGTATCGGCTCCTTCGGTAGGGGGATCTATCAATATCATTACCAATAGCTACGAGCAAAAAAGAGGCGGTTCTATCTCTTACGGTATGGGTAATGACAATGGTAACACCATGCGTATCTCTTTCGCTACAGGTTTGACTGAAAGCGGATGGGCACTAACTGCTATG
>JBOFRN010000183.1:0-33721 GCA_051651025.1 Phocaeicola sp.
CATGAGCATGATTGTGATAACCATACTTCAATCCCGCCTGGCGGCAGCGTTTTCCTATCTCATTGTAATAGTGGCAGTATTGTTGCAGTTCGTGTAGGGTAGCCGGTGTATCTAGCCAAGGAGTAACAATGTACTTCATCGAGGCTGCTTTGTGTGCCTCAATAGCCACATCCCACCATTGCAACGATTCTGTAAAATCGCCTGTTTCAAGCTCTTGCGGTGTTAATGATTTGGTCGTATGCGAAGAGATTGGAGTCATTCCTGCTGCTTGAACCAACTCTTTAAATCGCTCGGGAGTAAGTCCATAGAACTTTCCATCACAGTAATCGGCCGCTTCAATGGAGGTGTACCCCATCTTTCCTAAAGCAGTTAATATGGGAGCGATATTCTCACCACCGCCCGAATGGGTTATTAGATCTCTTGCTGAATAGAGCTGAATAGCAACCTCTTTTTTCTCGCTCTGATTACTCTTTCTTGGGGTATGGCATGCTATTAGACCCATAGAGAGCAACGTAATTAATACGTAATTGTGTACCTTCATAAGCTGTTTATAAAGCAAGAGTGCTTGTCAGATAGGTTCCGCCAAGCACTCTTAAATTTGTTATTAATTAATCGAGTATCTTTATTCGTATGTTGCGGAACCATACATCATCACCATGGTCTTGTAGCCCGAGGTACCCCGAGCGCTCCTCTCCTCCACAGTTATTTAAGAGCTCGAATGCCAGTGGCCATTTGGTTGAACTAAACTTACTATTCTCTAGCATTTCAGTCCATTGGTTTGTCCAAAGATGATACTCTACTACGTTCTGATCATTCTGGCCATGTACCACCGTACCTTTATAGACTAAGATTTTGGCTTTGTTCCATTCACCAAATGGATGTTGATTTTGAGGAACAGCAGGAATCATATCGTACAATGAGGCCGATTGGCGGTTGCCAGCTATACCCAGTTTGGCATCGGGATGATTGGCATTGTCTAAAACCTGATACTCAGGCGAAGAGATGTAGATAGGTTCCATCTGCTCTTTGCCATCTTTATCTTGCGAGCTAACCTCTTGAGCAAGATAGAATATTCCAGAGTTTCCACCTTTAGAGACTTTCCACTCCAATTCAAGTTCAAAGTTTTTAAACCGATGGGCAAAGATAATATCACCCCCATCTCCATCTTGTGCCTCACCGCCACCCGATCCATTAAACTTGATGCATCCATCCTCGATCGTCCATTTACTTGGTACATGCTCTTTTCCGTAGCCTCGCCAACCATTGAAGGTCTCTCCATCAAAAAGTACTACATACCCACTGCTATCTACAGGAAGTGTAGATAGATCAATTTGGGGGTTATCGATTACCTTATAGGCAGTTTCGCTTGCTTTGGGTGTACAGGCAGCTAGTAATAGCGCACTACTAAGGGTTAAAAGTATGTTCTTCATATTCAGCTCTATTATTCGTTTTTTAAAAGGACTTTTATTGACTACACTCACCGTGGAGTAATCGTACTATCTAGGCATCTCTGGAAGTTTCCAACCCGATCGGTAGGTATGCTTAATTAGCTCTTGAGCATACTCTACGGCGTTCACTGGATCGGTCCAAGTTTTATTAAAGGTAGGATGTCCATCTTTGATATTGAATCCATCGGCTATAACGGTTCGAATCTTGGCATCGGCTGGTATGTTGGTAAAGCGCATATTCTCACCATCCCAGTGCAGTTCTTGATTTAGCTCCTGCAATCGAACGGCTAATACGCCCATCACTACCATTTCATTGAAAGGACCTGCCTCGCTAAAATCGGATGCACATTTTACGCGATCATCGGCATCCTCTTTACAAGCGCGTAGAAAATCCTGTTCGTGTGAGAGTTTAATCTCGCGGCACATGGAGGGTACTTGGGGGGTGCGTCCGGATAGCAGATAGGGCTCAACTCCATAGCAACCACAAATAAGTGTATCTTTGGTTCCGTGGAAAATAACACCCCCACCCTCTACATTTAGGTTTTTACCAGCTGGTAAACCGGCTGGACGCGGAGGAGTTAGTCCACCATCATACCAAACAACCTCTACTTCGGGCAGGGCTACCTTGGGCATATTATCTCTAGCAGGGAAGGTAAATTTTACCATCTGTGCATTGGGAGCAGATTCGGTAAGAAGCAAGGTAGAGCTACCTTGCACTTTCGAAGGATAGCCTAGTTTTAACGCCTTAAAAACTGGATGCAGAATGTGGCAAGCCATATCGCCCAATGCCCCTGTCCCATAATCCCACCAACCGCGGAAGTTCCAAGGAGTATAGATGGAGTGATAAGGACGCATTTGTGCAGGGCCTATAAATGAATCCCAATCCATAGTCGATGGAATTTTCTCTGCCTTGGCTGGACGAGTTAATCCTTGTGGCCAAATGGGTCGATCGGTAAAGGTCTCTACTTTCGTAATCTCGCCTATCTCACCATTCCAAATCCAATCACATATTTGTCGAACTCCGCTTCCAGAGGCTCCTTGGTTACCCATCTGGGTGGCAATTTTATGCTTATCGGCTAGCTTGGTTAGTAGTCTCGATTCGTAAACGGAATGTGTAAGAGGCTTTTCTACATAGACGTGTTTGCCAGCAACCATTGCATCGGCAGCAATGATCGCATGGGTGTGATCGGCCGTAGCAACCATTACTACATCGGCTTGTTTAAGCAGCTGATCATACATCTTACGATAGTCTGTAAAGCGTTTGGCTTGCGGATATTTTTTAAATGTACGATCGGCATATCTCCAATCCACATCACATAGTCCGATAATATTCTCTGTTTCCATTCCCGATAACACCCCTGCACCACGGCCGCCAACACCTACACCGAGGATGTTTAGCTTATCACTGGGAGCCACGTGACCAAATTTCTTACCCAAAACCGTGCTAGGTACTACAGCCAAACCTAGGGCTGCAGTAGTTCCTGTTTGCAGGAACTTTCTTCTCGACATTTTTGACATACAAATTAGATTTAAATAGTTGTTGTTTTATTCATCGTTATTTTTTAGATTCATCAGGCCGATCATTCATATCGTCTTCAATGTTCTTCATGCCATCTTTAAAGCTTTTTACACCTTTTCCAAGCCCTTTCATAAGTTCAGGAATTTTCTTACCTCCAAAGAAGAGCAATACAACAAGTGCTATAACAAGAATCTCTCCTGCGCCAATATTTCCTAAGAATAGTAATTTCATAAAGTTTCTATATTAATTAAGTAATCATCTTGTTTTCTGATTATACCATATCCATTCTCCATGGTTCTTCTCCGCTCTAATATCTCATCGAGAGTATCGAGGGTACCAACGGATGGAAGATCGTTACCGAGTGCATTGTTGTAGAATTTCCAAGCATATTCAGATGCAATTGCTGAATCTCTCATGGTGGGTAGCGTCGCATCTAACTCACCTTGGCGAATGGATCGACCAAATAAATCGCACATTACATCAATGTTTTTATCGCCATAGGGTTTCTCTATACGCTGGGTTTTGGTAATCCCATGTAGTTCGACCACAGCAGTCTTGAAGTTATGACTCATACGAGCTACCCCTTTAGTGCCAATAATATCAATGTAGGAGTTGTGTGTCTGTTCTTGAGAGAGTTGGCCGTAATTGTGACCTTGAGTGATATCGAATACAACCCCATTTTGGAAAGTACCGTGACATTGCAGCCACCAGGGTTGCTCGTAGTTCCACATTTTTACCGCTTGCGAATTCCACTGTTTATACTCCGATTCGGCATACCAACGGGCAATATCGACATAGTGCATGCCGCAGTCGTGGAAAGAGGGACCTTCAAAAGGGTGCCCTTCGGTTGGTGCTAATCCGGGGGTAAGATGACAAATGCGGATGATGGCTAACTCGCCAATCTCACCACTCTGAATAAAGGATTTAATTGTACGATGGTACCAAGAGTTGCGAAGATAGAGGTTGACAGTGGCTAATAGGTGCGTATTTTCGGTTAAATGGACACTTTTCCACTCATTTTCGGTGGTATCTGAAATTGGTTTCTCAGAGATTACGTGTTTTCCCGCTGCAACTGCCTTCGCTATTTGCCGCTTTCGAGAGTCGGCAAGAGCAGTTAAACAGACTACATCTATGGTGTCATCATTAAATATATCATCTTCGTTCTCAGTTATTCTTGAAGTAGGAGATATTTGCGCAGCCAACTTACGAGAATAGGCAGAGGTATCACAAATAGATACAATCTCCCACTCGGGGTGTGCTTGCATGTGGCTAAGATAGAAAGCACCCATCCTGCCATATCCTATCAATCCAACTCTTATTCGACTCATTGAATAGTGCATGTTTATCTGTTATAGTATTATAAATAAAGTCTTTTAAAGACTGTTTCACAAAACTACACAACTAACCTCTCTATTCCTATTCTTGAAAAAAAAATATAGTCCTAAAAAAAAGATAGATTACTAGTAAACAAATACTTAAGAAAATATTAAACCCTTTAAAATATAGAGCATTTAATAGCTTTTATTTCGTTATTGAGCCTATTCTAAGAATGGAATCTTCAAAATCGTCACGAGATATGATGGCTTTATTACGAGCTCTTGTCCGATAGTTATATACAGTACTCATAGAACATCTAAGAAAAGAAGCAATCTTAAAATTATCTGTAATACCCAGCCTAAGAAGTGCATAAATTCTTAATTCGCGATTCAATAAATCATCAGCCTTTAGCACAATTTGCTCCTCTGGATTGAGCAATGCATTAAATTCAGCTACAAAAGTGGGATATAGACCTAAAAAAATAGAATCGAAGTTTCGAAACAACTCTTCGGCTTCATTTTTGATATTGGTTGTCGATTTCAGAAGCATGGTTAACTCCTCTATCTTTCTATTTACAATAAGCTTGTAACGAATCTTTCTGTTATTCTCCATCTTGTCAATGTAGTCCGAGCAGAGTTCAAAGAACTGTGCTATATACTGTTCCTTTACTCGATTTGCCTCCGTAAGCTTGCTATTACTCTCATTTAAGAGCTTGTTTAGATTTATCAATCGGGTATTGATAATAGATACTTCTCTTTTAATTCTCGACATTTTACCCATTTGTCTATAGGTGTAAATAATGAAAAGTATAAGTACGAAGGTAAGAATACTTATGACAAGAATATAGGTTTTAAGCGTGCTCTTCGATCTTGCCTGTTCCTTCTGGTACATTACATTCGTAATGGAGTAAAGTTTAGAGAGCTGAGCAGCCCTGAATTGATTTTTACTAAAGTTGGCATCATCAATGGCAGATTGGGTGTACTTAAATGCTTTACTTAAATCGCCTTCACTCTGATAAATGGAGGCAAGCGAATTTAGAGAGGCATTCTCTTTTTTACAGTTTATAATATCCGCTATTGCCGACAGGATGTAGTATTTTTTGGCTTGCTCAACCTTCTCCTGATACATTTGGATAATACCCATTGTATTTGCTAACGAAGCATAGTCATAGGTAAATCCTCCTTCATCATCTAGCAATCGCTCATAAATCTCTTCGGCTTCTCGGTAGTTGCCAGTAGTGATGTAGCTATTTGCCAACCCAATCAGCGACTCAGAACTATCTGTCTTACGGACCCGCGAAGCAGAATCTGAATAAGCGTTACTTATCTTTTGATACTTCTCATTGTAGCAAGTTTGGCTGTAGTGGTAATAGAAAGTAGCATATCCAGCATAGTATTTCTCAAGTTCGGAAGGGTTTAATAAGGTTGTATCTATCCCATCGAGAATGCGCTTGGCCTCTACATAATAACCCACCGAAGAGTATAGTGGTACAAGAATCAGTTTAGAATCAATCAGCATTGAATCACACTGAAGAATCTCTGCTATCGATCTATTCCGTTCAATGTAGCAGATGGATGAATCCGTATTATACTTAAGGAAGTCTCTATATAATAGCAAATTAATCTCATATTCCTGTTCAATTGTTAAATTAGGAGTCCGCAACATTTCTCTATGGTGCTGTATTACCTCCTCCTTTTTCTGTTCGTAGAGTGATTTATTATCAATAAGATAATCTAACTGAGCAGTCAGAGAATTAAGCTCATTTGTACTGCAACCGACCAAGAGCAATACAATGAGTGATAGATAGATTAGATACAAAGGTTTTATCATTAAAACAAAGGTAATAAAAAAAGCGATGCATAGAGTCTCACAGTTGGAGAATTATGCATCGCTTTGAAAAGGTTTAAACAGCAGGAATTACCCTACCGTATAAGTCAAACTCGTCGGCTTTAGTGATTTCTACGTCATAGAAATGACCCACTTTGAGTTCTATATCTTCTTTCTTTATCAAGACTTCTAAATCGACTTCAGGCGAATCAAACTCTGTTCTACCAATGAAGTAATCACCTTCTTGGCGGTCAATAATAATTTTGAGTTTTTGCCCCACTTTAGCTTGACTCAATTCGGCAGCAATACCTTGTTGGATAAGCATTAACTCATCAAGACGTTGTTGCTTTACCGATTGAGGAATACTATCTTCGTAAGCCTCGGCTGCAAAAGTTCCCTCCTCTTCAGAGTAAGCAAAAGCACCCATCCGGTCGAAACGAACTTTGCGTACAAACTCCTTCAACTCTTCAAAGTCGGCTTCAGTCTCACCGGGATGCCCTACCATAAGGGTAGTACGTAAATGGATACCTGGCACTTCACGGCGGAAATCCTCAATAAGTTGATAGGTCTCTTCCTTGGTTACGTGGCGACGCATTTTCGTCAACATATTGTCGCTAATGTGTTGCAAAGCGATATCCATATAGTTACACACATTGTCATAGGTACGCATTACACGGAACAGATCTTTAGGGAAGTGTGCAGGATAGGCATAATGCAAACGAATCCATTCTACTCCAGGAACCTGAGCTATCGCCTCTACCAATTCCGGTAATTTTTGTCCTTTATAAAGGTCAATTCCGTAATAGGTTAGCTCTTGAGCAATTACCTGAAACTCTTTAACTCCCTCTGCTACCAGTTTTTTTACCTCATCTACAATCTCTTCGATGGGACGAGATACATGCTTACCAGTCATGATAGGTATGGCACAATAGGAACATTTGCGATCACACCCTTCCGATATTTTCAGATAAGCATAGTGTGGAGGCGTAGTAAGCGTACGATCAATAGCGAACTCCGATTTGTACGACTTACCCAAATCTTTTAACAGCTCATTCCAGTTAAACTTGCCATAAAACTTATCAACCTGTGGGATTTCAACTGCCAACTCTTGCAAGTAACGCTCAGACAAGCATCCCATTACAAATAGTTTTTTAAGTCGGCCTTCCTCTTTAGCCTGACAAAACTCTAGAATCATGTTGATAGACTCCTCTTTTGCATCGCCAATAAAACCACACGTATTAATCACGGCGATTTCACCTTGTGGATTCTCTGTATCGTGCGTTGCTTGATAGCCATTCTCCTCCAATTGGCGAATAAGCTTTTCAGAATCTACTAGGTTCTTAGAACAACCTAGTGTAATAATATCAATTGTATTTTTTTTCATCTATTTACTCTTAAACCTTCTACCCTTCACCAAATAGTGAGGCTACAAATTCATTTTTACGGAAAGCCTGCAAATCTTCCATTCCTTCACCCAGTCCAATGTACTTTACTGGAATTTTAAATTGATCGGAGATACCTACAACAACTCCCCCTTTGGCAGTACCATCCAGTTTGGTAATAGCCATTGCAGAGACCTCGGTTGCTATGGTAAACTGTTTAGCCTGCTCAAATGCATTCTGTCCAGTCGATCCATCGAGTACCAAAAGCACTTCGTGGGGCGCATCGGCAACCACCTTCTGCATGACGTTTTTAATCTTAGTCAGCTCATTCATCAACCCTACTTTGTTGTGCAATCTACCCGCAGTATCAACAATGACCACATCGGCACTGTTTGCAACGGCTGAGCTTAATGTATCGAATGCTACAGATGCAGGATCAGAACCCATTTTTTGTTTTATGACAGGAACCCCTACCCGAGTGCCCCAAATGTCGAGTTGCTCTACAGCTGCTGCACGGAATGTATCGGCAGCCCCTAGATAGACACTTTTGCCCAACTTCTTAAATTGATAAGCCAATTTTCCAATCGTTGTTGTTTTGCCCACTCCATTCACTCCTACTACCATGATTACATAAGGTTTCTTTCCTTCAGGAACCGAAATTTCTTCTGTATCCAGCGTATTGTTCTCTGTGAGCAAGTTAGCAACCTCTGAACGAAGAATTCCATTCAATTCATCCGTACCCACATATTTATCCTTGGCTACCCTATCTTCGATTCGTTTGATTATCTTGAGTGTTGTCTCAACACCCACATCCGAAGTGACAAGTACCTCTTCTAAATTATCTAAGACCTCATCATCTACTTTGGATTTTCCTGCAACTGCTCGTGCTATCTTTCCAAATACACTCTCTTTTGTCTTTGACAATCCCTTGTCTAACGTCTCTTTTTTTTCTTTCGAGAAAAAGCTAAATATTCCCATCGCTGATTGGATTTATATATCAATTCATTCTAATTTCACAAAGATAGAACTAATCTGCAAAACAGACAAGTAAAATATTATTGAATGCTCCATTGCACAGAATAACAAATGGGGCCAAAAAAAAGTTCCTTCCGCACAAAACGGAAGGAACCTCATTTGTTCTAAAACAGAACCATATTATTTTTTGAAAAAGTCTTGTACTTTTTCGTTTGGTACCATTTGTTCATCAAACATGTAAGCTCCAGTTTTAGGAGATTTTACCATCTTGATAACCTTTGTATAAGAACGTCCTTCTTTGTTACCAGTCTGAAGGGTTGCTACCGTTTTCTTTGCCATGGGTCGTTATTATTTAATTTCTTTGTGAACTGTTACACGTCTCAAGATAGGGTTGAATTTCTTCAATTCCAATCTATCAGTAGTATTCTTTCTATTCTTTGTTGTAATATAACGAGAAGTTCCCGGCATACCACTCTCTTTCATCTCGGTGCACTCAAGGATCACCTGTACTCTATTACCTTTTGCTTTTTTAGCCATAATCTATGTCCTCCTATTATTAAGCAATGATTTTAATGCTCTTCCAATCACAGTGACCTTGTTGTACTGCATCGTTCAACGCTGCATCAAGACCTTTCTTATTAATCACACGTAAGCCGTTAGCGCTAATATTAAGGCTAATCCAGCAATCTTGCTCTACGTAGTAGAACTTTTTCGTAAACAAGTTCACCTCGAAAGTTCTTTTTGTTCTTCTTTTTGAGTGTGAAACGTTGTTGCCAATCATGGCTTTCTTCCCGGTAATTTGACAAATTTTCGACATTGCTATCTTATTTTTTTAAGTTTTTCAATTGTTCTCCCAAACAGTGCGCAAAGTAAGCTCTTTTTTTTGGATTACACAAGCCTTTCAAAAATTAATTATCCGTTTGCGGCTCATTTTCTTCACTTTGGAGTAACTCCAAAAGCAGCTGAAGTGCCGATGCGGTCGATTTCTTCACATTCTCGAAACGCCCTTGGTCGCCCTCTAGCTTTTTAGTCAGGATTTGGTCTTGACAAACCACGGCTACCCAGACTGTCCCTACGGGCTTTTCTTTGGTTCCTCCATCCGGTCCCGCTATGCCAGTTGTTGCTATTGCACAATCCACGCCTAATAGTTTTCTAACTCCATTTGCCATAGCAATGGCTACTTCTTCACTTACTGCACCATGCTCCTCAATCAATGCAGAGTCTACCCCCAATAAGTTTGTTTTCACCTCATTCGAGTAGGCAATAACGCCTCCCTTGAAATAGCTAGAGCTTCCTGAAATGGATGTAATTGACGAAGCGAGGAATCCCCCTGTACAACTCTCTGCTGTAGCAAGCGTAAGTCTCTCTTTCCAGAAAAGATTGGCAACTCGTTTGCTTAAAAATTTACCTACAACTGACATATTATATACCTTTTAACTAAGAGTTTGTTAAACAATAACTCGCGAATAGGCGGGCAAATCAATACTACAAAAATCATTATCTAAGAACTTATAATAACCTGTTATGGCTATCATAGCTGCATTGTCTGTGGTATAACCAAAAGGTGGAATATAGATTTTCCAATGATACTTATCAGCATGCTCACGGAATGCATTTCGCAAACCATTGTTGGCAGATACCCCTCCAGCCACAGCCACCTCCTTAATTTTTAGATCCTTGGCAACCTTACGTAGTTTATTCATTAAGATATCTACCACAGTAGCCTCTAGAGAAGCGGCTAAATCGACTTTGTTATTCTCAATAAAGTTAGGATCTTCCTTTAACCAATCACGCAATGAGTACAAGAAAGAGGTTTTTAAGCCACTAAAGCTGTAGTTATAACCTGGGATAGCAGGTTTATTGAAGACAAAGGCTTGTGGATTTCCTTGTCTAGCCAATCGATCAATAATAGGACCACCCGGATATCCCAATCCCATTACCTTGGAACATTTATCGATGGCCTCTCCAGCCGCATCGTCAATAGTTTGCCCCAACACCTCCATCTCATTGTAGGCCTTCACCAAAATAATCTGTGAATTACCTCCAGATACCAATAAGCACAAGAACGGGAACTTAGGTTTATCCGTATCATTTTCGGACTCTTTAATAAAATGTGCCAATACATGGGCATGTAAATGGTTCACATCAATCATGGGGATGTTTAAGGAGCGTGCCAACCCTTTGGCAAACGAGACACCCACGTGCAAAGATCCCATTAAACCAGGTCCTCTCGTAAAAGCAATTGCGCTCAATTCTTCCTTTGTAACGCCTGCCCTCTTCAATGCCTCGTGTACAACAGGGACAATATTTTGTTGGTGTGCACGAGAAGCCAGCTCAGGTACAACACCTCCGTAGGCCTCGTGTACCGATTGATTAGATACCACATTCGAAAGCAATACACCGTTCTTAATAACGGCAGCCGAAGTATCATCACAAGAAGATTCTATTCCTAATATTATTACGTCATTCATATTGATCTTATTCTTCGTATATTATCAAAATCAATAGGGAGTAGACATTCCCTTTATCCATGCTCTAGCTATTGAAACAAGCCATAAGTTGTTATTCCGCTAATAAACAAGGAGCACATTCATTGAACGTGTAATCCTCATCGAGTTCACCTATTAATAAGCAGTACATGGATTTACAGGGAAGAAACCCTAAAGAGAGAAATTCATTAAATTCAGTTAGTGAGTAAGTATTTCCAACCCCTTCTCTGTCATGACAAAGGTATGTTCCCATTGTGCAGAGGGGAGCTCATCATCGGTAACAACCGTCCATCCATCTTCTTCGTCTACGAAGACCTTGTACGTACCCATATTAACCATCGGTTCGATAGTGAACACCATACCAGGCACTAGAAGCATTCCCGTCCCTTTACGACCAAAGTGCTCCACATCGGGTGCCGTATGGAATTGTGTTCCAATACCGTGTCCACACAAGTCTCGCACCACCGAATAGCCATTTTTCTTAACAAACTGTTCAATTGCATATCCAATATCACCTACAAAACCAAAAGGTTTTGCAGCACGCATACCTACATAAAGAGCCTCTTTGGCAACCTCCACCAAGCGTTGCTTCTCGGGTGTGGTTTGACCAATAATAAAAGTACGCGAAGCATCTGCATAAAAGCCGTTCAAGATGGTTGTACAGTCTACATTTACAATATCGCCCTCTTCGAGTACCTCCTCCTCCGAAGGAATCCCATGACATACAACCTCGTTAATCGAGGTACAACAACTTTTAGGGAAGCCATCATAACCAAGTGTAGCTGGAGTTGCTCCATGCGCTAAAGTATATTCATACACCATTTTATCAATCTGTGCAGTATTCATTCCAGCACAAATCTCTTTTTCTATGAGATTTAATATACCTGTATTAATAACTCCACTGCGACGAATGCCTTCAATCTCCTCGGCTGTTTTTATCAAATCACGCGACGGAACCAAATGTCCTTTCGATTGAAAGGCAAGCACCTTTTTATCAAGATCGGTTGGTTCTACTCCTGCAAGAACCTTCCAGTTTTTTTTCTTTATTGCCATTACTCTGTAGTGTTATGGTGCAAATTTAGTTTTTTTTACTCAAAGGCTCCTATACGAGGAGTATAATAATAAATAAAAGGGATAGAAATTAATCGCAAAATTAGCAAATAG
This sequence comes from Phocaeicola sp., assembly GCA_051651025.1. Classification (GTDB taxonomy): domain Bacteria; phylum Bacteroidota; class Bacteroidia; order Bacteroidales; family Bacteroidaceae; genus Phocaeicola. Next base: position 12,122 of record JBOFRN010000183.1, read on the forward strand.
GGTTCAACATGAACGATCTCTGTACGAGTAGGAGCAAATGGCTTTTAATTAACCGAATATTTGCGTACCTTTGCGACCGATTTTCGAAATAATAATTTAAACCAACAAAAAAACAAACAAAAAGAGATGGAAGGAACGACTTACAGCGTAAAAAGTGTTTTAGCAGACCCTACTCCACTGGGACTTACAGGATTAGCATTGGTAACATTAGTAGCCTGTTCACAAAAACTAGGGATTACAGAGGGGACATCACTTATTTTGCCTTGGGCCATTTTTCTAGGCGCTATTGCGCAACTTGTAGCAGGTATGCTTGACTTTAAACACAACAACCTATTTGGTGCTTTAGCCTTTAGTGCATATGGATTCTTTTGGTTAGGTGTAGGTATGAGCTGGATGATTTTAAGTGGTGCATTGGGTGAAACACTTCAGCTTACAGCCGATAAAGGACAACTAGGCTTTGCCTTTCTAGGATATTTTATCTTGTCGCTTATCATTACAGTTGCAGCCTTTAGATTGAATACACATCTATCTGTATTGATGCTATTTATCGACGTACTTCTATTAAGCCTAACTCTAGACACTTTCGGTATGGGTTCATTTTGGCATACAGCAGCAGCATACAGCGAGCTTATCATCTCTTTACTCAGTTTCTACGGAGTTGCAGCCTCGATGCTTAACAAGTCATACGGTCGTATTTTGATACCTACCGGTAAAGCTTGGACAAAATAAGAGTTTCTCTAAAACTTTTTAAAACAAAAAAGATCATTCTGAATCTATCAGAATGATCTTTTTTGTTTTAAAAAGCCGAAAAAATGGGCTATTCATCAACACTGTCTAGTTTCAACTTATCACTATCATCACGCTTCTCGTAATACTGTTTACGCAATGGACGTGCATGTATCTCTCTATCTGTCACTCGGTTTCTGTAAACATCAATGGCCGTATAAATTGCTTGACGGAATGAGTTCTCATCAGCTAATCCCTCACCAGCAATATCATAGGCTGTACCGTGTGCAGGCGATGTGCGAACAATAGGTAGCCCAGCGGTAAAATTCACCCCTTCATCCATCGCCAATGCCTTAAATGGAGCCAAGCCTTGATCATGATACATCGCTAAAATACCATCGAAGTGGGTAAAATTACCAGAACCCATAAAACCATCAGCAGGATAAGGTCCAAAACAGTGCACACCCTTTGCCACCATCTCCTGAATAGCAGGCGTTATAATTGTAGCCTCTTCCTTACCAAGCAATCCCTCATCGCCCGCATGAGGATTGAGAGAGAAGACAGCAATACGCGGTGCATCAATGGCAAAATCTTTCTTTAAAGAGCGATTAAAGATTCCTATTTTTTCCATAATAAGCTCCTTAGTAAGCTGCTTGGTAATTTCGCTCACTGGAATATGCCCAGTAACCAGCGCAATACGAAGATCCCCTTTCATTAGAATCATTAAAGCTTGGTTGCCACTCCCAATACGCTCTTGAATATACTCCGTGTGGCCAGGAAAATGAAAATTTTCAGATTGAATCGTTTTCTTATTGATTGGTGCTGTTACCAATACATCAATTTCACCTGCTCTATAATCATCCAAAGCCTTTTCCAAAGCATCGAGTGCAGCCTTTCCAGCTTCTGGTAGCGCTTTCCCCAACTCTACTTTTAAATCATCTTCGGTACAGTTTAAAATATTCAGCTTCTCACTTTGCGCCTCTTGCGCCGCATGTATAATGCTAAAGCTGGTATTGATATCCATACTCTTTCGATGGTAGGTTGCCACCTTGGCCGATCCATACACAATAGGCGTGCATAGTTCGAGCATCATGGGATCGGAAAAGGTTTTCAAAATCACCTCATACCCTACACCATTTATATCGCCGTGAGTAATACCCACTCTTATTTTTTGTTTTCTTTCCATTCGTTTTTCGTATTCTAAATTCTTATTTGGTTAATTGATATCCTGGCTTACTCTTCATCCAACACCTGCTCTTCATCTAACTCTTGGGGGTTTCCCTCGTTAGGAAGCTGCAACGTATAAAGAGAAGCCTCCATAAGGCGTACAAAATTTCGTTTCAGTTTATCGGGAGAGTAAACAAAGATCTCGGCTACCACAATACGTCCAGTCGTTTGATCAACTCGTACATGCGAAACAAATGGTCCACCCATCATATCACCCTCCATGTGCCATAAACCACGCACCTCTTGAGCAAATTCTCCTCGTACTATTCCATCTTTGCTCGACACAAAGCGAGCATCAGTAGCCATATACATCCCCTCACGCTCACCTGGAATATTAATCTTCATAACCGAGTCGCGTTTATTTACAAAATAGGCTTCAGTAAAGGTATCTGTATCTCTATATGGATAGCTATACATTACAAAGTTCAAATCGCCTGAAGCACGGTTTGTCGATGCCCACAAAAAATCCACACCCGTTTTATACGATGCCAGCTCTTGTGCAATCCACGCCTCACAACCGAAAAGTTCTCTCATTTTTCCCGAAGCAATGGCATTATGTTTCTCCTTTAACAAAGCTATTTGACGGTTGATTTCAGCCTTTACAAAGAAATCAACAATCACTTGTCTGTTTTTCTCCACGTAAGCTTCAAACGCCTCTTCATTTGGAGCTTGAATGGTCATCATCATCTGAGGTGCAGCATGTACATTGCGGGTATACTTCATTTTAGGCTGCGTATAGATATCCTGAATATCGACCACAATAATATTACGAAATATACGCATTACTCGGTCAAAATGCTGCGGATCGATATTCGAGATACGAAACGAGCGCTCAGCCTGAGGCAAACCAGGTACATCTACATCGAGTGCATCATAAAGTGCACGACCTGCAGGTTTCTCCCAAAGGGCATTCTTCACAACAACTAACATTTCGTAAGGCCTGCCACTCGATGTTGGAGTAAACAATCCCTTTTGCCCTCTTTTGCAAGCAGGAAATGCTACGAGGAGCAACAAAACACTTAAATAAAAAGCAATGCGTTTCATAAATAGTCTGGGTATTATAAGTTTCTGATTCTATAAGCGTTCGCCCTCTTCAGCCTGTTTTTTAGCAGTAGAAAGCATACCACAAGCGGCAAATATATCCTCACCACGCGAGGCACGAATCGTAGCAAACACGTTGTGCTGAGTGAGATAATCGCGAAATGCAGTCATCTTTTCCAAATCGGCCCCCTCTAAGTCAACATTGGGGATGGCATGAAAACGAATTAAGTTTACTCGGCAATCTAAACCACGCACCAACTTCACCAGCTCTTTGGCATAAACCAAGGAGTCATTCACCCCTTTAAATACAATGTATTCAAAAGAGAGTCTACGTTGGTGACTAAAGTCATAGTCACGAAGTATATCTACCATTTCAGTAATGGAGAAGGCCTTTTCGGCAGGCATTAACTCTTTGCGCTGTGAAGGGAAAGGGGTATGCATACTAATGGCTAGGTGACAATCGCTCTCATTTAAAAAGCGCACCAACCCTTTACGCAAACCGACGGTAGACACAGTGATTCTTTTGGGACTCCAACCATAGCCATAATCAGCAGTCAGAATCTCAAGTACCTTTAACACCTCATCTAAGTTATCAAAAGGCTCCCCCATACCCATAAAGACCAAATTAGTAAGCTTATCGCGTTCAGGTATGGAGAATATTTGGTTCAAGATTTGATTGGCAGACAAGTTGGCTGTAAACCCTTGTTTACCCGTCATGCAGAAGTGGCAATTCATTTTACACCCCACTTGCGAAGATACACAAAGCGTAGCTCTCTCTTGATCGGGTATATAAACAGCCTCTACAAAATTACCGGTTACTGTTTTAAAGAGATATTTAGTCGTTCCATCTACCGAACGCATCTCCTCTACTGGTGCAGAAGCCCCTACGTCAAAAGCACCCTTTAGCAACTCACGATGCTTGACCGAAAGGTTTGTCATTTCATCAATAGAGGTCACTTTTTTATCATAAAGCCAAGAGGCTATCTGTTTGGCTGCAAATTTAGGCATACCTAGATTGGCAGTTATTTGTTGCAATTCGTGTAGGGTTCTCCCTAACAAAGTTGTTTTATGAATGGTCATACGTTAATCAAAAAATAAATGAGATACAAATGTACACAAAAAATGATAGGATACACGGTCTCTACAAAAGAAACCGATGCTGAACATCTATTATAAAGAAAAGTCGATTCATCTACTCTAGGTAGATCATCTTCTTTGTCATTCCTCCATCAATCGTTATATTCTCACCATTGATAAAATCATTCTCTTCGTTACACAGAAACAAGCACATCCTAGCAATATCATCTGGCTTACCGACTCTACGAGAAGGGTGCTGACCATGATCTTCAGGACGCAATTTTTCATATTCCTGATTTTGAATCCAACCAGGCGAAATCGAGTTTACGGTAATGCGCTGATCACTGAGCGAAATAGCCAAAGCATGCGTCAAAGAGTGCACCCCACCTTTCGATGCTGCATAACCCTCCGTACCAGGCTCACTCATAAGGTGACGAGTCGAACACAAGTTTATAATGCGCCCATACTCATTGGGCACTTCCAGCGACTTCCGATGAATAGCAAGCATTCTTGAGGTAACAAATACCGGACGTAGATTAGTCTGAATGACCTTATCAAAATCATTAACTGTCGATTCCGTAAGTGATACAAACCCACCAATACCTACATTATTGATAACGATATCGATATCGCCCCACAACTCGAACATCTTGCACATGGCATCCTCCAGCTCACTCACGCACATCACATCAACTTTATAAAAAGTAGCACCCGTTTGCAAAGCAGCAAGCCTACCGGCCTTTTCATTCACATCACAAAAAGCGACTTTATAACCCTCCTGACAAAATCGTTGTAGAATAGCCCTTCCTATACCTTCGGCCCCTCCCGTTAGAAAGAGTCTTTTTTTGGGCTGTGCAGACTCCCGCTTCACTCCTTGTGCACCTCCACTCTTCTGCCACGCTGCTTTTCTAGCCGCATAGCTATCATACTGCTTCTCTATGTAATTATCTGCCATTCATTCTGTTTTTAGTAGCCACAAAATTACATATTAGAGGCGATTTACAAACAAATCCCTCTCTTTTTTACAAACGGATTTAGAATATTCCAAGCAATCGATCTCATAAAATAGCAAATGACTCATCCCGTAACCGAGCACTCTCTCTAGAACAAGGAACGAGTGGAGATAAAAGAGAAATAAAAAAATCGCCCACTAGCGTATGGTACCGCTTTATATGAAATAGGGCATAAACAGCACCATTTCTAAAACTATTTTTTTAGTTTCACCACCTCTAACATACTTGTAAAGAGGAGAAAAAGGTGAAAGTAATAAATACCAACAGAGACAGAGTAATCCTAGGAAATAATCTATACAAAATCGCAAATCAACCTACTTTTTTACTTGAGCCGTAATAATTAAAAAAGGAATCCCCACGCTTTATCGGATGAGCCCCGGTAAGCCGTGAGAAGGCAGAAAGCACAAGGGCAGTAAAACAAAAGAAATGAGGCGATGTAGAAAACTACATCGCCTCATAAAGAGCGGAAAACGAGACTCGAACTCGCGACCCTAACCTTGGCAAGGTTATGCTCTACCAACTGAGCTATTTCCGCAAAAAACGTGAAGAAAATGAGACTCGAACTCACACGACCCAACGGTCACCACCCCCTCAAAGTGGCGCGTCTACCAATTCCGCCATTTCTCCAACAAAATAAGAACACACCCTAAGGGCCATACTTGAGCGGAAAACGAGACTCGAACTCGCGACCCTAACCTTGGCAAGGTTATGCTCTACCAACTGAGCTATTTCCGCATTCTGCATTCGAAAGATTAACAAAGCTTGTCACTTCCTGATTGCGGATGCAAAGGTACACTTTTTTTAGTAAGCTCCAAACATTAATCGCATTTTTTGTCAAAAAAAATATCATTCTGATTAAAAAGAAAGCCTCTAGAAGATATAAAGCGAGGGGTGTCTGCTTACAACAAAAGAAGCAAACACCCTATTTCTAGCAAGTTACGCCATTCTATTTCGATAGTCTGTATATGCAAAGGTTTTGTAAACCTCAAGTTCATTATTTAAGTGCCAAATCGCTATAGATGGATGATTCACCCCATTGAACATGTTTGTTTTTACCATTGTATAATGAATCATATCTTCAAAAACGATACGTTCCCCAATTTCAAGTGCGTGATCAAACTGCCAACTTCCCATATAATCACCACTCAAACAACTGTTCCCTCCTAATCTATATATATGTGCTTCGGCTGCTGCATCTTTCACAGCATCGGCCGGAAGAGTTTCTGCCCCGCGCACAGTAGGCTGATAAGGCATCTCTAAACAATCTGGCATATGGCTCGTAAAGCTTACATCAAGAATCGCTGTTTTAATGCCTTTGTTAATCACTACATCAACCACCGAGGCTACCAATACACCGGTTTGCCATGTAAATGCAGAACCAGGCTCAAGAATAATGTGAAGATGAGGGTATCTCGACTTTAACTCCTTAAGCAAGGAAATCAGATGTACTGTATCATAATCTTTACGAGTCATCAGATGTCCACCACCTAGATTCAGCCACTTGATTTGCGAAAACCATTTTCCAAACTTCGATTCCAAATGAGTCAATGTGTTGGCCAACTCGTAAGAGCTAGATTCACAATGACAATGGCAGTGAAATCCATCAATTCCAGCTGGAAGCTGATCGGGCAGCAAATCGGCAGTTATACCAAACCGAGTTCCTGGCGCACAAGGGTTGTACAACTCCACCTCCACCTCCGAATATTCGGGGTTCACACGTATACCGCAACTCACCGATTCAGGAGCCGCCTCCACCATAGGGTAAAAACGCTCGAACTGGCTAAAAGAGTTGAATGTAATGTGACTACTACATGCCATGATTGCTGGGAATTCCATTTCTGTATAAGCAGGCGAATAGGTATGTGCCTTACTGCCAAACTCTTCAAAAGCAAGACGCGCTTCGTACAAAGAGCTCGCGGTAGTATGTTGAATATACTCGCGAAAAATGGGGAATGATTTCCACATAGCAAACGATTTGAATGCAAGAATAATCTCCACATCGGCTTGTTGAGCCACCCCCTGTATAAGGGTTAAATTCTTTCTAAGTAACTCCTCGTCCATTACATAGCAAGGCGAGGGTATTTGAGTGATATCAATCATTTTATTCTATAATTTTAAAGCGTGCAAATTTTAATAAGAGCTGTTTCACTCCTGCATGTTGAAAACGAACAGTCACCTTGCAGTTGTCTCCAGCACCCTCCACATTTTCAATAATCCCCTGACCAAATCGTTCGTGTTCAATGCGTTGCCCTTTAGAGACACCCGCATCCAAAGAATTGCCTGTTGTAGCCCCTCCCACAGAATTGCTTACCCTCTTCAGGTTACGAACGGGAGGAGCCGTTTTAATCAACTCTACTTTAGGAGTCGAGCTCTGGTACCCACTCCTAGAATCTCCTCGAACAGGTGTTTGAACCTGTTGCTGACGAAAGCGAGCCGATTCAGCTTCTATATGGCGAGAAACCTGCTCTTGCAAAGGGGTATCGAGATAAGCAACATCTATCTCCTTCAAGAAACGACTGGGGTTACTAAACTCCATCTTCCCAAATTTAAAGCGGCTCTTGGCAAACGAAAGATAACAATGATCCTCTGCCCGCGTAATCGCCACATAACACAACCTACGTTCCTCCTCCAACTGCTTGTACGAATTGAGTGCCATCTGATTGGGAAAGAGATTCTCCTCCATGCCTACCACAAACACATTCTTAAACTCAAGCCCCTTGGCAGAGTGAACTGTCATTAATGTAATTTTCTCCACATCCTCTTCCTTCTCGTTGTCTTGATCAGTAAGAAGCGACACTTCCGAAAGAAAGTCAGACAAGAAAATAGCACTACTTCCCTCCTCCTCTCTTCCTGCACAGAAATCGTGCATAGCCGTTAGCAAGGCTTCTATATTCTCTTGTCGGCTTTGATTCTCGGGATCATTGCTAGCAAAAATCTCATTTACAATGCCCGATTCACGAACAATCTGAGCCCCTAGATCATAGGCATTCTTTTCGGAAGCCAGCTGCTGAAAGGCATCAATAAGCCCCCCAAAGGCTTGTAGCTTGGCATGTGTTCCTTTATTCACATCGAGTTGATAGGTCAGTGGTTCTTGCAAAACCTCCCAAAGACTAACCCCGTTATTGAAGGCTGCAAACCCCAACTTCTGCAAGGTCGTATTACCAATACCCCGTGCAGGATAGTTAATAACGCGCTTAAAAGCCTCCTCATCCCTTGCATTCACAGCTAGACGGAAATAGGCAATTACATCTTTAATCTCTTTCCGCTGATAGAACGAAAGTCCCCCATATATTTTATAAGGCATGGCACGCTTACGAAGCGCCTCCTCAAAAATGCGACTCTGAGCATTGGTACGGTAAAGAATGGCAAAATCAGAATAGTTATACCTCTCTTTCCGGCGAAGCTCCTGAATTTTATTCACCACAATCTCGCCCTCCTCCATATCACTGTATGCCTGGAAGACTCCAATGGGATCACCAACCATTTTCTCCGAGTAGACGCGCTTTTGAATCTGTTCGCTATTCTTTTCAATCAAACTATTGGCAGCTTGCACAATAATTTGTGTCGAGCGGTAATTTTGTTCTAGTTTGAAGAGCTGGGCATTTTTATAAAGCTTGGTAAAGCGAAGAATATTTTCGATCTTCGCCCCACGAAATGAGTAGATACTCTGCGCATCATCACCCACTACGCAAACCCTTTGGTTAAGCTCGGTGAGCAATTGAACGATAGCGTGCTGTACCACATTTGTATCCTGATACTCATCCACCAAAACATAGCGAAATCGCTCAGCATACTTTTTACGCACCTCCGGGTTTTCACGAAGAAGCAAATAGGTATAAATTAGCAAATCATCAAAATCCATCGCATCACTCTGCCGGCATCTATTCCAATACGAAAAATAGATATCACGTATAGCAGGCACTTTATTCTGTACATCATTTTGGTAGCATTCAGCATTAGAGGCATAACTTTCAGGAAGCATCAAGTGATTCTTAGCATGACTAATACGGCTATGCACCAAACTGGGTTTGTACACCTTCTCATCTAGCTTCATCTCCTTGAGTATGGTTTTAAGTAAACTCTTTGAATCCGAGCTGTCATAGATTGTAAAGTTGGGCGTAAAACCAATATAGGCTGCCTCGGTACGCAGAATACGCGAAAATATGGAGTGGAAGGTACCCATCCATAAATAGCGAGCCGCACTGCCCACCTGTTTACCAATACGCTCTTTCATTTCGCGAGCCGCTTTATTGGTAAATGTCAATGCCAATATGCTCCACGGCTCATACCCTTGCTCTAAAAGGTAGGCTATTTTATAAGTAAGCACACGTGTTTTTCCGGAGCCAGCCCCTGCTATCACCAAGGAAGGACCCTCATTATACAACACAGCCTTACGCTGACTTTCATTTAATTCATCTAAATAATTCATGCATCATCCACTTTCGACCTGCAAACTTAAAGAAAATTATTCATTCTGAATAGATCGTGTAAACAATTATCACTACATTGCCGTTTTTACTCTATAATATTCACTTATTTAACAAGGAGAAATTATGTATTCACTATTAACCCTATTAACAACTTTGATTATGAGTTACGAAATGCCCAAATTGCCTTATCCCAATGCTGCTCTAGAGCCCATCATTAGCGAAAGCACCATAAACTATCACTACGGGAAGCACCTTCAAACCTATGTAAACAATTTGAACACCTTGGTTGTAGGTACATCCTTTGAGGGGAAAAGTGTCGAAGAGATTGTAGCAACAGCTCCCGATGGAGCAATATTTAACAATGCTGGGCAAGTATTAAACCACACCTTATATTTCTTGCAATTCTCACCCAAGCCTACTCAAACAGAGCCTTCAGGCAAACTAGCCGAAGCCATTACTAAAAAATTCGGAAGCTTTGAGAATTTTCAAAAGGAGTTTAATGCTGCATCGATAACATTATTCGGTTCAGGCTGGGCATTTCTATCGGTAGATAAAGAAGGAGAACTGCATATCACCAAAGAACCCAATGGAAGCAACCCTCTCCGACAAGGGCTTAAGCCACTACTCGGATTCGACGTATGGGAACATGCCTATTATATTGATTTTCAAAACAGAAGAGCTGACCACATCAGTGAACTTTGGAAAATCATTGATTGGGCCATCGTAGAGAGTCGAATGTAATCACCAAATTCAATGCTATATACCCCTTAGTCAGATCTGAGAATCTGCTAAGGGGTTTTGTTTTTTTAGTCCCTTTAATAACGAAAGTTCGATGAATTAAAACTATTTTTGGAGAAAAATAGAGTTTTACATTAGATCAACACAAACATGAAACTTTTCTTAACTCTGACTATTTTTCTTCTTTCGCTCTTAGCTCCCACCCAATCTCAAGCAGCGGATGCTACAATTAATAAGAGAAATAAAATTGTATTTATAAGCTCATACAATTCAGACACCAAATACATACAGGAGCATATTTCGAGCTTTATGGAGTCATACATCCATTTGAATGGCTCCTGCATACCCATTGTCGAGCAACTTAAATGCACTACCTATGACGAACGATCGACTTGGACTCAGCGTATTGAAGAGATCATGGAGAAGCACAGTCAGGTAGAGCTTGTAGTCCTTATGGGTCCCGAAGCTTGGGTAAGCTACCTATCTCTTACTGATGAAAAATACAAGAAGACTCCCCTCTTCCTAATCATGTCTTCACGCTATTTCCCAGCAATGAATAGCAATGAACTGCCTATTCTCTATCGAGAAAGAAATGAGCAACGAACCCTAATCGATGTATTAGATATGATTAAAGGATTCAATGTACAACTCTGCTACTATTACGAATATGGACTGGAAGAGGATATCCAATTTATCAAAAAAGCATTCCCAAAATCGACAGACATCGCGATTATTTCTGACAATACCTTTGCTGGATTTAGCCACCTACGCTACATACGCGTATTCCTAGAAAAAAATTATCCGGAGTATGCCATACACTACATCGACGGACGCTATATCAGCATGAATACTGCGATCGAAAAAATAAACAATCTGCCTTTAAACTGCGTAGGGATGTTGGGAATTTGGCGATTCGACAAGGATAAAATAGCCTATATAAACAACTCCGAACACCTTTTTAAGGCTGCTAATCCCGAGTTGCCCATTATCAGTCTCACAGGTACTGGCATTGGCTATTGGGCCATTGCAGGATCGGTTCCCCAATATCGGGTTATTGGACATGAGATTGCCGAAAAAGCACACGCTCTTATTGATAACAAAAGAGAGTGGATGGGACCCGTTTACGCTAGCTATAAGAATGAAATGCGTGTAGATATGAACATGCTTAAGAAGTGGAACTTGCTACACATCCCTCTAGGTGCCAACGTATCTTATCTGAACGCGAATCTTACCTGGAGAGATTTAATGCAAGCCTATAAGTGGTACTTCATTATGGGCGGAATTATCCTAACAACCCTCTTGACCGCCTTTCTTTTCACGATTCTCTCCAATCTTAAGATTAAACGTCTTTCACTCAAACTTGAAGAGTCCGAAGCAGGGTTACTTAAAGAGAGAGAAGCACTGCTTAAAGCCAAAGAAGAGGCAGAGAGGGCCAACCTGATGAAAAGTAAGTTTGTATCGAATATGAGTCATGAAATTCGCACCCCCCTCAATTCAATTGTAGGCTTTAGTGATATTCTTGTAACCGAGCTAGAGGAGCCCAATGAAGAGCAACTACAATACGCCGAGATTATCAGACATAACTCCGACTTGTTACTCAAATTGATTAATGACATACTCGATATTTCAAGACTTGAAGCCGATAAAATGAAGTTTCAATTCGAGAAGATAAATGTAATTGCTATTGCCGAAAACACCGCTGCCTCTTTGAGACAATCCATCAAATCGGAGGTAGAGCTTCGTACAATTTATAGCGAAAACGAGCTCTTTCTTACAACAGACGTACATCGATTGCAACAGATACTTATAAACCTACTCAACAACTCTGAGAAATTTACAACCAGCGGAGTCATTGAGCTATCCATATGGGTAGACCACGAAAAAGAAGCAGCCGTATTTGCGGTAAAAGATACCGGAATTGGTATTCCCCTCAAAGAGCAAAAAGCTATTTTTGAACGCTTTCAGAAAGTAAATGAACACGCACAAGGAACAGGGCTTGGCTTAGCCATTTGCAAAACAACCGTTCAAAAGCTAGGTGGTAACATCTGGATTGATCCAGATTACAAGAAGGGAGCACGCTTCGTATTTACCCTACCACTCGATTACAAAGCAGGAAATATGGATAAATAGCTAAAAAGAGCCGAAGTTTTCACTTCGGCTCTTTTTAGCTATTTATCGACTTTATCTTCTTACTCTACATAAAGCACCAATCCTTTTAAGTATTCACCCTCTGGATGATAGATATTTACAGGGTGATCACCAGGCTGCGTTAACTGATGCAAAATTCTCACGCTTCGTCCACTCATAGCAGCAGCTGTAAATACCGCATTACGGAAGCTTGTTTTATCTACCACTTGCGAACAAGAGAAGGTAAACAAGATACCGCCAGGTTTAATCTTCTCGAATGCTTTCGCATTCAGTTTTGTATAACCACGTAGTGCATTCCGCAACGCATCTCGATGTTTTGCAAAGGCTGGAGGATCAAGTATGATTACATCGTACTGATCACCCATCTTGTCTAGATATTTAAAGGCATCCTCTGCATAAGCCTCATGGCGAGTATCGCCCGGAAAGTTCAACTCCACATTCTTATTGGTCAAATCGATTGCCTTCGAAGAGCTATCTACCGAATGAACTTGTGTAGCACCACCGCGCATGGCATAGAAAGAGAATCCACCTGTATAACAGAACATATTTAGAACGCTTTTCCCTTTTGAATAGCGTTCCAACAGATCGCGATTCTCACGCTGATCCACAAAGAATCCTGTTTTTTGCCCTTTCAACCAATCCACATGAAACTTCAATCCATTCTCGACAGCCACATTGGCAGCGCTACCCCCTTTAATGAATCCATTTTCAGCACCCAACTCCGCTTTGTAAGGAAGCGTTGTTTCGGACTTGTAGTAAATGTGTTGAATAACCTCAGGAACCAATGTTGCCAACGCCTCAGCAATATCCATACGGTGCATATGCATACCCACTGAGTGCGCTTGCATAACAGCTGTTTGTCCATACACATCAATAATTAATCCGGGTAAATTATCGCCTTCACCATGCACCAAACGGTAGGTATCATTGTTTGGATTCTCAGCAAGTCCAAGGCTACGACGCAAATCGTATGCTACCTCAAGTTTACGCTTCCAAAAAGCCTGATCTACCACCTGCTGTTGGAAAGTAAGCACACGCACTGCAATGCTTCCCACCTGATAGTGTCCACAAGCAATAAATTCCTTCTTCGATGTATAAACATCTACTACCTCTCCCTCTTCGGGCTCTCCCTCTATACGGTTAATTGCTCCCGAAAAGATCCAAGGATGAAAACGCTTTAGAGACTCCTCTTTTCCTGGTTTTAGGTATACTTTTTTATAACTCATTGATTGATTCTTCTTATTTTATTTCCTCTTTATGTAGACTGTAATTACCACTCTCTTCTAGTTCCAACAGATATTTAAATATCTGCACACATGCCCAAGCATCGGTTGCTGCATAGCGCTGTTGCCCCTCGGTAAGCTCTGGAGCTTCCCAATTAGAGAGTCTTAATGTTTTCGATATTTTCGAGCCAAATAGATTGGCATAAATTTTCTGCAAACTCTTATCTTCTATACCAAAGCGAACCACATAATCCTGCAGCTCGATCCAATTTCCCTCATCAGGTCGCAAAGAGCTCCTACGGCGTAGTGAAGCAAAATCATCTTTGAGTGACAGCCCCACTTTCGGTACATCCCCCATTAAGAATTCGTGGAGTGATGCGGGAATGCCCATTCCATTGAGTCTAAAGAGGAAGCAAGTATCTAAGGTCGAGATTTGAATCAACGACACTTTATGCGTTGTTCCCTTCTTAAAGGAGGGACGGGTTTCTGTATCGACCCCCACAATAGCCTGTTGGTTTAAATAATCAATCGCTTTATTGGCCTCTTCTTCGGTATAAATAACAAAAATGCGTCCGAGAAAAATAGCTTTAGGAAGTGTAGAGAGTAACGTTTTACTTACTTTATTCTTAATAATCGTCTTCATACACATCCTCCTCTCCCTCTATTTCATCTTCATCCTGTTCGAAGGCCTCATCATTGGTTGTTTGCCCATATTTTGCATCGTGCAATGCTCGCATGGTATTTACCAAACGTTGCCCCCAGTACTCTTCGAACTGCTCTTTACAGATTAAAAGCGAATCGTGCATGGTCTCATTGAGTCCCAACTGAAACACCCCAATAAAATCCTTTAATGCTTGGTAAATATCAGCTAAATCTTCAGATATACTCCGTTTAATCGGCGTATCACTATAAATCATATCGGGCAAAAACACCTCTAAATAATCATCCTTATCAGCTAACAGATGAACGATAGACAAACGCACCTGCTCATATTCCTCCTCGGTTACCACTTGTTCAGGGTCAAAAAGACCGATGCGTTCAGACACCGGTATCAATGTAGCCTTCACATAGAGCAAGGGAAGTACCTTTAGCAAAGTATCTATATAATCGGTACGCTTCATTTGAGGTGTACGCCCTATCACCCCACAGTATTCAGCAGCGACTGTTACAAACTCAATTACATTCTTATCAAAGATTATTTGACTTTCCATATTATCATCTTCAGCTTTAATCCGCAAAATTACATAAAAATCCCGACTTTATTAACCTGCTCCCTAAAAACTTAGAAAGAATAGGGTAAAAAGAGGGCATGAAGAGAGAGATTAGTACTCACTCCTATCCGCTGCCGAAATAGAGCGTGTGGAACAGATGGTTGAAGATAGTATCTACTACCATACCCAGAACTTCCTGTTTTTTAACAGAATACCGGATACAAAAAGAGCCCTTATAAATGGATCAATTTTCATTTACTAGGGCCTTTTTGAGTAGGCTTAAATGGCCCGTTTGGTACGACCGCTTATGCAAGGCTGCACAAGCGGTCGTACAACCTTGCATAAGCGCTTGTACAGGTATGCATAAACGCTTATGCAAACGACCAACATTAACACCTAATAACCAACAAATTAGAATAATTAAAAATCAGACTAATCATAACCTGATTTATTTAAAAATAGAACTAATCTTTTGCAACTAGTCTTAGTCACTGACAAAAGCTGTCAAAACCATACGCTTTCTTTGTAGCATAAAAGTAAGATGGTGCCTACTAAGGTAGTGGTTACTTTGGAATAGGAGCAGGTACTTATCGTGCTGAGGGGCGTATGATTTGGTCGTATGTAGCGGCTGAAGAGTATTTGGTAGATTAAGTGCTAGCTCTTACTGGTAATAAGGTTCATCTTGCAATGCGTTCAGCCAATGGAAAAGAATCAATTGAAATGAAATGTACCAAACAGTCGTTTCTTATTTATAGATCTTAGTATAGTATGTTAACCCAATAGTATAACCCTAAAATTGATGGATTATGTTACTCACATTTATTGTATTATTTTGTACCCTCTTTGGTGGTGCACATAAGTGGCTCGAATAATTAGTCACTACTACTTAATTGCCGTGTGGATGATCATACCTCCACACGGTTGTTTCATTTATCACGCATTTAACTTTCTTTTGTTTTACTCCTTGCTTTTACAATCTTTATTTATATTTGTATTCTGGCTAATACTACATTCTATGGATCAACCCAAAATGGAGCGGCTACTCCGCCTTATGATGTTACTTGTGGGTAATAATCACTACACTGTAACCCAATTAGCCAATCGGCTCAATACCTCCTCGCGTTCCATCTACCGTTACCTCGACACCTTTAAAGAGGCAGGTTTCGCCATCTATAGAGAGGGCGAACATGTACGTATGGGCAAGGAGTCCCCACTTTTTAAAGACCTCTCCCAACTTATCCATTTTAGCCAAGAAGAGGCTTACATGGTGCATCAGCTTATAGAGGGCATTGATAATAGCAGCGTCATTAAACAAAACTTGAAGCAGAAATTAGCTGCTATTTATAACTCCAAAATTATAGCACACTCTGTAGTAAAAGGTAAACATGCCGATAATGTACGCAAGCTGTTGGAGGCTTATGAGCAAAAGCGGCAGGTAATACTACATGGCTATTCCTCGGCACACGGTAAGGCTATTAGTGATAGAGTGGTAGAGCCTTTTGCCTTTACAACCAACTACGTAAATGTATGGTGCTACGAGCCAAAAGATGGTAAGAACAAACTCTTTAAGTTGGCTCGTATAGATTGGGTAGGGAGGAGGCTTGGCAGCATGACGCTTTACATAAGGAGGGCTATATAGATATATTTCGTATGCACAGTTACGGAGATGCACGATACCCCGTAGTGCTTTCACTAAACCGTAGAGCTTATAACTTACTTACCGAGGAGTTTCCATTATCTGAACGCTACATCATACAGCTTTCGGCCGATGAATGGTTGCTACAAACGGAGGTGAGTAACTTTGTAGGCATAACTCGCTTTATACTGGGGCTGGCTGCCGATATTCGAATTGTAGAGTCAAAAGAGTTGCAGGAGTATGTAAGGGAGTATGGAGAGCGGTACATTTTGGG
Organism: Phocaeicola sp.; assembly: GCA_051651025.1. Taxonomy (GTDB): domain Bacteria; phylum Bacteroidota; class Bacteroidia; order Bacteroidales; family Bacteroidaceae; genus Phocaeicola. Next base: position 28,866 of record JBOFRN010000183.1, read on the forward strand.
AGTAGGGTGATGATGGTAGATAAAGTTTAAGCGCATTTATTGATGAGTATATCTACTTATTCTTTATAACTATCTCGGCAAAACAATGTTTGCACCTACTATGAGCGGTGAGTACCTCTCACTTGTAGTAGATGATTCTTTTATGAATCATGACGTTTTTTAATAGACTCAAAGATTAACAGAGAATTAAAGACGAAGGTAACCGAAGAGAACCCTATTCTCATTATTTTATTTACCTTTGTAACTCAACGAAAAAAAGGAGGTTAAGCATGAGTAATTACATCCGTTTTGATTGGGCCATGAAGCGATTGCTTCGCAACAAGGCTAGTTTTGTAGTACTAGAGGGACTACTTACCACACTGCTTGGAGAGACAATTAAGATTGAAAAGCTGCTAGAGAGTGAAGCAAACAAGGAAGACGAGCTCGATAAATTCAACCGAGTAGACTTATTGGCCGAGAATAGCCACGGAGAGCTAATCATTGTAGAGATTCAGAACAACCGCGAGCTAGACTACTTTCACCGCATGCTTTATGGTACCAGCAAAGCCATAACCGAGTATATCTACGAGGGACAAGCATACGGAGTGATCCGAAAAGTATACAGCGTAAACATAGTCTATTTCGATCTAGGACAAGGAACCGACTACATATACAAAGGAAAAACTGAATTTGTAGGGCTGCACAACCAAGAGGTACTGAAACTGTCATCGGCACAGCGCAAACATTTCATCAAAGAGACCGTGGGCGATTTATATCCCGAATACTATGTGCTTCGCGTAGATGGATTTGATGATGTAGCTCATACCCCACTTGATGAGTGGATTTCGTTCCTAAAAACAGGAGATATTCCCGAAAATGCAACTGCATCTGGGTTGGTAGAAGCGCGTGAAATCCTTCGCCGTGACAAGCTTTCGAGAGAAGAACTAGCACTATACAACCGACACATAGAGGCCATGCGATACCAAAAAAGTGTGATTACAACCGGCTATATGGAAGGAAAAGATGATGGATATAAGGAAGGAAGAGAAGAGGGAAGAGAAGAGGGAAAAGAGGAAGGAAGAGAGGAGGCTAACCGCTCTACTGCACTCAAGTTGATTGGACTAGGTATTGATTGTGAAACCATTGAGCAAGTAACTGGGCTTACCTCAAGTGAAATAGAGCGGATTAGAGAACAAGCCCAATGAGAAAAATTAAAAAATCCTCTCCCCTACTAGCTACTCTATTTCTGCTGAGCATCTCCACGAATGCTGCCACTATCCCCCCTTCTGCTATGGTAGAGCAAAGCACAGAGAAGGACCAAAGTACCCATCCTTTCGCTACATGGATAGCCGAGAGTGTGGTAAGTACCAGCGAAATTGAAGAGTATGGTATAGAGAACTGTTTTACTTCCTGCCCTATTGACTCACAGCTATTCGCCAGAATGAAAGGGAAATCGTATAAAGAGAATTGTACCATTCCTTTGGAGCAGCTGGTCTATTTAAAGGTATTACACTACAACCTAGATGGGGAAATCAAATTGGGAGAAATGGTTTGCAACCGCCTTATTAGCAATGATCTTTTGACTATTTTTAGAGCATTATATGATGCCCGATACCCGATAGAACGCATGGTTTTAATCGATCATTATGATGCAGACGATAATGCATCCATGGTTGCGAACAACTCATCAGGATTTAATTTTAGATACATCTCGAATACCACACGACTTTCAAAACATAGTATGGGTTTGGCTGTAGATATCAATCCACGCTTTAATCCCTTCGTACGAAGTGTAAATGGAAAACTCTCTGTGGAGCCGATTGAGGGAAAACCCTACATAGACCGTACCCAACCATTTCCCTACAAAATCGATAAGGAGGATCTCTGTTATAAGCTATTTATAAAGCATGGGTTTACGTGGGGAGGTGCATGGAAAAACTCAAAGGATTACCAACACTTTGAAAAAAATCATTAGTAGACAAATCGTCCGAAAAGATAAGATTTCTTTTCGGACGATTTATTTACTAATGATTTTAACGATGTCCAAATCCTTTACTTTCACCCTTAATCACAGTTATTCAGACTGTTGACGGTGGTGAAACTAAAAAACAAGTTTCGAAAATGGAGGTAAATCACACCATCTTTGCTACTCTTTGGTATAAACAATACCTTTATTAGCAATCTCTAGTATCCACTTTTCATCAACTTGCTTGATTACAGCTGTATCTAAAAACTCTATGGTTACTCCGTTACCGATGCTTTCGCCTGCTAGTAGAATCTGGTTGGCCTCATCGGTAATTCCCCAGGTTTTGTAAAGAAGTGTGTGCATATGAATAGAGGAAGCAACTCCATTAATGGCAAGTTCTACTCCCTCTTCTCCAGTTTGACCAGGAATAGGCGATGTCCATCTACCGAGTGCATTCACATAGGTTGTGTTACCAACCACTTTGAGGGCTACGTTGGCATCACCCACTTTCGTGTAAATCACATCGACTAGATTCCCAATAACTAAGTTGCCTTGCGACTTATCGCATGCATCATCCATCTGGAAGTTAAGGGTATCATTACCCAAAATAACCTGTAGAACATGCATAGAGGTAGCTTCTCCTACCAAACCCGAGAAAGTCTCTTCGCTGGAAGTTGTGCTTTTACCCTTTGTACCTGTGCATCCGGTAAATATGCCGACCTGCATAGCTAATAAAGCTACAAATAGTAGATTCTTTTTCATCATTGAATGATTTAAAATTTAAAGCGAACACCTATATTGGCAATACCTTGTACTCCATATCCTAACTCTAAGAATCCATTCAATTCTTTACCAACTTCGAGTCCAATGGGCGAAACTTGGTAACCAAACTTTAAATCCGTATCGCTCTCTTTTTGGCTATTCACCTCGATCGAAGCCTTGTCAATAGTTACACCTGCAGCTACTTTAGAGTAAAAGCGAAACAACTCTTTATTTACCCAATTCATCTTAAATGCAGGTAACACCGAGATAAAATCTTCCTTAAAATCGACACTCTTGATTGAAGCGTGCTCGTAGCTTACAATGGCACCCACAGCTATCTTCTCATTCAATCGGTACATGTACTCCAGATTAAAAGAGCCCGAAAACGATTCGTCTAGGTCGAGACCAGATACACCTATAAAACCATTCGCTAAGGAGTTCTCTACATCCATTGAGGTAGGTATACCATAACTGATTGAGATTTCGTGTTTTTGTGCAGTTGCAGTGATAGCCATGAAAAGAATGGCTGAGAGTAAAAAGAACTTTCTCATATTTATTTAGTTTAAGAAGGGAACTAACCGCTTGTAAAGTGTGCAAAACAGGTAGCACCCCATCAAGTTATATTTATAACGTTTCTTACAGGATGTAAAAATATTAAAAATAAACAAATGAACGTAGGATTACTCTCTTTTTTTGAAGAAACAAGCTGATTTCAAAAGAGATACTCCCTTGATAGGTGATAGTGAAGTGGTACAAGAGAGTAGAAGCAGAGCAATAGAGTGATAAAAAAACGAGCGTAACTCGAAAAGCAGATTCGAGTTACGCTCATTATTTATATTACCTAATAAAGAGAAAACTATGCTAGAAAGAGTTCTAGATCCTCTTCTACACTACCAATTGGGGCAATACCGAAGTGAGTTACCAATACATTGGCCACACCGGGCGATAAGAAGGCAGGCAAGGTAGGCCCAAGGTGAATATTCTTAACACCCAATGAAAGAAGTGCCAACAATACGATTACTGCTTTCTGTTCATACCACGCTATGTTGTAAGCAATAGGTAGTTGATTTACATCATCCAACCCAAATACCTCTTTGAGCTTTAAAGCAATCAGAGCGAGTGAGTAACTATCATTGCACTGACCAGCATCGAGTACACGAGGGATACCACCAATATCACCCAAAGGAAGTTTGTTGTAGCGATACTTGGCACATCCTGCCGTAAGAATGACAGTATCTTTGGGTAGTTGATCGGCAAATTGGGTGTAGTAATCCCGGCTCTTCATACGTCCGTCACAACCTGCCATGACAAAGAATTTACGAATAGCACCCGTTTTTACAGCCTCAACCACTTTGTCGGCCAAAGCCAACACTTGAGCATGAGCAAAACCACCCACAAGGTTTCCTTGCTCTATCTCTGTAGGAGCTTGACAGCGCTTGGCATGTTCAATGAGTACTGAAAAATCTTTTTTGCCTCCCTCAGGACGACCATCGATATGTTTGAAGCCAGTAAAACCAGAAGCTCCTGTAGTATAGACTCTATCTGCGTAGCTGTTACTAGAACGAGGAGGAACAATACAGTTGGTAGTAAAGAGAATAACTCCATTAAACGATTCAAACTCTTCATTCTGTTTCCACCACGCATTGCCATAGTTTCCTACAAAGTGGTCGTATTTCTTAAAGGCTGGGTAGTAGTGTGCTGGAAGCATTTCACTGTGTGTATAGACATCGACTCCCGTTCCAGCTGTCTGCTCGAGTAGTTCTTCCATATCGCGCAAATCATGCCCTGAAATAAGAATACCTGGATTCTTGCGTACTCCAATATTGACCTGCGTAATTTCGGGATTACCATAGCGATCCGTATGGGCTTTATCGAGTAGTGCCATGGTTTTAACTCCATGCTCACCACATACCATTACCCACGTAACGAGCTGTTCTACGGTTAAATCTTGTGTAGTAGCCACCAATGCACTTTGCATAAAGGCATGAACCTCTTCAGAGTCTTGGTCTAAGTTGGTAGCGTGCTCCAAGTAAGCGGCCATTCCCTTTAATCCATAAATCAATAGTTCGCGCAACGAGCGGATATCTTCATGTTCTGTAGTTAACACACCCACAGTAGCTGCCTTTTCCTCTATCTCTGCCACACTTTT
>JBOFRN010000184.1:0-1528 GCA_051651025.1 Phocaeicola sp.
AATGAAGCAACAATGGGTAGAAAAGAGGAAAACAATATGGCCTTACGCCCCCCACAATAGGTAGCAAGAAAAAGAGGAGGAGGAGTGGCAAGGAAGAGGAAAAATATGTAAGTTTGCACCCATCATATAAACATAGCATACAAACAGCTATATAAACCCGATACGACCGATGAAAAAACTAGTTATATTCGATCTAGATGGTACCCTACTCAATACCATTGGCGATTTAGCCGCAGCAGTCAATCACGCCCTAACACACTACGGATACCCCACTCACACCGAAGAGGCCTACCGCTTCTTTGTAGGAAATGGCATAGCCAAGTTGCTAGAGCGAGCACTGCCTGCCGATAAGAAAACAGCGCAAGAGGTGGAGCAACTCATGACCCAATTTCTACCCTATTACACGGCACACAGCGCCGACTTAACAGCACCCTACGCAGGAACAATAGCATTGCTCGAAAAACTACAACTGGCAGGGTATCAACTAGCGGTAGCCTCAAACAAACACCAAGCAGGTACCAGCGAGTTGGTGGCACTTTACTTCCCTACCATTCAGTTTATCAGCGTATTGGGACAGCGCGAAGGGGTAGCACCCAAGCCTCATCCCACCATTGTACACGAAAGTGTGGCTGCAGCAGGGGTCACCATCGAGGAGACACTCTACGTAGGCGATTCGAATGTAGATATGGAGACGGCCAACAATGCGGGGGTAGATGTAGTAGGTGTAGCTTGGGGTTTCCGTCCACGGGCCGAGTTAGAGGCGTATGCACCTCTTGCTGTGATTGATACGCCCGAAGAGCTGCTTAATTTTGTAAAATAGAAGAACTTAACCACTCTACAAACACTAAAGGCTTCTATCTGCTTAAACACTTCCACTAACTTATTCCCCGTTCAACAGCCATAGAGTTAAAAGAGCTCCAAGCTAAAACAGCGGTCAAGGAAGGGTAAAGAATAGATGAAGCGTAAAAGGACTCCTCCTTCACTATCACCAACGGACTAAAAGCGAGTGTAGCTGTGAAGGATAGGTGAAGCTTAAAAGGGGCATCCTTCACCACAACCAACTGATTACCAGCGAGTGTGAAGAATGAAGGATAAAAAAAGTTTTTGTAAATGAAGGGAGTATTACCAAGACAAACAGGCAGAGTAAGGCTAAAAAATCTCACCAAAAAGTTATAAAACGAATGCCCAAAACAACAAAATTCCCCCTATCCATCGAAAAATATGGATAGGGGGAATTATATTATTTGCTCAAATAGCTCTATTCACTCAATTGACTTTCGCCCTCTACAAACTGCTCCAAGAAGAAGTTTTCGCCATCAAATACAGCGTAAGAGAAGTGCGTAATCCAATCGCCTAGAATGGCTATGCGAGCCGATTTGCTCAACATCAAATCGAGCATGATGTGGCGGTGTCCAAAAACAAAGTAGTTAATGCTAGGATGACTTTTCAGGTACTCTTTGGCATAAAGCACCATAGGCTCTTGATTTTCGCCCAAGTACTCGGGTTCTTTTCCATCTACCCGCTTCAT
>JBOFRN010000185.1:0-20052 GCA_051651025.1 Phocaeicola sp.
GAATTGGCAAACCCATTTTCTTGGTACCACTTAGAGCGCTACGAATGGTACCGCTTACAGTGTCATGATGGTACCGCTTGGTGCGCTAGAGTGGTACCGCTTAATGCGCTGTGATGGTACCGCTTCGCCGATACTATCACGACAACCACATTTACACCTAATTCACCACGCAAACCGCTGCTTTCTAAACAAAAAAATATAACTTTGCAAAGAGAGTAATTCCAACCACCAAACAACCCTGTGCAGATGGACGATATAAGAAGATACCCCCTAGGCATTCAAACCTTTGAGAAGCTACGCGAAGGAAACTACGTATACGTGGATAAAACAGCGTGGGTCTATAAAATGGCCATGGGTGCCTCCAACCAAACCTTCTTTCTGAGCCGCCCTCGTAGGTTCGGGAAGAGCTTGTTGCTCTCTACCCTGAAAGCCTACTTCGAGGGGAAGCGACACCTGTTTGAAGGGCTGGCTATCGAAAAACTAGAGAAAGAGTGGACCGCCTATCCGGTGCTGCATGTCGATTTAAGCCGAGGAAAATATTACTGCGTAGAGGAGCTTAATTCAGTTCTAGAAAATCACCTAGATGAATGGGAGAAGCTCTATGGCGAATCCAAAGTAGGGCAATCCTTTAGCACCCGTTTTGCCAATGTAATCAAACATGCTTACGAGAAGACGGGACAGAAGGTGGTGGTCTTAGTGGATGAGTATGACTCGGCCTTGATGGATAGCAACGACAACAAAGAGTTGCAACAACAGCTACGAAGCATTATTCGCTCCTTCTACAGCCCCTTGAAAGCGAGCGACCTCTATCTGCGCTTTCTCTTCCTGACTGGTATTACCAAGTTTAGCCAAATGAGTATCTTTAGTGAACTCAATAACCTGAACAACATCAGCATGTTGCCCCAATACGAGGCCATTTGCGGCATTACTGAAGAGGAGTTACTCACTCAACTACAGCCCGATATTCAGGCCTTGGCCGATAATAACAACCAAACCTACCAAGAGGCTTGCAACGAATTAAAAAAGCGATATGATGGGTATCACTTCACTGAAAAGCTAACTGATATTTACAACCCCTTTAGCTTGATAAACACCTTCGCCAACCTGAAGTATGGCAGCTATTGGTTCAGCACAGGTACCCCCACTTTTCTAATTAATCTACTCAAGAAATTAGAAGTACCCATACCCAAATTGGATGGAATAGAGGCAATGGTTGACGATTTTGACCGTTCTACCGAAGTAATTACCAACGTGGTGCCCGTACTCTACCAAAGTGGGTACCTGACCATCAAAGATTACAATCCCCTATTTAACTCCTACGTGTTGGGATACCCCAACTCGGAGGTACGCAACGGATTCTTAAGCTGTTTACTGCCCGACTATGCACACGTAGATAGCCTAACGGGTAATGGATTTATGATGCAATTCTTGAAGGATTTAATGAGCCAAGATATCGAGGGGTGCTTACAACGCATGCAAACCTTCTTTGCCGAAATCCCTTATGTACTAGAGAACAAGAGCGAGAAGCACTACCAAACCATCTTCTACCTACTCTTTAAACTCATGGGGCAGTTTGTAGAGGCCGAGGTCTATACCGCTACGGGCCGCATTGATGCCATGCTACAGCTAAAAGAGGGTATCTACCTCTTTGAATTTAAGGTCGATCAATCGGCTCAAGTGGCATTAGAACAGATCGAAGCAAAAAACTACGCCCTAAAGTACCAACTAGATGGACGACCCATTTACAAGATTGGGGTAAACTTCTCATCGAAAGAGCGAACCCTTACCGAATGGATTATAAAGGGGGAGTAACCTCCATTTATTAACATTTTCACCCACTCTCAAAACACTCTCTCCCTTTTTGTTGTTGTCCTTTAAAGTAAGCATGATAAACTTAAAATAGACGGAGAATGGTTGAAAACGGACAAAAAAGACTGAAGAACGGTACAACACTTGATGGAAAAGCTCTATATTACTCCTTTCTGGCTGGAGCAAACCAACTTATTCAAAACCAAGTAGAGATAAATAGGATCAATATTTTTCCAGTAAATGACAAAGATACCGGAAGCAATCTGGCTGCCACGGTCCGGTTTATACTAGACACGATCAAACCCGACAAATGCTATAAAACGAGCGTAAACAGTATAGCCGAGTCGGCACTGGTCGGAGCTCGAGGTAATTCGGGCATTATCTTTGCGCAGTTTTTACATGGACTAAATTGTGAAACGCAGGAGAAGAGCCAAATAAGTACCACCGAGTTTGCAGAGAGTGTCTATCGCGCCGTCCCCTACATCTATCGGGCCATATCCAATCCGGTCGAAGGAACTATGCTTACAGTGATTAAAGAGTGGGCCGATTTTCTGAACACAAGCAAGGAGCATATTCATGATTTTAAAGGTATGCTCGTAGCCTCGCTCTCTGTGCTAGAGAAATCACTCTACGAAACCACCTTCAAGTTAAAGGCATTGAATCAAACCAATCTGGTCGATGCGGGAGCCAAAGGGTTTGTGCTCTTTATTAAAGGGATTATCGATTTTATTCGCGTGGGAAACATTCGGCACTTAACTGTCAACTCGCAAACAAGCCTCTCTCTCATACATCCGGAACATCGGGTCGATGCAGTACTTGTTTATAGATACTGTACCGAAGCTATTGTAAAAAACCTACGTATAAATGATGACGATTTCAGAGAGTTGGTAGGTCGGTATGGCGACTCTGTGGTCATAGCTGGCTCGCCAACTATCGCTAGAATGCATGTGCATACCAATCACCCTGCCGAACTGTTTCAGGAATTGAATAGGTGTGGCAGCATTACCTTTCAGAAGGTAGAGGATATGGTTCGGCAACAAGAGATGGCTACCAAACGCAAGTGGAACATTGCGCTGGTAACCGATTCGGCTTGTGATTTGTCACAAGAGCTAATTGATTATTATCAGATACATGTGGTTCCTCTCAATCTTACTTTTGGCGAGAACCACTATCTAGACAAGGTAACGATCAAGCCCGATGGTTTTTACCACCTGCTTGAATCGGAGGCTGAGTTTCCAAAAAGCTCTCAAATAAACGAGCAAAGTTTTACCAATTTGTATTCCCACCTGGCTTCTCATTACGATGCCATTATCTCCATCCACCTCACCAGCCACTTTAGTGGCACCTTTGCAAACAGCGTGAAAGCCGCTGCTCGTATCACCAACGAGTTTCATAAGCCCATACATGTAATTGATTCAAAGAACCTATCGGGAGCGCTGGGACTGCTGCTACTGAAAGCTGCAGAGGGTATTGAGCAGGGAGAAACCGCCGAGTCGGTCGTCAAAACAGTTACGGATGCCATCAAGCAAACCAAAATATTTGTGAGTGTGCGCGATCTTAGAAGCATGATTCGAGGAGGACGGGTATCGAAACCGAAAGGGTTTATAGCGAGTCTGTTTGGCTTTAATCCGGTTATTTCGATGGATGAGCAGGGCAAATCACTCCTATTTGGAAAGACATTCAGTCAGCAAGCCAGTTTAAGAAAAGTGATGAGACACATCGAAAAAATGAGCAAACAGAAAACGGTATGGAACTACATCGTGCTACATGCACACAATCCCGAGGGGGCCGATAAAACGGCTCAAGAGATGGTGCAGCTTACGGGTAAAAATGCCGCTTCGATTGTCGACATCTCCCCCATTATTGGGATGCATGCAGGCAAAGGAGCGATTGCTATAGCGCTATTATTAACTCCTTAAAACGAATGGTTATGCTTACACTCTTTTTACAAGCATCGCTTCTTATTCTACTCCTGTTCACCCTATTATGGATTTGGAGTGTCAAAATTACCAATGTAAGTATTGTCGACCTCTTTTGGGGGGCGGGATTTGTAGTGGTTAACAGTTTCTATGTATTTATGTCGGGCGAGGTAACCATTCGCAAGCTGCTTTTGCTCGTATTGGTGGCTATCTGGGGTGGACGATTGTCCATCTATCTGGCGTGGCGAAACCATGGAAAAGGGGAGGATTTTAGGTACCAAGCATTCAGAAAGAGCTATGGTCCCCAACGCTATTGGTGGATAAGCTATTTTCAAACCTTCTTATTGCAAGGCACCTTGACCATGCTCATCTCGTTGCCTTTTCTGGGTGTAAGCATGGGTCAGCAATCTCCTACACTTGGGTGGCTCGATTATGTGGCTCTTTTTGTGTGGCTGGTAGGATTTACATTCGAGGCGGGAGGCGACTATCAGTTGGCACGCTTTAAAGCCAATCCGCAGAACCGAGGAAAGGTAATGTGTACGGGCTTCTGGAGATATACGCGGCATCCCAACTACTTTGGCGACTCGGCAGTATGGTGGGCCTATGCACTCTTTAGCATGGCTGCGGGAGGCTATTGGCAGATTGTTGGCTCGGCCATCATGACCCTCTTTATTATTAAAGTATCGGGAGTAGCTCTGCTCGAGAAGAGCTTAAACCAGCGCAAACCAGCCTACACGGAGTACATAGAGAAAACTAGTAGTTTTTTCCCTTGGTTCCCTAAAAAATAGATTCGTATGGAAATTAGCAAAAGCCTTTGGCTTATTCTATTCATCATTTGGGGTATCCCGTTAGGATACTATCGAAGCAAGTTCCGGAAGTTGGTATACCAAACCGATAGCTGGACCATTAATATAAAACCGCTATTTTGGTTGGAAATTAAAGGATTGTTTGGGAATTTATATCCAGAAAACAAGCGATATATACGGTCCCGAAACTTCTACCTGTTTTACCTCTTGGTCTATTTTATTCTATTTATTGTTTATTTTAATACCGACACCATGAATGTAGTTGTAGGAAGCAAAGTGCCCTCATTTGAGCTGAAGGATCAGCAGGGTGAATTATTTAACCTAGAGACTGTACGGGGCAAGAAGAATCTAGTAATCTACTTCTATCCCAAAGACGACAGTCCGGGTTGTACCAAACAAGCGTGTGCTTTTCGGGATCAATTTGCCGTATTTGAGGAGGCCGATGCCTTGGTCATTGGTATTAGTGCACAATCGGTAGAGAGTCATCTGGAATTTGCCACGAAGCACCGGTTAAATTACCTGTTGTTAAGTGATAGCGGAAACAAGGTGCGCAAGTTATTTGGAGTGCCAAGCAATCTATTCGGAATGATTCCCGGAAGAGTGACCTATGTGGTGAACAAAAAGGGAGAGGTGGTTTACCTCTTTAATTCACAAATCAATGCCGAGCAGCATGTAGAGGAAGCTGTGCGCATATTAAAGAGCTTGCAATGAGTAGTGAGCTTCAAATAGGATTCGCGCTGGCCGCCTACCTACTGGGTTCCATTCCCGTAGGCTACTTGGGGGTAATGGCTACAACCGGTCAGGACATTCGAAAAATGGGAAGCGGGAATATAGGCTCTACGAACGTAAAACGGATAGCAGGTAAGAGGGTTGCAGCCATTACCCAACTGTTGGATATGGCGAAAGGGCTCCTACCGGTAGCCCTCTACCTCTGGATGGTTTACGATGCAAATCTAAGTTATGCAGCAAATGTGGGAGCCCATCCATTCATTTTGGTAGTGGCCCTGGCTTCGATTCTAGGACACGATTTCTCACTCTTTCTGAAATTAAAAGGGGGTAAGGGTGTAAACACCACCCTGGGGGCATCAGTCTTGCTTGCTCCCATTCCTGTATGTATGGCGGTAGCCACCTATTTTTTTACAAAATGGCGCTCTACGTATGTATCGGCTGGCTCTATCGTTCTATCCGTAACCTTGGTGGTTGGTGAGCTACTCCTTTCAGGGGTAACCCCCACTTTCTACTATTTTGTAGCTTGTATGGTGCTTATCGTTGTTTTACATCGGAAGAACATCGAGCGATTGCTACACAACGAGGAGCTCTCTGCCTGATTCATTGTTGAGGAAAAGAGAGGTGTTCGTGGCTCGTAGCAGAGAGGCCAATGAGGGCTTACCACCCTTATCAATCAATTTGAGTGGATAAAGTAGATATTTCAGAAGGTTGAATCTATTCAAAAAAACTATTTTTTTTGAGGCTTTGTAAGGCTATGGAGAACTTCGAATTAATGCACTCTTTCTCAACCACAAAGAGCGATTTTAAGGATCTTCAAGAAGAGGAACAGGTGACAAAAATCAGCCATTTCATCGGAAAGCTTAAAAAAATAAGCAGGCAAAAGCTTGCAGTTTAAAAAAATGTCCGTATCTTTGCACCCGTTAAAACAAAACAACAATGGCCGCGTAGCTCAACTGAATAGAGTAGCTGACTACGGATCAGCCGGTTGTAGGTTTGAATCCTACCGCGGTCACAAAAGTCGTTTTGAATTAACCATTAGATGAATGGCCGCGTAGCTCAACTGAATAGAGTAGCTGACTACGGATCAGCCGGTTGTAGGTTTGAATCCTACCGCGGTCACTCACTTACTTATTTTGAAACAGCAAATGGCCGCGTAGCTCAACTGAATAGAGTAGCTGACTACGGATCAGCCGGTTGTAGGTTTGAATCCTACCGCGGTCACTCACTTGCTACTTTCAATACAATCCCAAATGGCCGCGTAGCTCAACTGAATAGAGTAGCTGACTACGGATCAGCCGGTTGTAGGTTTGAATCCTACCGCGGTCACACGAATAGATAGGAGTTGTCAATTGTTTTGACAACTCCTATCTATTTTTACTACTACCCAGCCGTAAACCAGCCCTTCCCGATCACTCAATGCGGTAGATGGATACATCCGAAAAGTCTTGCAGACGATTAATGATCTCCTCCTCATTCTTAACCTTCCGGCACTTTACCACCATCGTAACATAGAAAAGAGGCACACCCTCCTGATCTTTCTCTTGCACTTGAAGCGACTGAATACTAAACTCTCGATTAAAACGCTTAGTCAGCTCTTGCAACGTACCTTTAGAAGGGGTGGTAAACTCTACATCCAAATACTTTACCCCCAATCGGCCGAAAACTCGAAGCATCACCTCCAAACCAAAAACCATCAATACACTGGCAAATGCAGCAACAATATACATACCTGCACCCACAGCTAGCCCTACACCCGCAGCTACCCAAACACCGGCAGCTGTTGTCAATCCATGCACAATCTGTCGGCGAAAAATAATGGTACCTGCCCCAATAAAACCAATGCCACTCACGACTTGGGCCGCAATGCGACTTCCATCCCAACGAACAAAATCACTAAGTGTTAAAAACTCATGGCCATAGAGCGAAACAACCATAATAAGTGCACTACCCAGCGAAACCAAGAAGTGGGTACGGGTTCCTGCCTCCTTGGCTCTATATTCTCTTTCAAGTCCTATGAGCGTACCTAAAATACCGGCCAACAACAAGCGAAACATGAGTTCATATACCTTCTCATTCATAAAATAATAGTATCTAGTTTATATCCATAGAACAAAAAAAAGGCTAAATGTATCGGCTATTTTTGCTATTCTATAAACTTTATGGCTCCGCTATGGAAAGAAAATGGGCAGCGGATGCTATCTTTGTAAAAGTATATACAAAATTACCCCTTTAATTATTAACATGAAGTATAAACTACTGGTGCTCGACCTAGATGGCACATTAACCAACAAACAGAAAGAGATTACCCCTAAGACGTTACAAACCGTAATGAAAGCCCAAGAGCTGGGAGTGAAAATTGTACTCGCATCGGGTAGACCCACTTATGGAATTGTACCTTTAGCCGACGAACTGGAGTTGAAGAAGTACGGTGGATACATTCTATCGTATAACGGATGCGAAATCATTGATTGGAAGAGCGGCGAACTACTTTACGAAAATGCTCTCGACCCCGAGGTACTCCCCTACTTGCATGCCTGTGCTACAAAAAACAACTTTGCCATGATAAGTTATGAGGGCAACGATGTGATTACCGAGCATCCGGACGACGAGTATGTAATTAAAGAGGCCAAACTAAACAGGATGCCGATAAAGAAGGTGGAAAATCTACTCGAAACCATCCAATTCCCCGTTGCTAAATGCTTGATTGTTGGCGAACCTAACCGACTCAAAGTGTTAGAGGGAGAAATGTACGAAGTATTGAAAGAGAAGATGGGTGTGTTCCGTTCAGAGCCTTACTTCTTAGAGTTGGTTCCTCAAGGAGTAGACAAAGCACAATCATTGGCTGTGCTCTTGAGCAAACTAGGGATGACACGCCAAGAGATGATTGCCATAGGAGATGGTTTTAACGATCTATCGATGATTCAATATGCAGGCTTAGGCATTGCTATGGAGAATGCACAACCGGTGGTTAAAGAGCATGCAGACTACATTACGCTAACGAATGAAGAAGATGGGGTAGCCGCAGCAATCGAAAAGTTTATTTTTGAAGCTTAAGCATTTTCTCTTACCTCATTAAACGCTGGTTTACATAGCGCATAAATGGGTGTTTGCAGCTATGGGCTAACGAGTGCGCATGGCCACATAAAAAACAACGCTCTTTAAACCTCATTCAAATAGCATTTAGTGACTATTTAAAGAGTGTTTAAAGAGCGTTTCTCATTAAAACTTTTGTTGGTTGTTGTATAGAATTGCTACCCCTTTCACAAGGAGTCTTTATTGCTATAGATTATTCATCAATCTCTTCCGACCAAGCAGGAGGAGCCTCATCAATTTCAATGACAGGTGCCGAAGCTGCACGCTTTGGCTTGGCTGGCTTAGTAGCTACTGCAGCCGAATGCTCTGTACGATAAGGAGCCTCTTCCTCCGTTGGCAAGGATACCACAGCCGAAGCAGTTGTAGCTGTAGTTGTAGCAGCCTGTGGCTTGCGGAGCATCAAGTTCTTGAATCCGCTTGGATAAGGAGTCTCGAACGTCATAATCTGATGGGTTACAGGGTGGTAAAATGCCAACTTGAAGGCATGAAGCGCCAATCTGCCCAATGGATTTTCGATACTGCGGTAGCGTTCATCACCTAGTACAGGATGTCCTAGTTCTGACATGTGTACACGAATTTGGTTCTTACGACCAGTTTCCAAGTCAAGTTCCATCATCGAGTAGCCATTCGCACGCTTAATTGTTTTATAATGTGTTACAGCATACTTCCCCTCGCCATCGTCATATGGGCTCGAAGTTACGAAGGTTTTACGATCTGTCAACCACGATTCGTAAGTACCGGCATCTTGTTCCATATCGCCCGCCACAATGGCCACATAGCGACGATCGGTTACAATCTCTTGCCAGTTATCGCGAAGTGTATGTTGTGTCTTCTCATCTTTGGCATACATCATTAAACCCGATGTACCTCTATCTAAACGGTGTACCACAAAAACTCGATTGCTTTTATGTTTACGCTTTACATATTCATTGAGAATATTTTGAGCCGTACGCTCTTTTTGCTTATCGTTACTTACCGAAAGCAAGCCATCTTTTTTCTCGATTACAAGGATGTAAGCATCTTCGTAAACCAGTTTAATCATGTTGTGCTTAAACTCGCGGTTGTTCTTGGCTTTACTCATCTGCACCTCCATTCCTGAACGCAGTTGGTAGTTGTATTGCGTAATGATTTGGTTGTCTACCGAAATTACGCGGTTGGCAAGCAGTGTCTTTACACGGGTACGGCTAATGCCATCCATCTTGAGCATCAAGAACTCCATGAGTTCCATCGCCTCACGTACTTTGTAGATGGTAGGTTTTGCTGCTGCACGAGCTGCGGGTCTTCCCCCTCCCTCTTTCTTATTTCTTCCTCTTGCCATAATTTATCTTTTCTCTAATAATACCACATTCTCTACGTGGTGCGTGTGTGGGAACATATCTACCGGTTGCACCGCTACCACTTTGTACTTGTCATCAAGCAGGGCCAAATCGCGCGCTTGAGTGGCTGGGTTACAGCTCACATAGACAATACGTTTGGGTTCAGCAAAAAGCAATACATCAATCACATCGTTGTGCATACCTGCACGTGGAGGATCGGTAATGATTACATCGGGACGACCGTGTTCGTTAATGAAATCTTGCGTAAGCATATCTTTCATATCGCCCGCATAGAATAGAGTATTGTCAATACCATTAATTTGTGAGTTCACCTTGGCATCTTCGATTGCCTCGGGTACATATTCTATACCTACTACCTTGCGTGCTTTCTTAGCCACAAAGTTGGCGATGGTACCCGTACCGGTATAAAGGTCGTACACCAACTCATCGCCTGTTAGGCCTGCAAAGTCGCGTGTTACTTTGTATAACGTATAGGCTTGCTCAGAGTTTGTTTGGTAGAATGATTTGGCTCCAATCTTAAAACGCAGTCCTTCCATCTCTTCAAAGATGTGATCTTCGCCCTTAAACACGATTACCTCTTGATCGCCAATCGTGTCGTTGCACTTTTGGTTATTTACATAAAGCAATGCGGTAATTTGTGGGAAGGTATCGGCTACGTGTTGCAGCAATTGGTCAATCTGTTGTTGATCGCCCTCTTCGACAATTTTACATTGCAACAAGACCATTAATTGGCCTGTAGTCGAGGTACGAATCATCAAGTTACGTAGCAAGCCTTCGTTGGCACGTACGTTGTAGAAGGCGTAGTTGTTCGCGTAAGCGTAGTCGCGAACGGTGTTACGGATTTGGTTATTGATATCGTCTTGCAACCAACACTTCTCGATTGCTAGTACTTTATCGAAAGCACCTGGAATGTGAAAACCAATGGCATTCATTTGGTCATATTTCACCTCGGCCTTCACTTCAGCCTCTGTCAACCAACGCTTGTTGCAGAAGGTAAATTCGAGTTTGTTACGGTAGCATTGTCTCTTCTCCGAGCCTAGAATGGGCATAATTTCGGGAAGTTCTACTTTGGCTATACGAGTTAGGTTGTCCGTAATTTGTTGTTGTTTATAACCCAATTGGTCTTCGTATGACAAACATTGCCATTTACAACCACCACATACGCCATAGTGTTCACAAAATGGAGTAACGCGTTTGGGCGAATACTCATGAAAGTTTACGGCTACAGCCTCAGCATAAGAGTTCTTTCTACGTTTTACCTGCAAATCTACCACATCGCCTGGTACTACGTAGGGGACAAATACCACCCAATCATTTACTTTCGCCAATGCTTTTCCTTCGGCAGCTATGCCTGTTATGGTTACCTTTTCTAACAAAGGAAGTTGTTTCTTCTTTCTACCCACTTTTACAAATCAGTTAATTAGGCTGCAAAAATAAGCAATATTTCTGAGATATGGATTGGTTGGGCAGAAAGATGTTCTTCCTTTAGATTCAAATAACACGCTTTCACTTGGATGGAAAGAGGCGGTTACTCTTAAATGGTTATCCTTCATAGACTCTTACGCTACCTTCTTGCCAACTGCTCTCTACAAAACAGCTCGATGGTTGGAGTTGTAAAGAGAAAGCCAGCATTGGTGAGTTTGGCTGGGATAACACATTGCCCCGTAGTAAGAAAGATTGCTCCCTTGCCATAGCGTACTTTAAACAAGAAACCAGGCAGCGTAACGGTAGCAATGGCTCGGTAGTGGTTAGCCAGCACCTGCATAAACTCCCTCTGTGAGCATTGCTCAGGAGCTACCAGATTTACTACCCCCGAGAGCTCTTGATCGTGGATAAAGAAGTCAAAAGCACGTGCCAAATCCTCCAAACCAATCCACGGAAAGGGTTGTGAACCTGGTGCAATCACCGTAGCTAGTTTGAAATAACGCAGTGGCAGCAGCATCTGTTCCAAAGCCCCCCCTTGCCGAGCGAGTACCACTCCCAAGCGAGGAGTTACCAAACGCACCTCTCTGGGACACTTCACAGCTTCGCCCTCCCAAGCCTCGCAAAGATCGGAAAGTATGCCCTGCCCCTTTTCTCCAAAATAATCGTCTGCACACCCTTCGGTAGCATAGTAACCCACAGCCGATACGGAGATGAAAAGATGCGGTTTAACCCTGGCTTGGTGCATAGCCTTCACCAACTGCCGAGTAACCGATATACGGCTGTTATACATCTCTTGAATGTAAGCCTCACTCCAGCGCTTGTTGATAGAGGCGCCTGCCAGGTTAATAACCACTTCAGATTGCTCCACGACTTGAACCAAACGACGGCTCCCTTCCTCCTGAAAGTAACTTCGCCCTAAAGGTACGACTTGATGCCCCAAATGGGTAAAATAGGTTGTAAGGTAAGTTCCAACAAACCCACTCGCTCCACTAATTGAAATTTTCATCCGATTTGAGTTTTAATGAGAGTACGGCTCTACAAAGCTATCAAAGAATCACCACATGGGGATGAATCTACCCGCCGAGAGTTCTAAATAAGGATTAAACAAAGAACAAAGCACTTTTTTTATTAAAAAAAGCTTTTATTTCTAGATAAAAAATATAGCTTTGCTAAAATAGAAAAAAAACGATTGATTTACCTTAAAATGCGAAAGAGATGGAAACCAAAAGAGTATATACCTTTGGCAATGGAGCTGCCGAAGGAAAAGCATCCATGAAAAACCTATTAGGTGGTAAAGGGGCCAATCTAGCCGAGATGAATCTTATAGGCGTACCCGTTCCCCCAGGATTTACCATAACCACCGATGTTTGCAACGAATATTTTGAAAAAGGAAGGGACGAAGTGGTCTCTCTCCTCCAAGCCGAAGTTTCGTGTGCCATAGCAGGCATAGAGAACTTAATGCACGCACGCTTTGGAGATACCCAGAACCCCCTTTTGGTCTCGGTTCGTTCAGGAGCGCGCGCCTCTATGCCAGGGATGATGGATACCATTCTAAACCTGGGCCTAAACGACAAGGTGGTAGAGGGATTGGCACGTAAAACGGGAAATAGCCGCTTTGCATGGGACTCCTATCGCCGTTTTGTACAGATGTATGGCGATGTAGTACTCGGTATGAAACCCACCAGCAAAGAGGAGATTGATCCTTTCGAAGCTATTATTGAAACGGTAAAGGAGGAGAAAGGGGTAAAACAAGACCATGAACTCACCGTAGAGGATTTGAAAGAGCTGGTGGTTCGCTTTAAGGCAGCCGTTCTTGCACAAACCGGGCACCACTTTCCCGAAGATGCCTACGAACAGTTGTGGGGAGCCATCTGCTCGGTCTTTGATTCCTGGATGAATGAGCGAGCGATTCTCTACCGCAAGATGGAGGGAATTCCTGCCGAATGGGGAACGGCTGTCAATGTACAAGCCATGGTTTTTGGAAACATGGGAAACAGTTCAGCAACTGGAGTATGCTTTTCGCGTGATGCCGGTTCGGGCGAAGATCTATTTAATGGTGAATACCTTATCAATGCCCAAGGAGAGGATGTGGTTGCAGGCATACGCACGCCTCAGCAAATTACAAAAATAGGTTCCCAACGCTGGGCAGAGTTGGCTTGTGTATCGGAGGAAGAGCGAGCAACCAAGTTTCCTTCCATGGAGGAGGCTATGCCCCAGATATACCAAGAGCTGGATGCCATTCAAACCAAACTCGAGCATCACTATGCCGATATGCAGGATATGGAGTTTACCGTACAAGAGGGTAAATTGTGGTTCTTACAAACACGTAGCGGTAAGCGTACAGGTGCAGCAATGGTTCGAATAGCCATGGAGCTATTGGAACAGGGTATGATTGATGAGAAAACAGCCCTTCGCCGTTGCGATGCGCATAAGTTGGACGAACTGCTGCACCCGGTCTTTGATAAAAAGGCGCTAAAAACAGCTACGGTTCTCACCCGTGGGCTACCGGCATCACCCGGCGCAGCCACCGGACAAATTGTATTCTTTGCCGAAGATGCTGCCCAATGGGGTGCAGAGGGAAAGGCGGTGATTATGACACGCATGGAGACCTCACCCGAAGATTTGGCTGGTATGGCAGCGGCACAAGGTATCTTGACCGCACGGGGTGGAATGACCTCACACGCAGCGGTCGTAGCGCGTGGCATGGGTAAATGCTGCGTATCGGGTGCAGGTGGAGTGACTATCAATTACAAAGAACGGACCCTTCAAATAGGCAATAAATGCTTTAAAGAGGGCGACTACATCTCCATAAATGGTACAACAGGCGAGGTTTATGAGGGTAAAGTATCGACCGAGGCTGCTAAGTTATCGGGCGATTTTGGCAAACTGATGGAGCTGTGCGACAAGTATGGTACCTTGAAAGTTCGTACCAATGCCGATACGCCACACGATGCCCAAGTAGCCAGTGACTTTGGGGCAACAGGCATTGGTCTTTGCCGTACGGAGCATATGTTCTTTGAGGCTGAAAAAATAGTAGCCATGCGTGAGATGATTTTGGCCACCGATACCGAAGGACGCAAACGAGCACTCGAAAAGCTACTTCCCTATCAAAAGAACGATTTCAAGGGCATCTTCCTCGCTATGGACGGTCATCCAGTAACGGTTCGTCTGCTTGATCCGCCGCTGCATGAGTTTGTGCCGCACGATACAAAAGGACAAGAGGAGTTGGCTCAAGCCATGGGAATTTCGCTCGAAACCGTTCAACGACGAGTCGAACAACTCTCGGAACAAAACCCCATGTTGGGCCACCGTGGCTGTCGCTTAGGAAACACCTATCCTGAAATAACCGAAATGCAGACCCGAGCCATTCTCGAAGCTGCCTTGGAGCTACAACAAGAGGGACATTCTCCTCAACCAGAGATAATGGTTCCTCTTACAGGAATTTTGTATGAATTCGAGGCACAGGAGAAGATTATTCGAGCTACAGCGGCAGAGATATTCAGAGAGATGGGTAGCTCCATTGAGTTTACCATAGGCACCATGATTGAAGTACCCCGTGCTGCCTTAACGGCCAACCGCATTGCATCGCATGCCGAGTTCTTCTCGTTTGGAACGAACGATTTAACTCAAATGACCTTTGGCTATTCACGCGATGACATTGCCTCCTTCTTACCCATTTATCTTGAAAAGAAGATTTTAAAAGCCGATCCTTTCCAAGTATTGGATCAAAATGGCGTGGGACAATTGGTAAAAATGGCCGTCGAAAAAGGACGCAGTGTACGCCCTAACTTAAAGTGCGGTATCTGTGGAGAACATGGTGGAGAGCCTAGTTCAGTTAAGTTCTTCTACAAAGTGGGATTGGACTATGTATCTTGCTCCCCCTATCGGGTACCCCTCGCTAGACTAGCTGCAGCGCAAGCCGCCATTGAATCGTAACCCCTTACGCCTCATTTTTATTAAAGGTTCATTTACATGTTTGTGAATGAACCTTTTTTATTGGTGGTCACTACAGATGGGTTCAGAATTGACAGAGAATTCCAATAAAAACAGAAAAGGAAGCTACCAAAAGCTAAACGTTTCTTAAATAAGAAGATTGAAAACCGTAACTTAAGGAATGGATACAATCATCTTTCATTTTGTTTTTTTATCTTTGCAGTTATAATTATTCAATTTTTAAAAGATCACACATGAAAAAGATGCTTTTAGCAGCTGCAGTGGCAGCACTAATGAGTGGATGTGGTTCGCAAGGTAACAACGATGCGAATAACAACCCCTTCTTGATGGAGTATACCACTCCTTTCCAAGTACCTCCGTTTGATAAAATCACACTCGAGCACTACAAACCAGCTTTCTTGGTAGGTATGGCCGATCAGGTAAAGGAGATTGAAGCAATCGTTACTAACAGCGAAGCTCCTAGCTTTGAAAATACGATTGTTGCTTTGGACCAATCGGGTGCACAACTTAGAAAGGTATCCATCGTATTCTACGGATTAAACAGTGCTAACACCAATGATGAGATGCAAGCGTTGAGCCGCGAACTTTCTCCGCTATTGTCAAAGCACAACGATGATATTAGCCTAAACCCTGCTCTTTTCGCACGCGTTAAAGAGGTTTATACCAACAAAGAGAATCTAGGGCTAAACAAAGAGCAAGCTAAACTTTTGGAGGAGACTTACAAAGGGTTTGCACGCGGTGGGGCTAACTTAAGCCAAGAAGATCAACAAAAGCTACGCGAGTTGAATTCTGAGATTTCAATGCTTCAACTTACGTTTGGACAAAACATGTTGAAAGAGACCAATGATTTTAAATTGGTGATTGAAAATGAAGCAGATCTAGCTGGACTACCTGCCAACCTAATTGCAGCAGCGGCAGCCACTGCTAAGGAGGCAGGAGAAGAAGGAAAGTGGATCTTTACGTTGCAAAACCCTAGCGTAATGCCTTTCTTGCAATATGCTGACAATCGTGAACTACGCGAGCAGATCTTTAAAGGATATACCGAGCGTGGTAACCGTGGCAATGCAAGCGATAACAAAGAGGTGGTAGCCAAATTGGTTACAGCTCGTTTGGCGAAAGCGAAACTAATGGGATACGACGAGTATGCTTCATTCATTCTTGAAGAGCGTATGTCAAAAACTCCGGAAGCGGTATACGATCTATTGAATCAACTTTGGACGCCTGCTTTGAAAAAAGCAAACGAAGAGTTGGCCGACATCAATGCCGAGATTAAGAAAGATGGTAAAACATTTGGTGCTGAAGGCTGGGACTGGCGTTATTACGCAGAGCGTGCAAAGGTGGCTAAGTTTAACCTCGATGAAAACCAAATTCGTCCGTACTTGAAACTAGAGAATGTACGTAACGGTATGTTTAACCTAGCTACTAAATTGTGGGGTATCACCTTTACACCCCTTGCAAACATGCCATTGCCACACGAAGAGGCCGAAGTGTTTGAGTGTAAAGATGCCGATGGATCACACTTAGGTGTTTTGTATCTAGACTGGTTCCCTCGTGCTAGCAAGCGTGGCGGTGCTTGGTGTGGATCATACCGTCCACAAGCCTATAAGGATGGTCAGAAAGTAACTCCCGTAGTAACCATTGTATGTAACTTCTCTAAACCCGCTCCAGGCGAACCTGCTTTGTTGAGCGCTGACGAAGCCAACACGATGTTCCACGAGTTTGGTCACGCACTTCACGGATTGTTCCGCGACGTTCACTATTCAGGTGTATCGGGTGTGCCCCGCGACTTTGTAGAGCTTCCTTCACAAATTATGGAGCACTGGGTATTTGAGCCTACCGTTATGAGTGACTTTGCAAAGCACTACGAAACGGGCGAAATCATTCCTACTGAATTGGTAGAGAAACTCGAGGCAAGTGGCAAATATGGCCAAGGATTTGCAACCACTGAATATTTGGCAGCTTCTCTATTGGATATGGATTTCCACGTATTGAAAGAGATTCCTGCAAACTTAGATGTGGTGAAGTTCGAAGCAGAAACCTTGAGCAAAAGAGGTTTGTTAAAACAAATCCCTGCTCGTTACCGCACTACTTACTTTAACCATACCATGGGTGGTGGATATACTGCTGGTTACTACAGCTACATTTGGGCAGAGGTACTTGATAGCGATGCTTACCAAGCGTTTGTAGAGACAGGCGATATCTTTAACAAAGAGGTTGCCAAGAGATTCCGTGACTATGTATTGACTCCTGGTGGCATAGACGATGCAATGGATATGTATGTAAACTTCCGCGGAAAGAAACCAAGCATTGATGCTTTATTAAAAGGTAGAGGTTTGAACTAATCCCTCCTTTTACTCCCAAAGGACGCAACCAGTTTGCGTCCTTTTTTATGAAACCATTTTAAACCATAAACATGAACAACACAACCAAAGGACACCCCAAGGGGCTCTACATGCTGTTTGTTACCGAAATGTGGGAACGATTCAGCTACTATGGCATGCGTGCCTTATTTATTCTTTACATGATTCAGGCACTTCTTTTCAACAAAGAGTTGGCCTCATCAGTCTACGGTAGCTACACCGGACTGGTTTATTTAACTCCTCTTTTAGGCGGATACATATCGGACCGATACTGGGGGAATAGACGCTCCATCTTCTGGGGAGCCATGATTATGGCATTGGGGCAATTCCTGATGTTCCTGAGTGCTTGGAACTACGAAAATCTAGAGATGGCCATTCCTTTTATGTACCTTGGACTTGGGGTACTGGTTATGGGTAACGGACTCTTTAAGCCCAATATCTCTACCATGGTAGGTAGCCTTTACGAAGCCAACGACAAACGTAAGGACTCAGCCTTTACCATCTTCTACATGGGTGTAAACCTGGGTGCTACCATTGCCCCCTTGTGGTGTGGTTGGGTAGGAAATACCGGTAATCCAGCCGACTTTAAGTGGGGATTTCTATCGTCGTGCATCGGTATGCTCATTGCCGCTGTAGTCTTCCAAATCTTTAAGAACAAATACCTACACCGTCCCGATGGTACTCCCGTTGGGTTACCTCCTGTAAAGAAAGAGGTTACCAAGGTAGAAGGAGGCAAAAAGGAAGCAGCCGTTTCACCCCTTCGTTTGGTGGGAACACTGGCACTAGGAGCACTTCTTTTTCTTCTATTCTCTATAAACTGGGAATCATTCAACAACGTCAACCTGTCTCTTTTTGAAGGAGTAGACTGGATTGGATCGACCATCTATACATGTGTCATTGTAATGCCACTCTTCATTATTACCGATAAGTCGCTTAGTACCATCGAGAAGAAACGCATTGGAGTGATCTACATCATTGCCTTCTTTGTTATCTTTTTCTGGGCAGCCTTCGAGCAAGCGGGTGCTTCACTCACCTTCTTTGCCGATGAACAAACCGACCGCTTCATTGGCAATTGGGAGATGCCTACTACCTACTTCCAATCCTTTAATGCCATCTTTATTGTGGTATTGGCTCCTGTGTTTGCCTCTTTATGGGTATTCTTGGGTAAGAAAGGAATGGAACCGGCATCACCCGTGAAGCAATCGATTGGTCTCTTCTTGCTGGCCATGGGTTATTTAATCATTGCTTTTGGTGTACATGGAGTCGATCACAATGTAAAGGTTAGCATGCTGTGGCTTACCTCACTCTACTTGGTTCACACCATGGGAGAGCTCTGTTTGTCGCCTATTGGCCTATCCATGGTTTACAAACTATCGCCTGCCCGTTTCTCTTCACTTATGATGGGTGTATGGTATTTAAGCACCTCGGCTGCCAATAAATTGGCAGGTATGTTGAGCGGATACTATCCCGAAGGAGGAGTTGCGAAAAACTTCATGGGCTACTCAGTAGAAAATCTTTTCGATTTCTTCATGCTCTTTGTCTTTATGAGTGGAGCAGCAGCAGTTATCTTGTTCTTGCTATCAAGCTCTCTTAAGAAATTAATGAGTGGTGCAGAGTAAGGAGAAACCAGAAGAACCCTCTAAAATAAAAATAGGTTGCCTTGGAAACAGAGCAGCCTATTTTCACTTACTAAAAACAGATTAAAACCGATTTATTATGCGTAGAACTATTCTCGTTGCTACACTGCTTCTGCTTAACCTACCGTTTGTCACCGCACAAACCCCAAAGAGCATGACTATTGAAGATCTAGCTACCTGGCAACGCATCTCCGAGCAGAGAATCTCGGACGATGGAAAATGGGTAGCTTGCAAAATGGAGCCTTGGGAAGGCGATGCCACGCTCCTCTTATACAATGCTCAAGGGAAAGAAACCATGCAATTCCCTACGGCTAAAGAGTTTCTCTTCTCGGCCTCATCAAGCCATTTAATTATCAACCAAGTTACCGGAAAGCAGGCAATCGATTCACTCAAGTTAGCTAAAATCCCAAAGGATAACCTGCCCATGGATAGAGTCATTCTCTATTCGGTAGCGGGTAAACAGGAGCTGCTAGACTCCATAAAGAGTTACAAACTCTCTCCCACCTCCGACTGGTTGGCTTACCAACAAGGGCGATCGGACTCCTCGCTGCATGTACGTTCTCTAGATGGAGCTACAAGCTACACGTTTAAGAATGTAATGAGTTATCAATTTGCTCAAGAGGGAGCGTACCTCTACTTCTTATCGGCTGGAGAAAATAAGGAGGAGAACAGCCGCCTATTCACTCTGCAACTTGATGAATCAGCGCCTCGACTTATTAAAGAGGGAAAAGGGGCATTCAAACAGATTACTTTCCATCCCGAAGGTAAACAGTTGGCTTTCCTGTATAGCGAAGAGCAAAAAGAGATGGATAAACAGGCTACTTTATGGCTCTCTACCAACCAGAGCGAAGCCAAGGAGGTGGTTGTGGCCAATCACCCGTCTCTTCCTGCCGAATGGGTAATTAGTCCCCATGGAGCTTTAAAATTCTCGAAAGAGGGGACTCGTCTTTTCTTTGGAACCGCTCCGAAACCCTTCGAGAAGG
>JBOFRN010000186.1:0-1749 GCA_051651025.1 Phocaeicola sp.
GACACCTCTATCTTCCGCAGCCGCCAAGCATTCGATGCTTTCCTAGAAAAGCCATCGGCCAAACTACTTGAAAAAGATTGGATGGTACGCTATGCAGAATCGGTTAAGGAGGGATATGCAGCTACCGAAGAGGCAATGAAAAAAGAGACACAAGCCTATAACCAAGCACACAAAACGTGGGTAGAGGGCATGATGAAACTTAAAGAGAAAGAGGGAACGGGCATTTACCCCGATGCCAATGGTACCTTGCGCCTTACATATGGCAAAATAGGATCGTACGAACCAGCCGATGGAGCTAAGTACCTTTACTACACCACCCTGAAGGGAGTGATGGAGAAGGAAGATCCTAACAACTACGAGTTTGTAGTTCCTGCTAAACTTAAAGAGCTTTACGAAGCAAAAGATTTTGGACGCTATGCCCGAAAAGAGGATGGACAAATGCCCATCTGCTTTGTAACGGGTACCGACAATACAGGAGGTAACTCGGGCTCGCCTATCTTTAATGCCAAAGGGCAATTAATTGGTACCGGATTTGACCGTAACTGGGAGGGACTAACGGGCGATATAGCCTTCCAACCCCAACTGCAACGCGCAGCTTGTGTCGATATTCGCTATACACTCTTCATTATTGAGAAGTTTGCAGGAGCCAAACACTTGGTAGATGAAATGACGATTGTTGAGTAAACATAGACCAAACGAATAGAGGGAATACCTTACCCCACCAAAGAGCCTTTACAATCCTGTAGAGGCTCTTTTTTGTTGCATTTACCGTTCTTAAGTAAAGCAGTTACCATCGTGATAGGGTTATAACGCAGCAGATAGCGACTATAAAGAAGACAAACCAAAGGCTACGAATAAGATAAACTAAAGGTAATATTCTTTGACTCACTAGCATGAATTGTGCAACGTACTTAAAATAATTCTTTAATCTCCACTGTAAATTGCGTAATTTACAGTGAAGATTACGCAATTTACAGTGAAAATTATGTAATTTACGTCGTAAATTAAAGAATTAGTAATCATTTTTGAAAGAATAGCTACTATTATTGGGAAGAATAAGCCTAAGAAAGAGGAAAAAAGGCAGCCCTATGGAGGATTAATAAGTTTATTAATGTTAATATTAAGCGTTTTAAAGCAGTCATTTCAGTTCGTTTACATTTTAGTATCGAAAACAATTATTTACCTAACTAAATCTTTTGAAAAAATGAAATTTGAATTTAACCTTAACAAACTGTTTGTAGCATTAGTAGTAGCGGGTAGCGCATTAACTTTCTCGGCATGTAGCAACGACGATGATGTTCCAGCAATCGATCAAGAAACAGAAACTTTATTGGCATCAGTAGAGGGTATCTACACGGGTGTTGCTACATCGGATAACGAAACTGAAGAGGTAGAAGAGAGCGAGGCACCTGCAGTGAAAGCGACGGTTACAGCAAACACAATTAAACTCGAGGCACTACAAGAAGTTATCGCTGCTGCCCAAAACAGAGAAGCATCAGAAGAAGAGCAAGAAATTGCTTTTGAACTTGAATACACAAGAAGCATCAATGCAGAGAAGAATGAAGTTATTGTAACACTTGCTTCGACTACTATTGAGTATACTCAAGAAGAAGAGGTAGAAGGCGAAACAGTAACAAACAACTACAAAATTGTATTCGAAGGTGCTGAAAATGGTATCTATAACATTGAATCAAGCAAATTAAACTTCAACGTTACAATTGCAGAAGCTACCGTAAACGAAGAGGCTAT
>JBOFRN010000187.1:0-3297 GCA_051651025.1 Phocaeicola sp.
TTTACCAGAATTACGGGGAAAATTAGTGCACTTACAATCCTTCAATATATAAACAAGATTAATAACAAACCCATTGGACAAATTAAATATGCACTAATTTAATTCCGCCAACGGGTTTGATTTTAAAATTTATTTTCTACCTTTGTCACACTATGCGGCAGTAAATAATATAATTAGAAATACGAATTCAAGTTCTTGTGGTACATTCTACCATCAAGGATGTATTTTTTATGTGATGCATTTCTACAAAGCATCCGCTATATTATTTACAAAATCAAATGAAAACTATAAATATAGGTATTCTTGCACATATTGATGCAGGAAAAACCTCCATTACTGAGAACTTGCTATTTGCTAGTGGAGCAACTGAGGTACGTGGAAGTGTGGACAAAGGTAATACCACAACCGATTCGATGGATATTGAAAAACGAAGAGGTATCACCGTTAGAGCTTCTACAACGTCTATTCAATGGAACGATACAAAGATTAATATTATCGACACTCCTGGACACATGGACTTTCTAGCAGAAGTGGAACGCACTTTTAGAATGCTAGATGGTGCTATTCTTGTGGTGTCTGCTAAAGAGGGTATTCAAGCTCAAACGAGATTGTTGTTCAATGTCTTGCAACAACTAGAAATTCCAGCCATTCTATTTATCAACAAAATAGATAGAGAGGGAGTAAATCTAAATCAGCTTTATTTCGAAATACAAAATAGCCTTTCAAAAGATATTCTTCTTATGCAATCCGTTGATGGCAAGATTTTAACTTCTAGCTGTACAATACACAACATATCAGAAAAGGACAGAGAAACAATTTTGGAGAAAGATGATTCTTTGCTTGAAAAATACTTAAGCGATACGCAACTCTCAAATTCAGACTATTGGAGTTCAATGATTCATCTTGTTCAATTCGCTAAACTACATCCTATCTACCATGGCTCAGCAATGTATGGCATTGGTATCGAAGATTTGCTAAACTCAATCACTACTTTTATTGAAACATCTCTACCTCAAGAGAACGATTTATCTGCCTATGTCTATAAAATTGAGCATAATAAGAAGGAACAGAAACGAGCCTATCTAAAGATTATAGGGGGAAGCCTTAGAACAAGAAAATCATACAACCTCAATGGCTCAGATGAGAATCTGAAAATAAGAAGTTTAAAGACCTTTTACGCTGGAAACGAAATAGATGTAGATGAAGTTTCTACAAACGATATTGCAATTTTAGACCATGCCGAAAGTCTGATGGTAGGTGATTATTTAGGAACAATGCCAAGTTTATTTGATAAATTGAATATTCCTAGTCCTGCTCTCAAATCATCTATACATCCTGCCAAAGTAGAGGATAGGAGTAAATTAATTTCTGCTATGAATGTATTATCGGTAGAAGATCCATCTTTAACGTTTGGTATCAATGCTGATAATAATGAGCTAGAAGTTTCTCTTTATGGAGCAACTCAACGGGAAGTTATTTTGACTTTGTTGGAGGAGCGATTTTCGGTAGATGCTTACTTTGAAGAGGTGAAAACGATTTATAAGGAACGTCTGAAAACGAAATCGGAATACACCATTCATATCGAAGTGCCACCTAATCCTTATTGGGCATCTATTGGCTTGATTATAGAACCTTTGCCAATCGGTGCGGGACTTACGATAGAGAGCGATATTTCATTGGGCTACTTGAATCAATCTTTTCAGAATGCAGTATTCGATGGAGTCAAGAAAGCCTGTAAATCGGGTTTGTATGGCTGGGAAGTAACCGACCTTAAAGTCACTTTTTCTCACGGAATCTATTATAGTCCAGTGAGCACACCTGCCGACTTTAGAAGTTTAGCTCCCTATGTTTTTCGATTGGCTTTACAACAAGCTGATGTTGAGTTGTTGGAGCCAATCTTAGATTTTAAATTGCAAATTCCAATAGCTGTGAATGCTAGGGCTATTACAGACATCAACAAGATGCAAGGCGAAATATCTACTATTACTTCAGATGGTGATTGGACTACTATTTTGGGTGAAATTCCTTTAGATACTAGTAAAGAATACTCAGCAGAAGTCAGCTCCTACACTCAAGGCTTGGGCATTTTTGTTACTCGATTTTCGGGCTATCAAATCACCAATAAAAAGGTAAGCAGAAGTGTAGAACTGAATGAAAAAGATAAATTGATGTATATGTTTGAGAAGGAATTAGGATAAGAGAATGATAAGCAAAATAATCAAAGAATGCATTCTCGCACTATTTTTGTATCTTGTTCCTACAAATTAACTATACAAACCCGTTGGCGGAATTAAATTAGTGCATATTTAATTTGTCCAATGGGTTTGTTATTAATCTTGTTTATATATTGAAGGATTGTAAGTGCACTAATTTTCCCCGTAATTCTGGTAAACAATCCTTCTGTTTGTTTTGCGTAATTTCTGATTATCATAAATTGATCGCATAATTGTGCAAAAAGCGTTTCAACCCTTTTCCTTGCTTTAGCAAATGGACTAAATACAGGTTTCCAATCTTTTTGATTCGACCGATATGGAACTTCCAACTTGATATTAGCTTTTTCAAATAAATCAAGTTGTATGGCTGCTCCAATATATCCACGATCACCGATGATGGTGCAATTCTGAAAGTTACACTTTACGTCTTTCAAATAATGAATGTCGTGAACACTCGCCTTTGTCAGGTCAAAAGAGTGTATGACACCGCTCAACCCACAGAGAGAATGTAATTTATATCCGTAATAATGTTTACCCTGTGAAGCACAATAGCCATAATTGGGAGCTTTATCATAATTATTCTTTCCCATTTTACAACGTTTTGACCTTATGGGACGACAAACTTCAATTGGCATAGAATCAATACAGAAAATAGCTTCTCCACCATCAACTTTTGATGCAATTCTTTCACGCACCTGATTACATAAGCCGATAGTGAGCTTCCTGCGATCATTATATTGACGACGGGATATGAGAGAAGAAAAATCATCTTTGTATTCATTTAATTTAGAAAACAAAAAGCTTTCACTATCTATGCCTATTGATTCGGCAGCAAGGCTTAAACTGATCACTTCTAAGTCAGAGAACTTCGGGACGACTCCTCTGCGAGGTATATTCCCTTTTTCGTTTACTAAATCAGCAGAAAACATCTTGCATATATCAAGAAATTTAGCGAATATTGCATATAAGTTGTGCATAATTGAGCTGTATATTAATAGTTTGATCACCATTAAAATACTAATAATCAATGATATGCACAACTTATTTCCTGACATTTTTTAGTGAATTAATTCCGCCAACGGGT
>JBOFRN010000188.1:0-1378 GCA_051651025.1 Phocaeicola sp.
ACCTTACCCGTACCCAACGCCCTTTGGTGCGCAAGGCACTTGACGAAGCAGACTTTCCGGAGTATCCCGGTATTAAGGGTGGACACTACACACTCTCCTTCCCCGACCGAAGTGAGTTTGTAGCCAACTCGCCCTACTACTTCTTCCAAATACCCGAGCAAGAGATTATCAACAATTCAGCTGTTGATGGAGCACTCCCTCGTTTGAAGTAACTAGCGGCGATTCATTGAATCGCTCGAAACCCAACGAGAGCCCTCTCAATCCCTTACATAAAGGGTGTTGAGAGGGCTCTCGTTCATCTTTTTTCGAGGGGTTTTATCAAAAAAACTCCCTTGGTTTAATTCGTTTCAAACATGAATTAGCAGCTAACCACTAGCTGCCAATGAACTCATTGGCCACTAATGCTACCTTTTCTGTTGAGGTGCTACTATTTTGTTTCGAATAGCTCCTCTAGTTTCTGCATAATATCTGTAGCTTGGGTGCTAACGGCTACAATCACTCCATTGGGGTCGATTAAGTATGCCGTAGGTAGCCAGCGAATGGCGTAAAGTTCTACTACATCGGCTTGCCACACCTTGTAATCGACCACCTGTGTCCAGGTGAGCTGATCCTTTTCAATAGCCGCTAGCCAGGCATCTTCGCGTCGATCGAGCGATACCCCAAAGAGGGCAACGTTTTTCTCTTTGTATTTTTCGTAGGTAGCCACCAATAGTGGACTCTCTTTGCGGCAGTCGGGGCACCACGAGGCCCAAAAGTCTACCCATACATAGTTTCCGCGGAAAGAGGAGAGGGCTACTTGGGTACCATCGGCTGTGGGGAGTGAGAAGTCGGGCGCCACGCTACCCACCTGTAACTGTTCTAACCGCGCAATCAATGCATCGAGCTGCTTTACATAGAGGGTACCATCTAGCGAAGTATCTAGCATGGAACGAATCTTTTGTGCCTCTTTTAAATCGAGTTTCCACGAAAAGTCTTTCATTACAAAGTAGGGCATTACCGCTAGTGTGGGGTGAATCATGATAAGGCTATCTAAATCGAACCCGTTTTGACGCACCAAGGGTGCATTCTCGAAGTAGATATCGTTGGTGGGCGAACCAGTGATGGTTAGTTTCTTAGCTGCTTCGTCTAGTTTTAGGGTGGTGCTTTCGTTGGCTAAGAAGAATACCAACGGTTGTTTGCTATCTTTGGCTGTGGTTAATCCGCAGGCAACTACCTCGGGTGTTACCCCTTCGAATTTGAACTTTCCATTGGTTACTACAGCCGAGTCAAGATCGACAAATAGTTTTTTCTCGTACCTTTTTAGGTAGATCATTTGGGCAGTAGCATCGGCCAACTCTCCCTCTATTACATATCCGTTGGGCTTGTCAGAGCAAGCGGT
>JBOFRN010000189.1:0-1945 GCA_051651025.1 Phocaeicola sp.
AGCTCCTTGGGTAAGCGCTAAAATGGCATTTACTAGTTTAGTAATAGATGGTTTAAAATCTCTATTCGGCGCATATTTGCGTACCTCCTTGGCCTTGTATAGCGGTAGCTTTTGTGATGATAACTTTCGATACACCCGCTTTAATCGCTTCAAAAGCATTCTCTAATTTAGGAATCATACCCCCTTGCACCACTCCTTCGCTTACCAACGCTGTAAAGGCTGTTGGGGTAATCTGCTCAATAACGCTGTCATCATCATGCTCGTTACGCAATACCCCTTTTTTCTCAAAGCAATAGACCAACGTAACGTCAAATATAGCAGCTAATGCCTTGGCTGTCTCACCTGCAATGGTATCGGCATTGGTATTTAGCATATTTCCCGCTCCATCGTGTGTTAGCGGCGCCATAACAGGCACAATACCCTGCCCAATAAGGGTTGCTAACAAAGAGGCATTAACTTGCTTTACATCGCCTACAAATCCATAGTCCACCTCTTTCACGGGGCGTTTCACGGAACGAATTACATCCATATCGGCTCCCGTAAGTCCCATAGCATTTACTCCTTTGGCTTGTAAGCCTGCTACAATACTCTTGTTTACAAGTCCGCCATATACCATTGTTACCACTTTTAGGGTCTCTGCATCAGTGATGCGACGTCCATTGACCATTTGGCTCTCAATGCCTAGCTGTGTAGCTATTTTAGTAGCCGATCGGCCGCCTCCATGTACCAATAGTTTATAGCCTGGGATAGCTGAGAAATCTGCCAATAATTGATTGAGCGAATCACTCTCTTCGACTATTTTTCCTCCTACTTTTATAACCGTTAGTTTCTCTTTCATAGGTTGTGTTTGAATTCTAGATCTTTTATTTTACCATTCGAGCCATTAACCGCCGTATAGTAGCTAGGTTAATGGCTCGAATTTTATATTACTCTAAATAGGTATATCCATAGAGTCCCGAACGGTAGTTAGAAAGGAACTCTTTACCCTCTTCTACCGAGATTTTGCCCTCTTTGACTGACTTCGTCACCCAAGTTTCAAGCGTACGTACTAGCTTTTTAGGGTTGTATTGTACGTAGTCTAGCACCTCGGCTACGGTTTCGCCATCGATGATTTGATCGATTGAATAACCTTTACTATCTACCGATACGTGCACGGCATTCGTGTCGCCAAATAGGTTGTGCATATCGCCTAGAATCTCTTGGTAAGCCCCTACTAAGAAGACCCCAATGTAATAGGTCTCTTTGGACTTAATGGAGTGAACCGGCAAATCGTGCGATACATTACGCGTAGAGATAAAGTTGGCTATCTTACCATCCGAATCGCACGTCATATCTTGCAAGGTAGCATTGCGATCGGGTTTCTCGCCCAAACGCTGAATAGGCATGATGGGGAAAATTTGATCAATCGCCCATGAGTCAGGAAGTGATTGGAATAGTGAGAAGTTACAGAAGTACTTATCGGCCAATAGCTTACCTAGTTTTCTAAACTCGTCGGGTACATGCTTTAATCCAGAAGCAATCTGATTAATTTCGCGTGTAACAGACCAGTAAAGGCGCTCTATTTGGGCACGTGTTTTTAGGTCTACAATACCGTGGCTAAATAGATCGAGTGCCTCTTCGCGTATTTGTTGCGCATCGTGCCATGCCTCTAGCATGCGACTCTGATTTAGTTTATCCCAGATAGTATATAACTCTTTTACCAATTCGTGATCCCCTTCACTTACCTCAAAACTCTCATCCATAGAGGGTAATGTAGCCGTTTCAAGTACCTCGAATACCAATACAGAGTGGTGTGCAGTAAGTGAACGTCCACTCTCTGTAATGATGTTAGGGTGAGGTATACCATTCTTATCACTGGCATCGACCAAAGCCGAGATAGAGTCATTTACATACTCTTGGATGGAGTAATTAACGCTGCTTTCGCTGTTTGACGAGCGAGTACCAT
>JBOFRN010000190.1:0-2056 GCA_051651025.1 Phocaeicola sp.
CCCCAATACGCGCAGTTGCTCGTCGGTGAAGATCTTCTCTAACTCAAAGAAGCGTGCTCCCTCTTTTTCCTCTTCAGTGGCCGGACGTTTACGAATATCCGGCTTATTGACCGATTTCCGCAATTCATCCGTCACATTAAATCGCCCAGCTAGTAGAACGATAGCTTCAGGAAAACGAATGCCCTCTTCATACATACAGATATCAAGCGGACTCATGGCCGTTCCTTGGTCACCGAAGTCAGTCACCTTGTAGCAATCTTCGTACTTACGAATGCAGGCGGAAGCATCATCCTCTTCCATTCTGCGTTTGAACTTCTTCTTATTGTCTACACACTCCTCGGCTTGAGGGTAGTAGTAAAGTATAATATCAAGCCCGTGGTGGCTCGCTTCGTAGATATCTTTGGGTGTAATCATTTTAAATGTTTGTTTTAATGCTCACTTCGTTGGCTCCTGTCTGCTCCACCTCCTCAATAGTGAGTTGGTGAAAGCAGTTCATCTCTATGTATACAGCAGCTTCAGGATTGCAGGTCTCTAGTAGTTCAATTAATTCGTCCACTCTCATGCCCTTGTAGTTTTATATCGAACTGACGTTTTCGAATATTGTGCGTACCCATAGTACATCTGCCACGGTGATCCCATCGTACCTTTCGGTCAGCAAGGACCCATTTTCGCACGCCATCTACCTCTTTTTTTTGCATGGTTTGTACGGTACCTTTTACCTTTCGAATTTCTTTTCCATTATCGCAATAATAGAAGTGTGTAAAAGTATGTTGATCGGTGTTTGCTGCTTCCCATGCAGCTACAGTGTATAGTTCATTCATTATAGATTCCATTAAAAAGGTTATTAAATTAATTCATGAAGCGCAATGGCATTGTCCATTACATCTTGTACTAAGTTTTCGTTCTCCCCATTATACTCTAAGAGTAGGTCTACCTTTACTCCCCCGTCTGGCTGCTTGCAGCTTCTTCCTCTGTATACGTGAATTGGGTAGCTTCTCTCGAATATTAGTTCTATTAGCGTGCCGGCTACTTTTGCTTCCAGCTCTACTATTTTTGTTTCGTGCCCTGTTAGCTTTCCACCAGGCTTTTCGTTCCTCATTGATGCGTGTGATTCGGTCATATTCAGTTTCTATATTCATACTATCATTTACAGGATTGCATATATTCTTCGAGTACTGTTTGTTGGTATCTACCATTAACATGAAGCATATGGTCATCACTCCTAACACTGATTACCTCTAAAGGGAAAAGGCTTATATTATTGAAGTCTCCTTTTTTTGATAATGAGATGTAAACTCCTCCTGCTCCTGTTGTATGAATTCTTGTAACCTTACACTTAAAAGAGAATTCGATTATTCTTTTGATTTGTTCTTTATCCATAGCTACATCTCTCCCCAATTGATATAAGTATTACCAGCCTTAGATCTAACACGATATCCAAGAGCGATTAGATTTACTTTATCATGTGATTCCAGTTCAGACCAAGAAGTAAAGGTTTGTCCACGCTCAGCTGCCTCTCTAATAGCGGCAAACACCTCTGGCAACCATGATTTTGTTTTAGAGATTGCTAATGCTTCTTCTGCAGTGATAATTTCGTTTGTTTTTAAAGTTGTTTCCATAAATGATTATTGATTATGTATTTTGTTATACCAGTTGATGATCTGTCCCGAGTTTTCCACCTGTAGCCTAAATTTTATTTGCGCCACTATGTTATGCACGGTATGAATAGAGATAAAAAGGGCATCAGCTATTTGCTGCATACTAAGTCCTTCAGCAAGCTTTGAAGCAACTTCTAGTTGTCGTCCTTTAATGAGAGAGGTTCGTTTAGGCATGCAGATAATTCCCTCGTATGGGCAATCTTCTGAGCCCCGAAGAGGGCATTTCACTTGTTCGAGAAAAAGGTTATCAAATTCGTCTAGATCGAATTTGTAGGTATCTAGCTCTCCGCAATTGCACCGGATAAAGCGGTGAGCCATTTTGTAGCGGTAGTGTGGGTAGTTGGGCTTAGATGCCGAATAAACCTTTTCTAGTGCCTTATAGCATTCAGCATAGCACT
>JBOFRN010000191.1:0-6910 GCA_051651025.1 Phocaeicola sp.
GGATGCACGTACGAAAGAGCGCTTTACGCTTTGGAATTTGCGAGGTTCCTTTCGGGTTTCCTCTTGGCTAGAACTCTTTGCGAAGGGAGAGAACTTATTGAACCAGAGCTATGAAATAAACCTAGGCTTTCCTATGCCAGGGGCTTCTGTAATGGGTGGAGTCCATGTAAACTTTTAAAACAAGCGTTCCATCGAGCTCCTAGACTCTTCGTAGGGTTAAATGCTGTATAAAAGAGCGATACCACTCTCCTTCATTGGAGTTTGGTATCGCTCTTCCCCCTCTTCCTTCTTCTTCAGTAATTTGTATACAATCATCCGTAAAATGTTTAGTTTGATTTGTTTTAATTGTAATTATTTTTGCATCAACGGAAAACCATTTAAAAAAGAAACAATATGAAAAGTGTAAAATTGAATAATGGAGTAGAGATGCCCATCTTAGGCTTCGGAGTTTATCAAATTGTTGATCCAGTAGCGTGCGAACAAGCGGTTTACGATGCACTTATGGCTGGTTATCGATCGATTGATACGGCGAAAGTATATGGTAACGAAGAGGCAGTAGGCCAGGCTATTAAACGAAGTGGCATTGCTCGAGAAGAGCTATTTATTACAACTAAAGTTTGGATTAACGATGCGGGTTATGAGCAAACCAAGCAAGCTTTTGCAGGTTCGTTGGAGCGTTTGGGTTTAGACTACCTTGACCTCTACCTTATTCACCAGCCTTTAGGCGATGTATATGGTGCATGGAGAGCCATGGAGGAGTTGTATAGCGAGGGATTGATTCGTGCAATTGGAATCAGTAATTTTCACCCGGATCGTGTCATGGATTTTATCTGCCACCAGAAAGTGGTTCCTGCAGTCAATCAGATAGAGCTTCACCCCTTCTTCCAACAAACCGAGGCTACGCAGTTCTTAAGCGAGAATGGCATACAAACAGAATCGTGGGGACCTTTTGCCGAGGGCAAGAATGGCCTTTTTACCAATGAGTTGCTTGCTTCGATAGGAGCTAAACACAACAAGTCGGTAGCACAGGTCGTATTGAGATGGATGATTCAACGCAACATTGTTGTTATTCCTAAATCGATACGTAAAGAGCGTATGATTGAGAACATCGATGTCTTTAATTTTGAGCTATCGGCCGAAGAGATGGCCCAAATTGCGACTCTTGATCAGCCAGAGAGTGCCTTCTTTAGTCACCGCGATCCTGCCATGGTAAAATGGCTTAGTAGCTTTTAATGAATCACCAACTAGCTACTCTCTAAATTCGATTAATGGCATGATTCGAATGAAAAGATTGCCCATAACCTTAATCAAAGGTGTACGATTAGTACCCAAACTAAACGAATAATAACATGAAACTAAGAACGCTTCTATTCGCCCTTGTAGCCCTCTTTTCGATGGGTGCTACTGCACAAAGTAAAAAGTTAGTAACCTATTTTTCAGTTCCTGAGACAGGAGGGGTTGATACCTCGACCGGTGCAAGCCGTATTGTAACCGATGGCAAGTTGCAAGGGGCTACTGAGTATGTGGCCCATATCATAGCTGAAGCAACTGGTGCCGATCTTTTCGAAATTAAAACCACGCACACCTACCCAGGAGATCATAAAGAGTTGATAGAGTATGCCAAGAAAGAGGCTGAGAACAAAACGTATCCTAAAATAGCTTCGAAGATTGAGAATTTAGCCGATTATGACGTGGTATTTGTAGGCTATCCCAATTGGTGGTACGATATGCCGATGGTTATCTATACGCTTTTGCGTGAGTACGACTTCAGTGGTAAAACCATTGTACCTTTTTGTACGCATGGAGGAAGTGGCTATTCACAATCGGTCGAAACGATTCAAAAGCTAGAGAAAGATGCCCAAGTGATCCGTATGCCAGCCATCTCACGTACAAGTGTGGCCAACTCTCGCAAAGGGATTGAGAATTGGTTGCAAAAGCAAGGGCTTGCCAAATAACGATTCAGCATGAGAATTATAAAGAATATACGAGTGGTTTTAGCACTCTTCTTTTTAGTAGCTATTACATTGCTTTTTCTCGACTTTACGGGAACCATTCATGGTTGGCTGGGCTGGATGGCCAAGATACAGTTTCTACCTGCTCTCTTAGCCCTTCATGCAGCGATTGTAATTGGACTGATTGTGATGACACTACTTTTGGGACGCTTTTACTGCTCCGTGATTTGTCCACTAGGGCTCTTCCAAGATGTAGTTTCTCGATTGAATCGAAAGCGGAATAAGTTTGGTTACTCGTCCCCTCTAAGTTGGCTGCGTTATGGAGTACTGGCTCTCTTTCTTGCCGCATTTGTGGCAGGTATAGGGTCGTTTGTGGCTCTACTCGAACCCTATAGTGCATATGGTCGAATGGCCTCTACGCTGGGGGGACCTCTCTATGCATGGGGAAACAATTTATTGGCTTACTTAGCCGAAAGAGCCGATAGTTATGCCTTCTACGAAACAGAGGTATGGATGCGAGGCTTAGGCACTTTAACCATTGCCGTGGTTACACTCTTAGTCATCTCTACTTTAGCCTATCGCAACGGTCGTACCTATTGCAATACGATCTGCCCGGTTGGTACCATTTTGGGATTTGTTGCTCGCTTTTCGATCTACAAAGTTCGTTTCGATGTACAGAAGTGCAATCGTTGTGGCCTCTGTGCCCGTGGCTGCAAAGCTTCGTGTATCGATTCGAAGAGTCAAACCGTCGATGCTTCTCGCTGTGTTTCGTGTTACAACTGCTTAGGAGTTTGCAAGAAAGATGCGTTGCATTATAAGGCAGGAAGCCCATGGACAGGTAGCTGCACCGAAGTAAAAACAACACATTCTCAGGATGAAGCAGTGATTGATACGGCTACCCGTAGCACCCAACCAACGGCTCTTTCTAATGATAGCGTCACACACCGTGTATCCGTAGAGCAGGTAAATAGCGCTCGTCGCAACATGTTGGCAGTAACAGGAAGCCTTCTAGCCGCTTCTGCTTTAAAGGCACAACAGGCTAAGGTGGATGGAGGGTTGGCTTATATTGAAGATAAGAAGATACCCAAACGTGAGATCCCCTTGGTTCCTCCGGGCAGCCAAACTCTGCGTAACTTCAACAAGCGCTGTACCGCTTGCCAGCTCTGTGTATCCGTTTGTCCCAATCAAATTTTGCGTCCATCGACTTCATTGACTTCGTTTATGCAGCCCGAAATGTCGTACGAGCGTGGCTATTGTCGCCCAGAGTGTACCAAATGTTCGGAGGTATGCCCAGCAGGGGCTATTCAACGTATGACAGTTGCCGACAAAGCGGCCACTCAAATTGGTCGGGCTATCTTTGTTGAGAAGAACTGTGTAACCCTAACCGATGGAGTCACTTGCGGCAACTGTGCGCGCCATTGTCCGGTAGGAGCTATCACGATGATCGAAGTAGACCCCGATGGATTGGATTCTCCTAAAATACCACTGGTCGACACCGAGCGATGCATAGGTTGTGGTGCCTGCGAGTATCAATGCCCAGCTCGTCCATTTAGCGCCATTTACGTAGAGGGAAATCGTGCCCATAGGGTAGTATAACAACTAGAATCCAGAAGAACCTCACGAATCAATTATAAGAAGAAACATGTTAGAAGAAAAGAATAAATTGCCCCGCCGCCACTTCCTAAAGCTTTTAGGAGGAGGGGCAGCAACTACAGTCACTCTTGCAGGATGTGAAAACCTCTCTTTAAAAAGAGGAGGAACGACCCAAAAGCCAATACTCAAAGGGAGCATGACCTATCGAAAACATCCCAAAACCGGCGATGAGGTATCGATATTAGGTTATGGCATGATGCGGCTTCCATTGCGACAAAAACCCGATGCTACCCCCGAAGGAGAGCAGCAAGAGGTAGATCAAGAGGCGGTAAATGAATTGGTAGACTATGCCATCAGCCACGGGGTAAACTATTTCGACACCTCGGCGACCTACGTACGTGGATGGTCGGAAGCTGCTACAGGTATTGCTTTGAGCCGCCATCCACGTAGCAGTTACCGCGTAGCTACTAAGTTCTCCAATCACAGTACGGTACTGTGGCGTGAACGAAGTGAAGCAATTGCACTCTATGAGCGTTCAAAGAGAAACCTACAAGTAGACTACATTGATTATTACTTGTTGCATGCTTGTGGAGTAGGATCGGCTACCCGCTACACCGAACAAGATGTAGATGAACAGTTCGATACCATCGACAAACTAGTGCTAAAGGAGCGATTCTTTGACAACGGTATGCTGGATTACTTTATTGAAGAGCGTAAAGCAGGCCGTATAAAGAATCTGGGGTGGTCGTTTCATGGCAAAGTAGAAGTGTTCGATTTTATGCTTGCTTTACAGGATAGTGGTTATGTAGATTGGGATTTTGTGCAGATACAGCTAAACTATGTAGACTGGAAGTATGCCTCGGGGTGGAATGTAAATGCTGAATATCTTTATGCAGAGTTGGCAAAACGTAACATTCCTGCTGTTATTATGGAGCCACTATTGGGGGGGCGACTCGCCTCCCAAGTGAACTACCTAGGAGCACGGTTAAAGCAAAGAAAGCCCCAGGATAGCATTGCAGCGTGGGCCTTCCGCTATGCAGGATCCTATCCCGGCGTATTAACTGTGTTAAGTGGGATGACTTATATGGAGCATCTTCAAGATAATATTCGTACATTTGCACCACTAGATCCTCTAAGTGACGAGGAGTTTGAGTTGCTGGCCGATACGGCTAAACGAATGATGGAGTACG
This sequence comes from Phocaeicola sp., assembly GCA_051651025.1. Lineage (GTDB taxonomy): Bacteria > Bacteroidota > Bacteroidia > Bacteroidales > Bacteroidaceae > Phocaeicola. The sequence goes on from JBOFRN010000191.1 coordinate 4,736, forward strand.
ATACCATTCCTTGTACTGCGTGCGAATATTGCATGCCTTGTCCCTATGGAATTGATATACCCAAGATCTTTACCCACTACAACCGCTGTATTAATGAGGGAAACTACCCACAAAGCAGTTTGAGTGAAGGATTTGGAAAGGCACGACGTGCATTTTTAGTGGGGTATGACCGAAGTGTACCTAAGTTGCGCCAAGCCAACCAGTGTATCGGATGCAATCAATGTGTGCACCATTGCCCGCAAGCAATTCAAATTCCACAAGAGCTCCATCGTATTGATGGTTACGTAGAGCAACTTAAGCAGGGAAAAATTTAGTGAATTGAGCCTGCTAATTGCATCTAATTATTGGATTGAATATTGGACTAAATGAATAGGGCTCAATTTGAAACTGTGAAATAAGAAAAACCAAAGTATCTTGGTGTGCATTTAGCTGGATGCCAAGTACACAGGTTTGTAATAGGACTATAATTAACATGGAAAAACTTATAGAGAAGCTACGCAAAGGGAACTACTCTTGTGTAGTAGAAAATGGGGAGCGCGTGCAGACTTTTACTCGCAGAGGAGTCATTGATTTGTACGAGCTACTCAATCAGCAACCCGAATGGCTAAAAGGAGCCCGATTGGCCGACAAAATTGTAGGTAAAGCTGCTGCTGCCTTGATGATACTAGGTGGGGTGAAAGTAGTTCATGCCGAATTAATCAGTATTCCAGCTATCGAACTGTTACAAGCGAATAGGGTAGAGATAACCTTTGCAAAATCGGTTCCGTACATCATCAATCGCAGTGGTGATGGGTGGTGCCCGATGGAGCAACTGGCACTGAATGTTCATTCGCCTCAAGAAATTTATCCGTTAGTGGACTCCTTTCTGCAGCGAGTGATGTTTGGAAATAAGTAAATGCCTCGAGTCGACCCAATAAGTAGAGCCTTTACCCTCTTCAAAAATTGCTGCAGGAAACTCTTTTACCTATGAACGATTAAAACTAGAACTTTTAAAACAAAATAATATGCAAACCACAACTCTCCATCTCTATTCTTTGGGTTATACCCAACTAAAAACCTATTTAATAGCGACTGCTTTCGTCGTAGGTAACATTTTACTTCCTCAGCTGGCACACTTTGTTCCACAAGGTGGTTTCATCTTTCTACCCATTTACTTCTTTACACTCATCGCAGCCTATAAATATGGCTGGAAGGTGGGTCTGCTTACAGCTGTTCTTTCACCATTAGTCAATCATATTCTTTTTGGTATGCCTCCACTACCCGTACTTCCAGCTATTCTAATCAAGTCGGTTTTTCTAGCTTTCGCTGCAGGGGCTGCTGCTCACTACTTTAAACGCCTATCGCTTCCCATATTGGCAGCTGTTATTCTTGCGTATCAACTCTTTGGCACACTTGTAGAATGGGCTTTGGTAAAAGATTTTTTTGTTGCTATTCAGGATTTCCGAATCGGTATACCCGGTATGCTCTTGCAACTATTCGGAGGTTACTCAATTATAAACTATTTAATTCGTAAATAAACATGAATCCATTATTTTTAGGCGGAGTAGGCTTTCAAGAGGTCTTAGTTATTTTATTGGTGGTACTTCTTCTTTTTGGAGGTAAAAAGATACCTGAACTCATGAAAGGATTGGGGCAAGGTGTAAGAAACTTTAAAGAGGGTATGCGCGAAGTAGAAGAGGATATTAAATCGGATACAAAGAAGCCCAAAGGGGAGTGATAACTCTCTAACTTCCTCATCCACTTCCTTAACGTTCTTATCTACTTCTACTAATTTATTTGATTTTAAGCGAAGAGAAATGGATCATCTTCCTTTTTTTTGTTAAAGACTAATTTAAATTAGTAGTAGTAATGAGAACGGCAACTCTTTTAGTAACGGATGTACTTATGGCATCCTGTACCCAACAAGCATCAAAGTTAATCTACCCCTGTAACTGCCAAAGTAGACACGGTAGATCTATACTTTGGTGCGGAAGTACCCGATCCCTACCGCTGCCAATCACGACGACCGTGTAGTACCTGCACACTCCTGCAAATTTGCCGCTATCCTGCAAGAGCAAAGCGGGTCACGGAGCTGGTAAGCCAATGAGTAACGTACTAGAAGAGCATGCCGATATCTATAGCTTTATTTTATAGGTTTTAAACCCTATAAATGGTCATTATAGGCTTGAGAACCTA
>JBOFRN010000192.1:0-2968 GCA_051651025.1 Phocaeicola sp.
TTGGCGATCATGCATACAAGGTAAATATTAGCTCTACTAAATCAATGACTGGCCACCTTCTAGGTGCAGCTGGTGCCGTTGAAGCAATTGCTAGTATCTTGGCAGTGAGAGATGACATTGTTCCTCCTACGATTAACCACGAAGAGGGTGATAACGACGAAAATATCGATTACAACCTAAACTTCACATTTGACAAAGCGCAAAAACGTACAGTTAGAGCGGCGTTAAGTAATACCTTTGGTTTTGGTGGACACAATGCTTGTGTTATTGTTAAAAAATACGTTGAATAACCGTGTTTGAAAATATGACAGATAAGATAAGGCTTCTTTTTCGCAAGAATAGGGAGTCTTATCTTTGTTTTTATCAGATTCTTGGGTTCTTTCCCAAAGATATTCGCTTGTATGAACAAGCAGTACTACACAAATCGTTGTCCGTTAAATCGGAGCAAGGAAAGATGTTGAATAACGAACGTTTGGAGTTTCTAGGCGACGCTATCTTAGATGCCATTGTAGCCGATATACTCTACAAACGATACGATGGTAAACGCGAAGGTTTTTTGACCAATACACGCTCTAAAATAGTACAACGCGAAACACTCAACACCATTGCAATCCAAATAGGGCTAGACAAACTAATTAAATATGCCTCGAAACAATCCTCACACAACAGCTATATGTGTGGAAATGCCTTTGAAGCATTAATTGGTGCCATCTACCTTGACAGAGGCTATCGTGCCTGTAAGCAGTTTATGGAGGAGCGTATTATAGGCAAACATCTGAATCTTGAAGACCTCTCGAAGAAGGAGACCAACTACAAGTCGAAGCTCATAGAGTGGACCCAAAAGAATCGTTTTGAAATATCGTTCGAACTCATTAGTGAGACGAAAGAGAAGCACTCTAGCCCAATCTTTGCATCGGAAGTATGGATAGAGGGAGTAGTTGTAGGACAAGGGACTGGACACTCTAAAAAAGAGTCACAACAAATGGCAGCAGCCGAAAGCTACAAAAAGATAAAAGGAAATATCACCTTTATCCGTTCGCTAGAAGAGGCACGCACCAAACGAAATGAAAGCAATCCTGAAGAAGCTTCCTTACCTACCTTGGCATAGCCTATACCATTTGGCTACCCATTTGGCTTTACCCATTTGCCTATTTGCTTTGCCCCTTGGGCTTCTTAGTTATTATAGCTCTTTATCCATTCTACGAATGGCTGAAGAGTTTTTTTTATGCCACAATGGAATGCATAAAGAGTACTCTTGTAACTTACTGACTCCTCTAAAAGGTATTTGAATAGCCTATAAACTTTATAAAGACTCTAAAAAAGAAGGACATAGCTATAACTCAATAGTTAAGCTATGCCCTCTTAATACAATGCATGGTGTAAAAACGATGCAAGAAGCTAAAAAGAGTAATTGGTTATCGGTCACTTGTTCTAAATGGTACAGCCGGTAATCCCGCTTCGTTGATGAGGTTTGGCATAGCGACCTCATCCCATGCAAAACGAACAACAGGCGTTACTGTACTATCTTTGCGCTCAATAATAAGCGTACTCCCCTCAATCACAGGAGTTACATTACGAAAACCCCGATTACCCTCTTTTACTTGAAACCACGAAGGATTCTTTCCATCACTGGTTACCAATAGATTACCTGCGTGTGCAAATTCGAGTATAATTTTATCGGCTGTTAACTGCATACATTTATAGGTAGGGCCACTATATACCACCTCATTCATTCCATACTCCTTGGCTAATGCAAGGCGTGCTAAACGCTCGCCTACAATCCATTTATACGAAGGATGAATATCACTCGCATCATCAACCAAATCGGTGGTTACTACCATGCCTGTGTGTGGAGTGGTAAGAAAGGAGCTTTGTACCTCCCAAAACAAGGGAAGCGATTCCCAATTTTTAATCACACTCTCTCGACGTTGCGAATAGGTATAGGGAGCTAGTTGTACATAATAGAAAGGCAAACTGTTATCATCCCAAAGTGCTCGCCAACCATCGAGTAACATCCTTTGCTTAGTAGCGTAGTTATCCATGTCGCCATAAATTAGGTTAGACTCGCCTTGGTACCACAAAAAACCCTTTAATGCATAAGGTGCAATGGGCTGAATCATTTTCTTGTAACGCTTTCCCTCGTCACGCATCCAAGTTTCAATAGCACTTCCCCCCCACGAAGAGGAGATAATACCTATGGGTACATGCAAGCTATCGACCAAATTCTTAGCAAAGTAATAAGCAGCTGCCGACATAGGGGCCAAAGCCTCTTTGCTATTCTCTTGCCAACCTTGAGTAGGCAAACTATCACTATTTAGGTTCTTTTCTATATAGAGTAAGCGAATCAACGGATTGTTCTCTGCTGCCTCGTACTCTTTCTGCAGAAGGTTGGGATCTCCTTTCTTGGGTTTTGCATATTTAGCCGAGTGATTATTCATAGAGTACTCCATGTTGGATTGTCCCGATGCCAACCACACCTCACCTATTAAAACATTGTTCAATACCTGTTTGTCGCTCTTACTCTGAATAGTAAGTATCTGCGGCTGCTGCGTTGCAGTTAGTTCATCTAGCTTTAACGACCATCTTCCTGCTGCATCGGCAGTCGTCCGTTTTACTTGCTTCTGAAAGCGCACCGTTACCACTTCGTTGGGTTGTGCTATGCCCCAAACCGTCACTTTCTTTCCTTGCTGAAGAACCATATGGTCTCCAAATATTTTGGGCAAGGTAATCTGCGCATAAAGAGGAGAGGAGAGGGCTAAAAGTGCCATGAATAAAATTGAGAGAGCTCTTTTCATTTGATTTGTCTATTCGTGTTTTAATTAGAATCTGGTGTTTATTAGTTGCAAATATATCTATTTTTAGGGAGAAAAAAAATCAATTAGAAGCAATAAAGAAGAGACTCGAATGAATCTAAACAGAGAAGTAGCTACCATATAAGTAAGCCTAATCATACAGGGATAAACAAAAG
>JBOFRN010000193.1:0-40973 GCA_051651025.1 Phocaeicola sp.
AAAGGCTGTCTGAGCACACCGTGCGAGTTCCTTTCCTTTCGCAAAAAACAATCCTGAAGTAGCTCCCCTCATGCAGCCTTGATTTTTTCTTTGGTTCCGTTTCTTTTGTATCAAGACAAAAGAAATGAACAGCCAGCAGAGAGAAAAGAGAAACAAAACATTTCCCTAAAAGAAAAGTCTTTCAAAAGAAAACATCCTTCAAAGAAGAAAACACCTTTCCCTAGAAGAAAACACCTTTCAAAAAGAAACACCTTTCAAAAAGAAACACCTTTCAAAAAGAAACACCTTTCAAAAGAAAAGAAAAAGATTTTCTTTAAAAACCCTCTTTATTAAAAAGAAGGTTCACCTCAAAACAAGGACACTCCTTAATCCACTCCTCCGGTTCAATCTCGCCACTCCCATTTCGGTCCGGGCTCAAATCTCGGTGTCCACACACCACACTTCCCGGGTAGTCACGCAGCAGCACCCTCACCAGCACCTTCAGCGAATGCCTCTGTTCCGGTGTTCGCGTATCCGCCGGCCGTCCCTTGCTATCCACGCCCCCCTCGTAGCAGACACCGATAGAGTGCGCATTGTGCCCCTTGGCATGCGCCCCCACCCGTTCCACCGCTCGCGTCGTCACAATTCGGCCACACTTGCGAATGTAAAAGTGGTAGCCCGTACCGTTAAACCCTCGTCGCCGGTGACACACCTCCAGGTCGTGCTCCGTAAAGGTTCGATCGCCCCGTGTAGCGGAGCAATGCACCACAATCCGATCAATTTTGCGCATCGGCACCTCCCTTCGCATCGTTCTCAATCTTCCCCCGCTTACGGCTATCCAACCAGCCAATAAGCAACCGTACCAACAGCGTCGCCACATACTCTACATTTTTCATGATTACCTCCTTTTTTTAAAAAAAATCCGTTCGTTTCGTTATTTTGCTTTTTGGGGTTTGGGGTTCTAGAGCTTGGGCTTAGAAGCTTGTTCACTCGGAGCCTCTTACTCTAGAGCCTTTTTTAAGGGAGGAAGAGCGTTCGAGAAGCCCCTACGATCTTCCAAAAAAGGGGACGAACCCACTTGTCCGCCCCCTTCCTCTCACACACCCTGGTTCCATTGACCCAGTCACCCGCTCACGCTATTCGCTCTCCTTCTGGCGAACCGGTTTTTGAGCCACCCTAGCATAACTCAGCGTACCCAGAAAATCCTTCAACAACTTGTTGGGCGTAAACAAGATACGCGCCTTCTTAATGTTGGCACTGTTGTAAGCCGCCGCCGTAAGCGACCCCTTGCCACTCAGTCCGATGCGGAACGCCCCCAAATCCGACAAGCGCACAATCTCGCCCGCCGATAGTGCCTCCATAATCACATCCTCCAGGGCCGCTAGCACCGCCAACGTATCCGCCTTCGTTACCGTACAAGTCTTCTGAATACGGACCGCCATCTCCTGCACCGTTACATCCCCACTGGCCTGCGCCTGTGCATAAAAGAGCGGTGGTAAATCCAAATCTTGTGGGTTTTTACGCGCTACTACCGAATAAGTTACTTCTCTTGCCATACTGTTTTCGTTTTAATGAATAAATAAATGAATAGGTAAAAAAATAGTAAATGAATAAGTATTACCTTGTGATCACCCTTCAAAGATAGCACCTGCACGCCCCCCCATTGTCGAGATTGGTCGAGGGTCGAAGGAAAGGAAGGAGCAAAGAGAGAAGAAGAAGAAGAAGCACCAAGAGAAAGGAGAGAGAAAGGGAAAGAAGTACGAAGAGAGAAGAAGAGAACCAGACACCCTATCAAAGTAAGAACCCCGAAATGAATCTAATCAAATCGGGGTTCTCGTTGTCTAAATTAAATGTTCTTGCTTCACAGCAGTACAGTATCTTAAAAGGTGGCTATTGATAGCTCTTGAGTTATCTTGGTTATGGCCACACGTATCTTATCATATTGCTTTTGTCCAGCCGTGGTTACACCTGAACTGTATTGCCTCATCAGAGAGGGGTTTATGCCTGCTAATTCAGCCACTTTAGTGACGTTTAAGAAAGAGAAGTAATTAAAGAAACTCTGCATATCATACTTGTATGTAAACTCCAATACAGGCACTTCTTTTCCCTCTTCTGCTTGAAGCTCTTTCATCTCCTCATAGCACACCCATAAATCAGCTTTTGCCTCTTCTGCAGTATCACCACAACCAGACAAACCAAATTCAGGTAAATCCTCTACTACATAACAGGAGTAGTAGCCATCTATAGCTTTCTCTACAACAACAGTTACTTTCATATTCCCTATTCTTAGTTAAAAGGGGAGCGGCAATACACCGCCCCCTATTGCCCTCATTCAAACGTTCTTCTTTGCTGTAAGCAGGGGTAAGGGGGATTAAACCCCCAATACCTTTCTTGCTTTACATTCCATTCCTTTAGGAACTTCTTGCTTACCATGTCTAGACAGTGCAAACTTGCTTCCTGTTATAGGGCTAAACCAAATATCATGATTGGCCCCATGACGTAGAATGTAACAACCTTTAGCGGATAGTTCCGCATAAAACTAATTGTACTTCATAAAAGAACGCTTTTAATTTAGACCTTGCAAATATAGCGTTTTTGTTATAAATTCAACTCGTAAAGCGATTTAAAAAAGCACAAAAAACAGCGACTCTGTACGCTTTTCACCCTAAATAGCTACAGAAACAGAAAAAAGGGTGATTGAATAGCACAAGCTCTCTAAGCCCTCGTACTAGAGCAACCGGAGAGTACTAGAGTGTGCTGGAGTGTCTGGAGTATGCCCCCTACAACGGTAGGCGCAGCGTAATGGTTTGGAACACCCCCGGCTCGGCACCCGCTTCCGCATGCAGCGCGTAACTGCCCCCCAGTTGGTTCAGGGTAAGCTGATTAATTTGGTGCACAATGCCACTCTCCTCCCCCTGCGTAAAGCAATTGAGCGGCGTATGGGTAATGACCACCACCACCCACTCCGCCTCTTTTCGTAGCGCTACGTGGGTCTGTACGGGGGCAGATAGGGTGTAGCGGGGGTGCAACAACGAATAAAGCACCTTGTTTATAGCGCTCCAGTCGGTCGTAATCTGCCAACGCTCCAAACGCTCGGTTGCTCCGTTGGTTGCTTCATCCAGCACCAAGTGATAGTTGGGAATCGCTTCGTTCTGAATCTCCCCTACCAGCCGCTCGAGCAGCGTTACCAGGCAGTTCCGTTCATAGGTATAACTGACTCGTTTCACCTCCAAGCGCGAGAGCTCCAACACCCCCATTACCAGATTTAGAATGGCGCGAGCCTGCTCTCTAATCCTATCCGCATACAGCTGCTGCATCTCCGAAGAGAGCTTCACCTCCGAGCCTTCATCCAAAGAAGAACCTTCCACAGCGAGATTACGCAACCATTGCGCCGATTGCACCATCTCTTGCAACTGCGGTTCAATTTGCTTCACAATGCGTTTAATAAAGGCACTCTTCTCGCTGTTTTTCTGCTCCATCTCTAGATAGAGCCGTTTAATTTCGCCCCGTTTGGATCGAATTTGTCGCTCACTGCGCACCAGTTTCAGCGCCACGTAGGCCAGCATCGCCAAGAGCAAGAAGAGCCCCAGCAGCAGCAAACCATAGGCCGTATTCTGGCCCCTCATCTGCTTTTTCAGCAGCTCCTTAATTTGATAATTCTGCGCAATTGCCTCCTGGTGATGACTCTGCAACACCCGGTTTAAGCTATCCTTTTGCTGCACTATGTAGCCATACAGTTGCACCGCCTGCGGCAAGCTATCCATCTTTTCGAGCAGTGCCGCCTTGCGCTGCGTAGACTTAGAGAGGTATTGCCAAGTACGCCCTTTCCCCCTATCCAGCACCTGCTGGTAATAGGCTAGAGACTCCTGCCACTGCTGCTGGTCGTAGTAATAGTCAGCCCACTCCTCCAGAAAGCGCAAGTTATAGCCCAAGAAGGTACTCTCGGGGTAATAGAGCTGCCCCTGCTGCAAGTAGTGCAACCTGCGCTGCGCATCCTCCTTAGGCACCAACGAAGCCATGCGGGCATAGTTGCGCACCAGCGTGGCATAGATCGAGCCCGTTTTCCTTCTCTCTAAGGAGCGTTTAAGTAATTCATTCTCGCGTTCCAGCGACTCCCTGGCTTGCTCATTATCGCCTATGCGCAGGTAGTACAGGTAGTAGCGACTCGCCATCCACGACTGCTGATTTTCGCTTTTGTGGGGGATGGCATCGGCCAACTTCAGGTAGCGCAGAATCTCCCCATCTACCTCATTCGATTTGTTTTTAGAGAGCCGCACCACCTGCAGGAAGTAGCCATAAAAACGCCCTTCGTTGCTATTCATCGCCTCGGCCTCCTCCAGCATATCGGCTATGGCATAGCGGGCATATTCGGTATCGCCCTCCACCAGGTGCAGCTGAATGCGCAGGGTGACCACCGCATAGTAAAATTGTTCATTCTCGCTACTGGGGTATTTTTTCAACAACTTCTGTAGCACCTTCACCAGCTGCTCCAATCCAGCCCTATCGGCCCCGGCTCGGTAGTACTCGGCCAGGTAGTAGCCCCACTTGGCCCATTTTTGGGGAGGGGTTTCGTTCAGTGTCCACACCAGGGCGGTATCAATCAGTGCCCGGTTGCTAGGGGTAAAAGTTCGGTAATCTTTCAGCAGATGGCTTATCCGCTTCCCATAGGTGGGGAGGCAGCGAGCTTGGCGCACCAGGCTATCTACCCGCTCACTTTCGGAGGGAGTGAGGGACTCGTTTCCCAACAAGGAGAGCAACAGCGCTTGCTGAGAGGGCGAAGCTTTTTGAAAGGCTTGCTCGCTCGAGTCGATCGAGTCGAGCGATTCCTGAGCTTGCTGAGAGGAGTGAGCTTTCGAGGTGAGTTGCGAGGGCTGGATCACCTCTGCAACAGAACCAAGGGCTGGTTGCGGTGCCACTGCGGCAGAACCCAGGGAGGGTTGCAGAGCCTCTGCCCAGCTGGAGAGAGCCAGTAGTAACGTCACTCCGCCCAGCAGCAACCGTCGTAGGGTTCTCATTCTTAGGCTTAGCATGGTGTAGTTATTTGGGTAGTCACTTCGAGAGTCGCCATTGGAGAGGGATTCGTCGTTGAAGAAGAAGCCGTTAGGGGATTCGTCGTTGGAGAGGGATTCACCGTATAAGGGTGGCTGCAAACAAAGCGCGCCCCCTGGGTGTAGGTAGCATCCAGCCAGATGTCGCCCCCCAGTCGGTTCAGAATGGCTTTGCAGATGGCCAGTCCCAGTCCGGTGCCCTGCACCTGCTCGTTCAGCTTTTCGTAGCGGGTAAAGAGTCGGGATTGGTCACTTAGGGGGATGCCCGTTCCCGTATCGGTCACCGAAAAGTGCAATCCCTCCGTATCCATGGGTTGCAGCTCGAGCAGAATGGTTCCTTGGGGCGTAAACTTATTGGCATTCATCAGCAGATTGATCAAAACCTGTTGCAGGCGCGTGGCATCGGTATGGAGCAGTAGCTGCTTGTACGGGGTGCGAAAGGCCAGGGTAGCTTGGGTCGTTTTCACCTGATTGAGCGTAGCCACCACCCGTTGGCACAGCTGCACCACATCGGTCGTTTCGAAGGCAAAGGCCATCTCTTGAGGGTTGGTGCAGGAGTACTCCACCACATCATTCATCAGCTTCTGGAGCAGGTCGCTATTTTGCGCTATCATCTCGTGGCACACCTGTTGGGTGGTAGCATCGACACCCGGCGTGGCCAGCAAGTCACTAAAACCGCTCAGCGCATTCAGGGGCGTTCTAATTTCGTGACTCATGTTGGATAGAAAGAGGTTGGTATTGCTCAACTGGTGTTGGTACTCGGTAATGGCCTGTTTCAGCTTTTCGTCATACAGCCGCACCTTTCGCCTGCGCCCCACCAAGAGCGCTATGCCTACCAAAGCCCCTAGTAACACAGCCGTTAGTACCACCAGTAGCTGGCGCATCAAGCGCTGCCGGGTGCGTTGGTTCTCTAGGCGCAGTTCATTGACCGAATAACGGTGGTGTAGCTCCTCTACCTCGCTGCCGTTTATCGCTTCTAGGCGTTCATTTTGTTCCGCTATCTCCGCTTTTAGCTCCGCCAGTTGGGCAGTGTAGTCTATTTGGGGTGCGGTCTCGAGTTCGGTCTCGGTTTCGAGTTCGGTCTCGAGTTCGGTCTCGAGTTCCGTTACGAGTCCAGATTTGGATTCGGTTTCGGGTTCTCTATAAGTGGTAGCGGCATCCGCAGCGGGTGGCAGCAGGCACACCAGTAGGCAGGCCAGCAGCCAGGCTCTATACATTAACTGTTTCATTCCTTTCTTTTAACGCTACAAAGATACTTTTTATTAACGCCACAAAGATACTTCTTTTTTCTATTTTTAGCACATAAAGCGGGGCTATTCCACTCTTTTCTAGCCTATCAAAGGGTTCACAATGAATAGTACCCTCTCCCAGCACCCCCCTTCGTTGGGGCTTTACTACCCATAAAAAAGGGAGTAAAACTTGCTATTCAAAAAAAAAAGTGTAGATTTGCTCCATGAAGAAAGAGTTTGGAAAATGGCTCATGGATATAGCCAAGTACATAACAACAGCGGTAATCCTAACCTCTATTTTTGGTGAGATTGAACAACTTTGGATTATTTACGTAGGCGGACTATTAGCCGTAGGCACAACATTAGGTTGGGGACTTTGGTTGGTTCGTGATAAAAAAGGGAAGGAGGAATAGACATGGGAGCACTTATCATGTTTGCATTTGTAATTTTGATAGCCAATGTGGGTGGGCTTTACTTTTATTATCAAGATAAAAAAGGAAAACACAAAACGCATAAATAACAAAAAAGGGGTGAGAAAAGATTGTTTTTCTCACCCCTTTTTTGTATCTTAAAGGCTTCAAAAAGAGAGCGATGAATCGCACTTCTTACCACCTCTAAACCCACCTTGTATGCTGAATAGACCCTTTACTCCACCCCCCTCCGATTTTGTATACCGCCCCTACGCCAAGAGCGAGTTGGCCCAACTCTACGCCCCCCACAGCACCCCTACCACCGCCTTACAGCAGCTCTACCGCTGGATTAAGCAGCACCCCTGTTTGGAGCGCGAACTCTACGACATGGGCTACAACAAACTCCGACACACCTTTCTACGCAACGAGGTAGCGCTCATTGTGCACTACCTGGGCGAACCCTAAACAAGCCACTCCCCAGGGGGTGGGGCAAACCCCTAAAACAAGCCATTCACCAGGGGGTTGCCCCCCTAAAAAGTTAGCCTTGAATAAATCCCAATTCCAGTGCTCGTTTATCATTTATCACTTTTACAGCATAATCAGGTATGTTCCAATTTTTATAGAGCAGCCTTAGTTCACTTTTCAGCTCATTCATAATCGGGATCATCCACTCCTCCTCAAAACCATGTATAACCAAGTAGAACCGATAATCTACCTCGGCCCATTTCAGCTGTTGGTAGGCCGATGGAAGAGTATGTTTGGCAAATCTACCCATAATCATCGCATGAAAAAGGAGAAATGACCCCATAAACTTCTCCTTTATATCTGCCAAGTTTTTCGTAAAATCTTCCGCTTTTTGCGGTTTTGAAAAAGAGCATTTAGCTTCAATAAAAAGAATGGAGTTTTCGCGCAAACAGATGAATTCACACACCTTCATCCCCCCTCGATTATTGACCTGCTGGTAGACCACCGAGGTTTCGATGCAAAAATCCTCTCGTTGAATAAGAAAATCCATGCCCGATTCGCGAATCAGGCAATTCATAATTCAATCTCCTCTCTGTAAAGGTTCACCGATTCTTGAATAATCCGATTTTCAGGCATCTCCTCCATCAAATCGCCCACCTGCCAATCCTCCGCTTCAAAAGAGAAAATCGGTATCGATTTTTTTTGCTGATGAGCCAATAAATAGAGTTTCTTTATCGCAAAATAAGAGTGAGTTGCAATGAAGAACTGAATACCCACCTTCGATAATTCAAAAAGTAGGGCCATAAAATCGGAGACAAAAGCGGGATGAAGAGCCGACTCGGGTTCGTCAATAAACACCACCGAATCTTTCGACAAGTAGTGGTTTCCCAAAAGCGCATCAAAAATGGCAATCTTCTTAAATCCCTCCGAAGTGGTACCCATGGCATACTTCCGATTGGCCTGATCTTGAAAATACCACTCCCGTTTGGCTTCATCATACTGTATGCGCCCATTCAACTTATCGACCAGCTGCTGACGTACCGAAGCAAATGCCTTGTAATTATTTCCTCGCTGAGCCGGTGTGAGTGCATTGGCCAAATCGAGGTAGGTATCGTCAAAACCAAAGGAGTTGTATCTTTCACTACGTGACTCCTGTATAATGGCTTGTATCGATAAAATCTCCTTGGCCGGAATAAAAATAGAGTTGGCCTCCCTTGGCAAACAGCTGCTCTCTACTCGAATCGATTTGGTGGTACTGGCTCCAAAACTGTAATTTAGCGATTCACCATCCAGGGTCATTGCTAAAGAGAGTCTACCTTCGGGCGCTGTACGGTTTACCAAATCGCCTATTTGATTGGGCTGGTAGGTCCAGTAAAGTTTATCGGCCATGAGTTCATTCAGCGTTCTTTTTTCTCGCCCTCTACCACACTGTTCTACCGCCTTAATACCACAATAGAGAGCCTTCAGCGCAAAACTCTTACCGGTACCATTGCCACCCAGTAGTACATTGATATTTCCCAGTTCTCCGCTCTCAAAGCGGGTGATGGGTCCATAATTAGAAAGTGTAAATTGGTTGATCATGCTTATCCAAATTTTAATGCGAGACTAGGCCATAAAGCTACACAAATATACTACGAATGTTCCAAACCGAAAACTCTTCTCGAAAATTTATTCGACACACCTTTCTACGCAACGAGGTGGCGCTCATAGTGCACTACCTGGGCGAACCCTAAAACAAGCCTTTCCCCAGGGGGTTGACACCCCCCTAAAAAACGTGCGGTTGTACCACGCTGTACAACCGCATGTGCAACCCTACACAAGCGGTTATGCAGCGCTAAACGTACGGTTATGCAGCGACAAACGTGCGGTTGTACCACCCTGTTCAGATTCTTTACCTATACTCAACCTAAAAAGAGGGGCTAAATGGCCCCTCTTTTTACCTTCAAACCTTCAACCTTCACCTATAAGCCCTATTGAAACCAACGCTTTCCCGTTTTTCGATAGAGACCCTCCTCTTTTACAAGCAGTTCCTGCTTGATCAGCTTCTGCAAATAGCGATAAACCGACGATTTTGAGACTCCCACTTTTTCTGCTTTTCGCTCCACCTCACTGTACGTAAAGGTTGTTGACATTTTTCCGATAATCTTCTTCATCCTCAAAATACCCTCCATCTGCTTGGGGCGCTCTTTGGAGAGCGGCTGCAAAGTCGAAAAGAGCAAGTTGTGGTGCAAAATGGTCTCTCCGATTCGAAGCGCCGTTTCAAAATCCTCCTCCGTACAGTATATATCGGTTACATTCCACTGAGGTTCACACTTGCGCAAGGTGGTCAGGATGGCTGCTATACGCATCACCACCAACCCCGTACGGAGTACCAACGCGGTGGTATTACTCCGCTCCTCGGCCGCCACCTCTTGCAAGAGTTGGGCAAAGAAAGCATCGTGCCGCCTCCACTGCTCGGCCGTAAAAAGCACCTCGGTAGGCTGTTTCAACAAATAGAGGTAGTTTTGATAGACCTCCTCGGCCAACTCCTTCAAAAACTCACTCACCTCTTTGCCTCCCTGCTTGGGTGCAGCCGATATCCACAGCGGATCGGAAACCGCAAAGTAGAGACTCATCCGACTGGCTAGCCCATTCTCTTGCGAGGGAAGAAAGCGAATAGCCTGTTCGGGTGTAGCCGCTAGGTTCAAGGCTAGTTTGGGGAAAGTGACCCGCACCATTCGCTTATCGGTTTTAAAATAAGAGCCCACCGTCTCGTTGTGATAAGCCTGCCGAAAGATCACATCGTGCCCCCCATAATCGGAGTGAATGGCCCCACTCACTAAGTCCGACTCCGAAGCATTGATTATGAGGCCCGGCTTGTTGGCTTCGAGTGCCAAGATCAATTGATTTTTCGACGTATTGCCTGGCATCGAGAGCAGCAGATGTTTAGGCTCTTGGGGCTCCTTCTCCTCCGAGGGGAGGCGCCCCTCTTTCTGTGCATTGCGCTTTTCGAACTCCCATTGCAACAACTGCTGCTTGTAATGTTTCTCTTGCGCCTGATTCTCCCGCTCCAGGTGTGCATCAATCTTTGCCAAGAATTGTTCGGGTAGTGACCCCACACTCTTACCACTGCCCGCCTTTGCAATCGATATGTAGTAGAGGTGTGGGGTGGTTCGTTTGTTAAAGTAAGAAAAATAGACATTGGGGATTGCAGCACTTAAATTGGCCAACGTAGCCATAAGCAACATATCTCGCTCGCGCAAGGTGTGTGCCATCGTTAAAATGCGCCCCAAAAGTGAAGGTAATTTCTCGAAAATTTCGTTCGGTATGAAAGGGGCCCCTTTTTGAATCGTCTCATTCGCCTCCTCCTCATCATCAGTCACTTCGCAAGAAGAGGCACCTTCAACACCCTCTATAGGTGAAGGTTGAAGGTTTGAAGGTGAATTTTCAGCCGTTGGAGGGGCGGTAGCGTAGTGAAAACCGGCCTCCATACGGGTGCGAATGTCGCGCTCCGAACAGTCGGCTTCGGTGTAGAGTTGGGCCACCCAGGCAATGGTTTGGGTCAACTCTTCTTGCGAAAAACCTTTACTTTTTAGGCGTCTGCCCAGGGCAAGCAGGCGGTTGTTGCGCTGCCCTTTTACCCAGGGATTGTAGTGAAAGAATTGCGAAACGGTGTGGAAAATGTAACCGGCAGGCCGCGTGGGATCGGGCTCGTTTAGAGCAGATGCTGCTGTTCCGGTTCCGGAAAGAGGAACCACGGGAGCATCGGTAGTTGGTTCCGAAGCGGCGCCCGAAGGAGTTCCGTTCGAGGCCGTTCCGTTCGAAGCGCCCCCCAGAAAGGGAGGCGGAGTAGCCTCCACCGCTTTCCACTCAAAGGGAAGCGCAGCGGGGTTGTAGTAGGCGTGCGGATCGTGACAAAGAAAGGCGAGGCGCGAGGGGTTGGCACTGCTCATATCGAGCTCGGCCTGGAGGGCAATGGCTAGTACCGCCGCTATCTCGGCATAGAGCAACTTGTGGTGCTCCCAGGCATAGGGCACGGTGCGTACCACCACCTTGAGTCCCTCCGAAATGGAGGTGAAGCAGGCTGTTACGTAGGGAAGCACTTTGGCCTTCGCCTTTAACTGTTCGGCTACTCCCGGCTGGAGGTGGTCCAGATCGAAAATCATTAAACCGCTCTGCTTCTCGATGGTGCGATCGTTGTGCATGGCGGGGCACTGTCCCGATACCATGACGCAGGGCAAGGCACTCTTGATGGCTTTGGCCGGAGCCGCCTCTCCTTGTGCCAGATGGGCCCGGTAGCGCTGGGTGAGTAACTGGTAGCTTTCGCCACAAATGCGGGTGTGCAACTCCGCCAGGGTCATGGGGTAGTTGCGTGGCTCCTTCAAATGGGGGTAGAAGGAGAAGGAGGGGTTAAATTCCTTTTGTTCCATAGTAAAATGGTTTTTACCGAAAAGTCGAATGTTCCCTATTCGACCCCCTCCCGCGCACTCCCCACCGCCGCTACCCTCTGAGTTGGTAGCGGTTGGGTGTGAAGATTCATTCCACGGGAAGGTGCCGACAATATAGGGGAATTTATTTTTGCATTCGTTTAGGTTTCATAACACCTAGCCACTCTCCCAAGCGTTGCAGAGCCCTTTGACAGTCACTATTGGGCTGCTCCAGGTGTACCAATTGGAACAAAAGCGCAAAAAGGCTTTTTTTAAAGAAATTTTGCATTTGAGGATGCAATTGTAGCGTGTTTCGCTGTTTTCGGTTTTAAAGAGCTTGGTTTCCGCTCTATCTAGCCTCTTTTTCGTAGTTGTTTTCGGTAACGTTTTCATCGTTTTTCCCGTAGTGGCTTCCTTCGTTGTTTCCGTAGTGGTTTCTAGTTGCATCTGCTCCTTGGCTAGTTTGGCCTGGAGGCGTGCCACCTCCTTGCGGGCATCGGAGTGTCCCTGCATGCCCACAAGCAGCACAATGAGTTGGCCCGTCATGCGGCGCTGTCGGGTAGACTGAATGGTCACTTGTTGGCAGTAGTGCAACAGGGTGGCACTAGCAGCACGCAGTAATAGGTTTTCCATTTTAGTATTGATGGTACTCTTCGTTTGATTTTTCATTTTCATTTTCATTTTACTCTTCGGTTGATTTTCGATGTTACTTTCGATGTTACTCTTCGTTTGATTTTCCATTTTCATTTCCATTTCCATTTGATTTTAATTTTAAATTTGTGTAAATATTCCCTATCGGCAGTTCCTTATGAACTCCCTACAAACAGGTAATAGCGGCCTAAAAAGGGCCTTACCCCTCCATTCATTTCGGGGCGAAAGGATCAAAGGTAAGATTTATTAACACTTCAACCAAATATGAAGAAGTTATAAAGCACTATCTTTACTTTTTCATTTTATTCCATTCATTGAAGCGCGCAATGAGTTGGGTTCATTCACCCGCGCCATGCAAGTAACATGAGTAATCGAGTATTGGCCAAAAACATGCTATTTAATGTCGCCTCGTTTCTCCTTACGATGGGCATCTCCTTCTTCTTCACCCCCTACCTCATTCGGGTATTGGGCTTTTTACCCTCTTTCCCCCCAGTCTGCCCCTCATTGGAGTGGTAACCCTCGTTATTTCCATACTGGGCGTAGTCACCAGCCTCCACTTTAAACGGCTGCTCACCCCCGAGTTGGAGCTCAACTTAAGCAAACACTTCTCGTGGAGTGCACTCAAAGAGTTGGTCGGTTCGGGCATCTGGAACTCCTTCAACCAGCTTAGCATTCTACTCATGACCCAGCTCGATTTGCTCATTACCAACCTCTTTGTCGGAGCTGCTGCCACCGGTCAGTTCTCGTTGGCCAAAACCCTACCCGGCATTATTCAAAGCTTTGTGAGTGTAATAGCCGGCACCTTTGCCCCCCAGCTCACCATCTACTACGCCCAGAATCGGATCGATTTAATTATTCAAGAGATCAACAAATCCATTCGCCTCTTGGGGCTCCTTATCTCCCTCCCCTTGGGCTTCTTGCTGGTCTATGGGCAAGCCTTCTTTCAGCTCTGGGTACCCACCCAAGATGCCGCCTTCCTACAGGCCCTCTCCGTTCTATCGCTCATCCCCATTATACTAACCGGCTCCATCAACACCATCTACGGCGTATACTCCATGACCAACAAGCTGCGCACCCCCGCCCTGGTGAATGGAGACTACCTCCTGTTGGACCTCCCCTTTTACGCCAACATAGGCGACACCCTGATTTGGGAAGGCACCCTGCACTTTCTGCGACCCCAACCAGCTGCTCGAAGATGCCCAGAAGATGTCGAAGCACCGCCATCTACCAAGTAGCCCCCTACATAGCGCGCTGCCTCCTCTCGGTCCTTAACCAGAGCTACCCCCACCTCGAGATTCTGCTTATTAATGACGCCACCCCCGATGCAAGCATGGAGCAGGTGCAGGAGATTCTGGCCCACCACCCCCGTGCCTGGCAAGTGAGGGTGATTGAGCATGCCCAAAACCGCGGACTATCCGCTGCCCGTAACAGCGGCATCCAGGCAGCCACGGGTCACTACCTCTTCTTTCTGGATGGCGATGACTACCTAGCCCCCACCTGCCTGGCGCTTCAAGCCGAAAGCGCCCTAGCCCACGATGCAGAGATGGTAATAGGCGATGTGGCCATTGTAGGCGATGCCCGCCTCTTTAAGCCGTGGTGGAACTTTTCGGAAGTGCCCCCCCTCTTGGTGGGCAACACCTCCATTCGCGAGCACTACTTTGGGCGAAAGCTCTACATGATGGCTTGGAACAAACTGGTACGCACCGAGTTTATCCGTTCGCACGCCCTCTATTTCGAAGAGGGGCTGCTGCACGAAGATGAGTTGTGGATGTTTCAAGTGGTGCTACACCTCCAACGGCTCTCGCTGGTGAACCAGCCCACCTACTACTACGTGCAACGAGCCGGCTCCATCATGATTTCGGAGAGCAACCTGCGCAAGAAAGAGGAGAGCAAAGATCGGATTGTCCAAAGATACCTGGAGCTAATCGTAGCAGAGTCTGACCCCCTAACCCGCTACTACGTGCTTCGCGAGAGCTACGCCATCCTTCGGCGCAACTACCTGGCCCCCGTTGGCCGGCAACGAGTGAATGCCCTTCGGCAGCAGCTTCGCAGCTACTACACCCTGAGAGAGGTGTTCCAACCGATGAAAGAGGTGTTCCATCCGCTGAGAAAGGTGTGCCATCCGCTGAGAAAGGTGTTCCAACCGCCGGCTTGGAAACGAATCATACTGACCCTCCCCTTGGTGCTTCCCTACGCCACCCTCTCCTATTACTACCGCTTGATAGGGCGGTTGCAACAAGCGCAGTGGTTGGAGTTGTAGGGAGCCAGCGCGTAACGACTCCTGGAGCAGGGAGTCAGCGCGTAACTTAACATCGTGTAGCATTTTAGCCCCGTTTTATTTGCAATGATTAAAAAAAAAGAGGAACTTTGTCCGCTAAATGGTTTTTTTTAACGAAAACACAAAAAAACGCATACCTAAATCAAAAGATCAAGAAAAGAAATAAATTAATAAAGAAATAAGTAACAACGAATCGATGAGAAAAAAAAGTTTAGCGATAGGGCTCTTTGCACTCTTTATGGCTTTTACCCCCAGCATTCAGGCTCAAAGTAGTATGAGTGACCAACAGGTGGTGGAGTACATTAAGCAGGGTACAGCTGCCGGAAAGTCGCAACAGCAACTGGCTACCGAACTGGGAGCACGCGGGGTAAACCGTACCCAAGCCGAACGGGTAAAGAAATTGATTGAAGGGGCGCAAGGAAACAAAACCTCAGAGCGCAATGCCCTCGAGGCCGGTGGCCAAGAGCGTATGCGCCGTACAGGCGACTCTATGCAGGGCGTAGATGCCAGCACCACCCTTCTTAGCGCCGCAGAGCAAGCCGATTCGTTGCAACAACTGAACCCCACCCAAGGAGGTCCGCAAGTCTTTGGTCGCAACATCTTTAGCAACCGCAACCTCACCTTTGCCCCCAACCAAAACCTAGCTACCCCACAAGAGTACAAGCTTGGCCCTGGCGATGAGGTGATTGTCGATATCTGGGGAAGCAGCCAAAACAGCATCCGCCAAACCATCTCACCCGATGGCTTTATCAACATCGAGAACATCGGTCTAGTCTACCTCAATGGACTGCGTATTCAGGAGGCCGAAAAGCACCTGCGCCAAGAGCTAGACAAGATCTATGCCGGCATTGGAGGCGAAGGCAGCTCGGATATGAAACTCACCTTGGGACAGATTCGTACCATCCAAATCCACATTATGGGCGAGGTGGTTACCCCCGGTAGCTACAGCCTCTCTTCGCTCTCTACCGCTTTCCACGCCCTCTACCAAGCCGGAGGCATCAGCCCGTTGGGTAGTTTGCGTAACATCCACCTAAGCCGTGGGGGTAAAACCGTAGCCACTATCGATGTGTACGACTTTATTCTGAACGGAAAGAGCATCGAAGATCTTCGTCTGCAAGAGGGCGATGTCATCTTGGTACCCACCTACGACCAACTGGTAGAGGTAACAGGCAAGGTAAAGCGCCCCATGTACTACGAACTCAAGAAGGGCGAAACGGTGCAACAACTCTTGACCTTTGCCGGCAACTTTACCGGCGATGCTTACCGCAAGAATCTCTCCTTGGTGCGTCAAAATGGACGCGAATACCAAATGTACACCGTAGAGGAGCCAGCCTATGCCACCTTCCCCGCCATGGATGGCGATGTAGTGACGGTGGGCGAAATGTTAAACCGCTTTGAGAACCGCGTAGAGATAAAAGGAGCGGTATACCGTCCCGGTTTCTACCAATATGGAGGCAAACTAAACACCGTTCGCCAACTCATTGAGCAGGCCGATGGATTGCTAGGCGATGCCTTTACCAACCGCGCCGTGTTGCACCGTCAACGCGACAACCTCACCCTGCAAGTAGTCTCGATCGATGTAGCTGCCCTTTTGGAAGGTAGCATCCCCGATGTACCTTTGCAACGCAACGATGTGCTCTACATACCGAGCATTCTCGATTTAGAAGATCTGGGCACTCTCACCGTATTGGGCGAAGTGGCCCGTCCTGGCGACTATGTATTTGCGCAAAACACCACCCTGGAGGATCTCATCATCCAAGCCGGTGGCTTGCTCGAAACCGCCTCGGTAGTAAGAGTCGATGTATCGCGTCGCATCCGCAACTTAGCCGATAACCAAGCTTCGGATGTGGTAGGCGAAAGCTTCTCCTTCTCCCTGCGTGAAGGATTTGTGGTAGATGGCACCCCCGGATTTGTGTTGCAACCCTATGACCAAGTGGTGGTGCGCAAGAGTCCCGCTTACCGTGTACAACGCAGTGTACGGGTAGAGGGCGAAGTGGAGTACGAAGGGGCCTTTGCCTTGACCAAAAAGAACGAACGCCTCTCGGATGTGATTGCCAAGACCGGTGGACTCACCCCCTACGCCTATGTCAAAGGGGCGCGTTTAAGCCGCCGCATCAACGACGAGGAGCGTGCCCGTATGGAGAGCGCCCTCAAGGCAGCCAATGTGGGCAAAGATTCGGTAGATATCTCTCAGCTGGAGCTGGGCGAGGTGTACTACGTAGGGATCGACCTCGAGAAAGCGATGGCCCACCCAGGTGGCGATGCCGACCTGGTGGTGCGTGAAGGCGATTTGATCGAGATTCCCGAATACAACAACACCGTGAAGATAAGCGGCACCGTAATGTATCCCAACACCGTGGGCTACGACTCTAAAAAGAGCCTGAAGCACTACATCGAACAGGCCGGGGGGTATGCCTACCGCGCCAAGAAGAAGGGTGCCTACATCATCTATATGAATGGACAGGTAAAGCGCGTGAACAACTACAAGCGTGGAGTGATTGAACCGGGCTGTGAGATTATTGTGCCCAAGAAACCCGAGAGCACCTGGAACCTTCAGAGCACCCTCTCCATAGCGACCACCACCGCCTCGCTAGCCACCATGGCAGCCACCATTGCGAACATCTTAAAATAAAGCGTACCGAACATGAAAGAACAAGATACAAAATCGATAGCCGTCTCTCACTCGTACGAGGAGGAGGAGCTGAACATCGACCTAATGGCCTACGCCCGTCAGCTGTGGGGAGCGCGTAAGTGGTTGCTCCGCCTCGCTGCCTTGGGGCTTGCCTTGGGGGTAGTGGTGGCCCTTACCACCCCCAAACAGTACACCGTACAAGTTACCCTCGCCCCCGAATCGAGCGGCGGAGGTAGCAGCAGTGGTTTGGCCGGTATGGCTGCCATGCTGGGTATGGGAGGCGGAAGCATGCGTGCCGATGCCGATGCCCTCAATGTAGGGATCTATCCCGACCTGGTTAGCTCTACCCCCTTCCTACTCGATCTCTTTGCGGTACCCGTTACCCCCCTTTCGTCCAACAAAGAGGAGGTAGCCCCCACCCCTTTGGTGGAGTACCTCGAGAATCAATCGGGCTCTCCCCTAGCTTGGGTGCTCAGCCTGCCCGGCAAAGCAGTGGGAGGAGTTCTCTCCCTCTTTAAAGAGAAGGAGAGCGAGGGTGAAACAGCACTTAACCCCTTCCGCCTTACTCAAAAACAAAATCAACTCGTGGGTGCACTTCGCAACAGCATTCTTTGCAATGTTGATAAAAAGACAGGCGTCACATCAGTTACAGTCACCATGCCCGATGCCCAAGTAGCGGCCCAGCTCACCAACGTAGTGGTGGAGAACTTGCAACAACGTATCACCGCCTACCGCACCACCAAGGCGCAACAAGATTGCGACTACCTGGAGCAGCTCTGCAACGAGCGCCAAGCGGAGTACTACGCCATGCAAGAGCGCTATGCCCGCTATGTAGATGCCAATATGAACGTCATTCTACAAAGCGCTCTGGCCGAACGCGAACGGTTGCAAAACGACATGAACCTCGCCTTCCAAATCTACAGCCAGGTGGCACAACAGCTCCAAATGGCGCGTGCCAAGGTGCAAGAGGCGAAACCCGCCTTTGCGGTGGTAGAGCCGGCTACCGTACCCATCAATCCTTCGGGTACCAGCCGCAAGATGGTGGTAATCGGTTTTATCTTCCTAGCCGTAGCCGCTGGTTCTGCTTGGATACTCTTTGGACGTGACTTTTGGGCCACCCTGAAGCAGGGTATGCAGCCGGAAATCCCAAGCGAAGCGTAACGATTTATTTCGCCTCCCCTTAAAGGGAGGATATAGAGTGAATAATCCCCTCAAAGGTCATTTATGGATGGCTCGTGAGGGGAATATCGTTTTTTTGAGCCTGAATTCCATTTCACAGATCGGGCCTATTTGTGCATTTTTTTTCACGTTTCAAAGCACATACTAGCTTCAAATGGGTCAAAATAGCGTAAAATGACAAAATATGAAAGAATTTCTTTTAAATATTGGAATAAGTTGTACCTTTGCTATCGTTTGAAAAAATGGAAGGGTCTCTTTCTAACTAAAGAGATTTCTTCTAAAAGACCTTGTGTGTAAGTTACAATTCCGATGAATGGATGTAATTGACAGTGGCGAAGCTGTGGAAATAAATGACTAACTAGGTATTATAAATGAAGCGAATTAGACTAACCTTACGTAACTATCTAAAACGAATTGCCGAACGAATCACCCGATTTCGTTACCTCAACCGACAATTGGTTTTGGCTACCGATGTAGCCCTCTCCTGTTTCTCCTCGATCGCTGCATTTACCATCCTGTTGCGTGTCGCTCCTTGGATGATGGAAGATGTGTCGGTTTGGAGCTTAGCAGGAGCCTCCCTTCTCTTTTCTGGAGCTTTTCTCTACCTCTCCAAAGTGTATCAGGTAATTATCCGCTACATGTCGTTCCAAGATGTATCAAAATTCTTCCAAATTTCGGTATTAAAAGGAGTCTGTGTCGGGATTATTTATCACCAGTTGGTGGGACACTCCTCGTTTATGGGGGTATTCAGCTTTGTGCTGTTCGATACCATCCTTACCTTCAGCAGCCTCTTGATGATTCGTAGCAGTTTGGTTACCATCTACTATTGGATTACCAACCAACCGGTGCTCTACAAGCAGCGCGCTCGGGTCCTTATTTATGGTTCGAGCGAAGGAAGCACTGCTATTGGGCGTTCCCTCCTTTTCCAACGCAACCGCAGCTACAAGCCGGTGGCCTACTGCGAAGTGAGTGACACCAAAAAACCCATCAAACTCAACGAACTCTCGGTCATTCAATTGGCCGACCAAACCGAGTTCGAAAACTACATCTCCATTCACAACATCGAGGGAATTATCTTCCCCAGCGAAGAGCAACTCCAAGAAGAGGTGGGTCGCTTGGTAGAGTGGTGTATGCAACACGAGGTGGATATGTTTGTCATTCCACATATGGAGCGTACCCACGGCGAGAGTCGCAAACAGATTCGCGAAGTGAACATCGAAGATCTCTTGGGTCGCAAACGCATCATACTCGATACCGAAGAGGTGGATGCTCTACTTACCGGCAAGCGTGTACTCGTTAGTGGTGCAGCAGGTTCTATTGGTAGTGAAATTGTGCGCCAATTGTGCAAACAAAATATTAAAGAGCTTACTTGCTACGACAATGCCGAGACTCCTCTTCACAACCTGGAGTTAGAGATACGTGCCACCTATCCCGATGTACCTGTCGAATTCATATTGGGCGATGTGCGTTCCAAGAAACGTATCTCTGCCGTATTTAAACGCAAAAAACCTCAATTGGTTTACCATGCCGCTGCCTACAAACATGTACCCATGATTGAGCGCAACCCTTGTGAGGCAGTATTGGTGAATGTACTCGGTACCAAGAATATGGCCGAAATGGCAGTGGAGTATGGTGTAGAGCGCTTTGTAATGGTAAGTACCGATAAAGCGGTTCGCCCCACCAACGTAATGGGAGCCACCAAACGCTTGGCCGAGATGTTTGTTCAGTCATTCAATGTGCTACCCACCAGCCAAAAGACGATCTTCGTTACCACCCGTTTTGGGAATGTACTAGGTAGCAACGGGTCGGTGATTCCTCTCTTTAAAGAGCAAATTCAAAAAGGGGGCCCCATTACGGTGACCCATCCCGATATTACCCGCTACTTTATGACCATCCCCGAGGCGTGCCGTCTGGTGCTACAAGCATCGGCCATGAGCAAGGGAGGCGAAATATTCGTATTCGATATGGGTGAACCAGTTAAGATCGCCGATTTAGCGAAGCGTATGATCCGCCTAGCCGGTCTGCGCGAAGGAATCGATATCGATGTGGTTTATTCGGGCTTACGCCCCGGTGAAAAGCTCTACGAAGAGCTACTAACCGATGAAGAGAGCACTACCGATACCCAACATGGAAAGATCCATCGCGCCATTGTATCACCTGTGGAGTATGAGCCCCTAGAGGCAGCTATTCAGGAACTGATTGCCTTGTCACAACAGGTGGAGATTGAAGGATCGGTACGAATGATTAAAGCGTTGGTACCTGACTTTATCAGTAACAACTCGGTTTTTGAGGGGTTGGATAAGAAAAATATCAGAGAACAAATCATAAACTAAAACGCACAATCACAAAATAAATATATGACTAAAAACTTGTATTTGTAGAAGAGAGTATTCGCAAAACAGGTGTTTGGATTTCAATTCCAGTGGGTGGGAGTTATTTATATTTGAAGTAATAAACTAGCAGGCGAACAATTATAACAAACATGCGCTAATGACATTATCAAAATCAATATTTTACTTTATTCTTCATCTTTAGCTGTAGAATATTTTCTATTTATTAAATTTTAAAATAGTTAATGAATAAAACACAGAAAGACAAATAGCAACAAGAAGTATATGTTTGCACACTCACTAGAAGAGTGCTTAGGGGATTCAAAGAAATTTACACTACCAGATATTCAGAGCCATATATGGTTTATTTCCTATCTCAAATCATAAAATCAGTTATACTGAATTACAATAAAAATGTTTTTAATTCAATGCACTTTAGATATTCCACAGATAAAATAGATGATTTAGCTGTCACTAGACAAGCAGTTTATTGATGAGATTTCAAAGAAAGAGTTAATAAGGTGGTTATATATTCTAGAACATACCTAGCTACTAATAATGCAAATGACAGACAATAATACTAATAACAAGCGGATAGCTAAAAACACGTTGTTGCTTTATTTCCGCATGGGATTAACCATGTTAGTTTCACTCTACACTTCGCGAATTGTATTAGAAACGCTAGGTGTTGAGGATTACGGTATATACAATGTAGTTGGTGGTGTAGTAGCTATATTCTCATTTCTCAATGGAGCTATGGCTGTTGGTACACAAAGATTTCTAACCTTTGAGCTAGGGAGAAAAGATTATCAAACTTTGAAAGAGACCTTCAGCATGTCTTTTCAAATTCATGTGGGCATTGCATTAATTGTTTTTGTCCTAGCAGAGACTATTGGTTTATGGTTTCTAAATACTCAGATGGATATTCCTATCCAAAGAGTTGTCGCAGCAAATTGGGTATATCAGTTTTCTGTTCTAAGTGCTATAATGTCTCTAACTCAAGTTCCATATACAGGTGTAATTTTAGCACATGAAAAAATGACTATTTACGCTTATGTGGGGATGATTGAAGTTTTTTTTAAACTTATCATAGTGTACTTATTGACTCTATTTACATTTGATAAGCTTAAACTATTCTCATTTCTTATTTTTATTACCTCCGTTGCAACTCTTTCAACTTATCGTTACTACTGTATTTCTCGCTTCGATGAAGCAAAGTACTGCTTAACAAAGAATTCAACGATATTAAAGTCTCTGATCAACTTTGCAGGTTGGAGTCTCTTCGGGTCTGTTGCATATTTAGGAAAAGAACAGGGGATCAATATTTTATTAAATATTCTTTTTGGTGCAACTCTAAATGCAACATGGGGGATTTCCACACAAGTAAAAACAGCGATTAACTCATTCGTACAAAATTTTTCGGTTGCTATGAATCCAGCAATAATAAAATCATATGCAAAAAAAGATTTAGAACGTAGTTACTCACTCTTATTTAATGGAATGAAATACACATTCCTACTCTCATTCCTGCTAATAACACCTTTGATTTTCGAAATGGAGTATATTATTTCACTTTGGTTAGTTAATCCGCCTGATTATGTAGTAATTTTTGCCCAACTTACATTAGTTAATTTACTGATTGAATCGTTTGCTCCGTCAATAGGAGCTAGTGTCCAAGCAACAGGCAAAATAAAATGGTATCAAATAGTGGTAGGAACAATGTTATTCATGAATTTGCCTATCTCCTACATAGCTATTAAGCTTACAAACTCACCTATAAGTGTTATGCATGTGGCAAACTTATTAGCAGTACTAGCCCTTGTTCTAAGATACATTATACTGCATAGGTTGATTAAGTTCCCCATAAGACCATTATTAAAACTTTGGAGTTTTGTAGTGATTTTGATTCTAATTGTACCAACATTTATTTTAACAGTTACAAATAACTATGAGAGTAATTTTGGTAGATTTCTACTCGTGCTTACCATATCTACAGGAGGATGTATTTTACTGTACTACAAGCTTTCAGCAACAAATACCGAAAAGTCTATTATAAAAAATCGCATCTCTGTTTTAGTGAAAAAAATAAGTAACTGCAATGAAAAGAATTAAAAAACTATTTCCAATCCCCATAAAGACATACCTAGGTAGTATAATAAGAAAAGTAGGGTATCAAAAAAAACGAAAAAAAATAACAAAGAATCTTTTACGCTTGAGGCATAATACCGAATCACTAATATTCATTATTGCCACTCCTGAACATGGAAATTTAGGAGACCAGGCGATTGTTTATGCTGAAAAAGAGTTTTTAAGAAAAAATAAATTAGGAGATAAAATAATAGAGATTCCGAATGATTTTTATCTCAGTAACAAATGTTTTCTAAAACAAATTATTAAAAAAACTGATATCATCATTCTTGATGGTGGTGGGAATCTAGGGACACTCTGGCCGTGGGAAGATGATAAAATCAGTGAAATAATCGATACATACAGTAAGAATCAAATTATAATCTTTCCTCAAACTTGCTATTATGACAACTCAGCAGAAGGAAAAAGGAGGCTGGAGAAAAATCGATTTATTTATGAAAAGTCACCCAATCTAACAATTTCGCTTCGTGACAAATCTTCATATAACTTTTGCAAATCAAACTTTCCCAACACAAATTTTATACTTGTACCTGACATTGTTTTTTCACTCTATGGCTTAGAAAAAAACAAACATACACGAAGAGATGGAGTTTTATTATGCCTAAGAGAGGATAAGGAGAGAGTAGTATCTAGGGAGGAGATAGACACACTCAAAAAATATTTGGAGAATGAAAACATTGTCTATGAAGAGACTTCAACATTAACGGATTACCCTGTTTCTATTACAACTAGAGATAGCGAGTTGGAAAAAAAATGGATTCAATTTAGAAGTTCTCGCTTAGTCATAACCGACCGCTTACACGGTATGATATTTGCTACCATCAATGGAACACCCTGCCTTGCTCTTGACAATTTAAGCAAAAAAGTGAGTGGCGGACTAGGTCTACTTCCTAACAATAGCTGCACGAAAGTTTGCGGTAATATAAATGAACTACTGCCTTTAATAAAAGAGATGTATGAACCTTCTGAAAAAGGTTTAGAAGTGGACTTTATTTCGCATGAGAACTATTCTGAATTAAAAAATCTTTTGATAAATATAAAACGAACAATTAATGGATAAAATTAAACGAGTTATTCTACTTGCAGTTCCAATGTCAATATGCAATTTTAGATGTAGCTACTGCTACTTGACTCATAGAGAAGAGTACTACCAAAACAAGCAACCTAATTTTAAATATTCTCCAGAGCATGTAGGAAAAGCACTATCAAAAGAGAGACTAGAAGGTTTAGCCTTTATCAATATATGTGCTGATGGAGAGACTCTACTAACCAAAGATATCGATAAATATACCTACGAGCTATTGAAGAATGGGCACTATATAGAATTTGTAACAAATTTAACCGTTACGAAGGTATTGGATAAGATGTTATTATGGGAGAAAGAGCTATTAGAGCGACTTGAATTTAAATGTTCGTTCCACTATTTACAGCTTAAAGAGAAGAATCTACTTGATACATTTGCTGCTAATATTCATAGAATTTGGGAAGCAGGAGCATCTGCTAACATAGAGATTACGCCTAGCGATGATTTAATACCATATGTTGAGGAAGTTAAGGAGTTTTCAATGAAACATTTTGGAGCACTGCCACACCTATCGATAGCAAGAAATGATGATTCAAAGAATACTGAGTACTTAACAGACTTATCAATAGAAGAGTATGACAAAGTTTGGTCAAGCTTTGATTCAGAATTTTGGAAATTTAAAAAGGAGATTTTTTTGCAAAAAAGAAATGAATTTTGTTATGCGGGAGACTGGCTGCTTCAAATAGACCTAGCGTCCGGGTTGACTAATCAATGCTATAAATCAATATCTAAAACTAATGTTTTTGAAAGTATAAACCAACCCATTAAGTTTAGAGCAATAGGAAAATGCTTAGAGCCGCATTGTTATAATGGTCATGCAATGCTTACGCTAGGATGCATTCCAAACCTTACAACAGTAAAATATGGAGATATTCGCAATAGAAGGAAGGAAGATGGGACCGAGTGGTTACAACCCAAAGTGAAAGAGTTTTTTAACTCAACTTTGGTTGAATCAAATAAAGAGTATTCAGATGCAATGAAAGCCAAAAAATTGAGAGATAATTATTTTTTACGTTTTTCAAACTTAATAAAAAGAGCTAAAAGAAGAGTGATCAAATAAGTAAAAACACAGATTTAAAACAATGCAAAAAAATAAACGAGTATCCATTATCATTCCAGTTTATAACGTAGAGCCTTATATTGAGCGTTGTATAAAATCTGTACTATCTCAAAATTTTCCTAATATTGAGATGGTATTGGTTGACGACTGTTCGCCCGATAATAGCATGAAGATTGCCCAAAAGGTAATTGAAGAGTCTAATTTTGGAGGTACAGTAAAATTAGTTTCACATAAAATAAATGGTGGATTATCTGCAGCACGAAATACAGGTATAAATGCTTCTTCAGGTGATTACTTATATTTTTTAGACAGTGATGATGCCATTTCAGATGATTGTATAACACTTCTTGTAGAGAGTATTGGAAATTGTGATTTTGCTATTGGAAATTATAAAGCTTTAAATACGAAAAAGGAATATCCAACCCTAAAACTTCAAGATAGAGTAGAGATTAGAGGAGAATCTGTACTTAATAGCTACCTAAATGGGGAGTGGTATATGATGGCTGTTAATAAGTTAGTATCAAAAAAGTTTTTAATTGAAAATAAATTATTTTTTGAAGAAGGTCTTATTCATGAAGATGAGTTGTGGTCATTTATGCTAGCAGCAACAGCTAAATCATTCATAACTGTAAACAATTTTACGTACTTGTACTACATTAGAGAGGGTTCTATCACTTCTGGTTCTATTCAAAGAAAGGTCAATGCCATGGTTGAAATCTTTGAAAGAATGGTAGAATTTAGTTACTCCCAATCTCTCATTAGCAATCAAAAGGTTTTGTCTTATTTGGATTTTTTCGCTAGTTTAACAATTTGGATATCACTTCAAATAACAAAAGATAGAAGAATTTATTACTTGAGAATAAGAAACGTTCAATTAAAATACTCCTCTAATTTTTATTCCACATCAATTATACGCAAGGTGATAAATTGGCATTTAAAGCTACCAGAGAAATTGGCATTTTATTATGTCAATATAACTTCAACTCTTTACTTCCTTTATATAAAACTACGTCATCAAAAGAAATAATACAATGTTGTAATTTCCCTCAGAAGTATAAATTTGGACTTTTCTTCTATATAATCACATTAGTTACAAGTAAGAAAGAACGTGGTAACTTTATTTTCTGAAATTATCGTAAAAGGTCCTTGTGGATGCAATTTATATTGGAAAGTTACCAGTTTATTTTTGAAACGCTACTTATAGGCAAAAAACATTATGACTAACGCCAATCTTATTTCAATAATAATACCTGTCTACAATGTAGAAGAATACCTAATAGCATGTTTAGATAGTTGTTTTTCACAGTCCTATTCAAGCATTGAAGTGTTAGCCATAAATGATGGTAGCAAAGATAGCTCAGGAGCTATACTTGATGAATACAAATTGAAAGAGAAACGCTTAATCGTTTTTCATCAGGATAATGCAGGAGTTGTAGCTGCAAGGCAGCTTGGTATCGACAATTGCAAAGGAGAATTTATTATGTTTGTTGATTCAGATGATACACTTACTGAAAATGCAATAGAAAAACTATATCAATCAATGAATGATGAGGTAGATATTGTAGTAGGTGGTATGCAAGAGTATTTTAAGAAATACAACTATATTCGTAAGAGTCCTAACAAACATAATGGAATAAAAACTGCAGACTATCTTATTGAACAAATTTTATTAAAAGAGATTCAGTGGGGATTGTGTGCTAAACTTTATAAAAAGTATTTACTGGACAACTTAGAACAGACTAACTTTAAATTAGGAGAGGATGCTTGTGTATTTATACAAACAACTCTAAAATCGCGGAATATTGCATTTATAGAAACCATCGTTTATACCTATTTACAACGTGATAATTCGGCTGTACATAGCCCTAAAAAAGAAACGGTGCAAGACATTTACAATTTTAGATGCTGGATAGAGAATTTTCTAAAAAAGTCAGGATATAAAATCACAAGTAATCTTAATTACTTTGTGGTTGATGGATATGTAGAGTGTCTACTATTCAAGGCTTCTAATTACCTAAGCAGCAAAGAAAGAAGAAAAGAGATAAATATTCGAAGTAAGAAGTTAGCAAAACCTCTTACTTCGTGGCAAAAAACATTGTTAATAACTGACAGTTTTAATTGCTCAACAATTATTGCTGAGCTGTTTGGAATAGTTAGGAAAATAAAGTTTAATCTAAAGATGTGTACTTTGCAATGATAATAAAAAAAACAAAGGAGAATTTAGTCAATCTCTTTTTTATTTGCGTATGGATACTTTTATATTTCTTTTCAATATTTATGTTCTCTGTAGAAATAGGATATTTATCAACAATATTCCTAATTTGTATGGGAGCCTTTTTAGTTCTTCGATCATTCAAGGCTAAAAATACAATTTTATTAATCGTATTTGCCTTTATATTTCTCTATACCCTACCGCCCTATAGTTTTTACTTTAAAGGCATATATCTTTCAGGGCACAATCGCAATTTCACCTATGAGACAGTAAACTTTGTCAATCTAATTTTCTCATTATTTCTATTGAGTATAAATACGTTTATTGATATACCCAAAGAAACAGAGTTACCAAAAATAAAATCAGAGAATAATCAGCTCATCTATTTCCCCCTACTTATTTTAAGTTTTATTATTGTACTAATAGCTAAAAGACAGGGAAATGTTTACAGTGGTCTTGGCGAGGAGGTAACTGTATCTTCATTAAACGAGTATGTATTAATTTTTTTTGCTCTTTTAATTGCGTATGGGGGCAAATATAAATTAGGCGTTTATTTAAATAATTTTCTTTTTCTTATATATGCCTTTTTTGCCATAATAGCAGGGGGAAGAATTGAACTAGTATTGCTTTTTATGCTACTATTCTCTGTAAAGTACTATTCTTTTTTTTCTTTGAAAAAAATAATAATACTATGTGTTTTTGGATTCTGGATAATGAGTATTTTTGGTAATATTCGTTCAAATCCTCAAATGTTATTAACTTCCGAAGTTACTGATATATTAAATCCATTTTCCGAAAAGGAGTATCTGCATAATTCATTAAACAGTAATGAAGGTGATGTATTTTGGGCTTCAGAACGATTAGTTATTTTAAAGAATGAGGGTATTTTGTCGATAGACAAGCGCATTATAGCAGCATTGTCTTTTTTCTCTTCTGTCCTTATTCCTAGTTCAATGCTTCCCGAAGAAGGTGTATTGTCTAGCTACAGACAAGATATACTAACCACAGGGGGGGGGGGATTAGCTCCAGTCTATTTTTATATTTTTATGGGCTTTCCAGGTGTAGTATTATTGGGATATTTTTGTGCTAAAATATTATCTAGATTCAAAGAAGGTATATCTAAATATAGATATTTTTATTCTTTATTTTTTATCATTACGGTACCAAGATGGATATCTTATACACCTATATCTATCATTAAGCTTGCTGTATGGGCAGTTATCATTTACTACTTTATTAAGTGTATTGATTTTACTATAAAAAAAATGAGCAAAAATGAACAATGAAAAGTTACAATCAGAAATAATCACTTTTCTTCGATTTCCATTAATCGTTGGCGTAGTGCTGATACATTCACAAATAACTGGCATCACGATAAATGGAGAGAATGTATTAACCAGCACATCCTTCCAAATATTCTCTACACTTCAGTATTTAATATCCAACATTTTATCAAGAGTAGCTGTTCCACTCTTTTTTAGTATATCGGGATTCTTATTTTTCTATAAAACGAATAGTTTCACACCACACAATTACAAGCAAAAGATAAAAAAAAGAGTAAGCTCAATCTTTTTACCTTATTTATATTGGAACATAATTATATTAATCATTACATTTCTCTCGCAATTATTATTAGGAAACTTAATGTCAGGAAACTCAAAGTTAATCACTGACTATAGTTTTTCTGATTTTATTTATATCTTCTACGATACCGATTTAGTCAATGCAGTTCCTGCAGGTGGTTATCCTATTTGTTATCAATTCTGGTTTCTTAGAGATTTAATGATTACGATGTTATTTTCACCACTAATATATATTGCTGTAAGATATTTAAGAGAATATGCATTACTCCTTTTAACAGTGTTGTGGTTTTTTGATTATTGGCCTAATAGCATAATAGGTTTTAATATCCTTGCATTCTTTTTCTTTTCAATAGGTGCATATTTTAGTATCGTGAAAGTTAGTTTTATAAAAATCTCAGAAGTACTCTTAAAACCATCTATTTTATTCTATATTGTAACAACTATAGGAATACTTATTTTTAGAGAGAGTGAATGGATAACTTATATGTCTAAGATAAATATACTAGCTGGCATTATTCTTACTATTAACATTTCAAGATATTATCTTAATAGAGAAGTGAAAATTCACTCTATTTACTCAGAGAGTAGTTTTTTTATTTATGCATATCACGGTCATTTTCTTACTTTGATAATTAAACTATTTATAGTGATTTTCAATCCAAAATCAAATATCAGCCTATTGTTAGTATATTCTATGTCTCCTACCATAGTAATCACAGTTGGGATTTGTCTATATTTTATTTTGAGAAAGTCTTTACCAAAAATTACTTCTGCATTAACTGGTGCAAGGTGATAATTTCATTCAATAAAAAAGTTCAATAAGACATGAAAATACTGATAAACTGTTCGAATAATATAGGCGGTGGAGGTGCACAGGTTGCTGTCTCATTTATAAATGAATGCAAAAATCATTTATATATTCATTTCATAGTAGTATTAGGGGTAAATACAGTTAATGACAATATTGAAAGAGGGAGTTTTCCTAATAATTTCACATTCATAGATACTGGGGTTACACCATGGTACAAACTACATAAGAAACTAAACATTATAGAAAAAGAGACTAGACCTGATATAGTTTTTACTGTGTTTGGTCCTGCATATTGGAGGCCAAGTGCAAAGCATATTATAGGTTTTGCACAAGGCTATTACATTTATCCTGAGTCTCCTTTTTGGAAAACCAATTCGAAAACAGAGAACTTTAAGATTTGGCTAAAGAAACAAATTCACCTTCACTTTTTCTCACGTGATGGAGACGCATTTATCTGTGAAACAGAAGATGCAAGACTAAGGCTACAGAATATTATAAAGAATAAAAGCAAATCTTTTTATTTTGTATCGAACACATGTAGTAAGTATTATTTTGAGCATGATATATTTGCAGATAAGTTGCCAAAGAGAAGAACTGGAGAGTTCAGATTATTAACTATCTCAAAACTTTATGCTCATAAAAATATTCACCAAATTCCAATGGTAATAGATAAACTATTAGCACTAAGGGTTGATAACATTCATTTTGTTTTGACTATCAGCAAAGAAGAATACAATGAGATTTTCGAGGATAAATATAAATCTTTTGTCACTACAGTTGGTGCAGTAGCTAACAAAGAGTGTCCATCTTTGTACAAAGAGTGTGATGCAATGTATTTGCCCACCCTTTTAGAGTGCTTTACAGCTAGCTACCCAGAGTCCATGGTAATGAAAAAACCAATACTAACATCAGATTTACCATTTGCAAGAATGCTTTGTAAAGATGCAGCACTCTACTTTAACCCACTTAACCATACAGAAATAGCAGAAAAAATTGTTTTGCTACAACAAAACCAAGAGTTACAAAATAAATTGGTAAAGAATGGATTAAAGATTCTTACCCATTTTCCATCAGCAAGTGAGAGAGCCGAAAAATACATAGAAATTTGCAATAAATTATAATTATGTTCAAAGATAAAATTTTATTAATCACTGGAGGAACAGGTTCTTTCGGTAATGCAGTTCTTAACCGTTTTCTAGATAGCAACGTAAAAGAAATACGCATATTCAGTAGAGATGAGAAAAAACAAGATGACATGCGTCATGCACTACAAAATCTCAAGGTGAAATTCTACATTGGTGATGTTCGCGACAAACGTTCAGTAGACACTGCCATGATGGGAGTAGATTATGTATTCCATGCAGCAGCACTCAAACAAGTACCCTCGTGCGAATTCTTCCCCATACAAGCTGTACGTACCAATGTTATGGGAACAGAAAATGTATTGGACTCTGCCATCCAACATGGAGTTAAAAATGTAGTAGTACTATCGACCGACAAAGCAGCCTACCCTATCAATGCAATGGGTATAAGCAAGGCGATGATGGAGAAAGTTGCAATCGCTAAAGGACGTGCATTATCATTGAGTGAGAATAGTAAAACAACCATTTGTTGTACTCGATATGGTAATGTGATGGCTAGTCGTGGCTCTGTAATTCCACTCTTCATAGATCAGATAAATGCGGGTAAAGACTTGACTGTGACAGACC
Source organism: Phocaeicola sp. (assembly GCA_051651025.1). Taxonomy (GTDB): domain Bacteria; phylum Bacteroidota; class Bacteroidia; order Bacteroidales; family Bacteroidaceae; genus Phocaeicola. Next base: position 31,215 of record JBOFRN010000193.1, read on the forward strand.
CCAATATGACAAGATACATGATGACACTGGAGGATGCAGTAGACTTAGTTATATTTGCTTGGCAAAATGGTGAAAATGGAGACCTGTTTGTACAAAAAGCACCAGCAGCAACAATTGAAACCTTGGCACATTCACTAATAGAGCTAATGAAATCAGATGCCAAAGTGAAAGTTATTGGTACGCGCCATGGAGAAAAGCTGTATGAAACATTGGTTACTCGCGAAGAGATGGCAAAATCAATTGACATGGGTGAATACTACAGAATACCTTGCGACAGCCGCGACTTAAACTACGATAAATACTTTGTTGATGGAGAGGAAACTGTATCAGAATATGAAGATTATCATTCACATAATACACATCGCTTAGATATTGAGGGAATGAAAGAGCTTTTGTTAAAACTTCAAATAGTAAGAGAAGAGGTAAAACTATAAAACTGAAAAGATGAAAGTACTAGTTCTAGGGTCGATAGGTATGGCTGGACATACTATAACGCTCTATTTTAAAGAAAAGGGGTATGATGTTACTGCATACTCAATGAGCCCTTTCCAATATTGCAAAAACATTATTGGTAATGCTTTTGAAACTGAGAAATTCAAGTCAATGCTTATTGATGGTAATTATGATTTGGTTATAAATTGTATAGGTATACTAAACCAAGTGGCAGATAATAACCCTTCAATGGCTGTTTATCTGAATAGTTATTTACCGCATTTAGTGGCAGATACCTTAAAGGGAACTTCAACTAAACTTATACACATGAGTACCGACTGTGTATTTGCAGGAAACACGGGGCCTTATACTGAGACTTCGCTAAGGGATGGAGCTACATTTTATGACCGCACAAAGGCTTTAGGCGAAGTGAATGATAGTAAGAATCTCACTTTTCGTAACTCAATAATAGGCCCTGATATGAATTATGAAGGTATCGGTCTTTTTAATTGGTTTATGAAGCAATCTAGTACTATATCAGGTTTTACTGGTGCTATGTGGACAGGTGTAACCACACTTACACTAGCAAAGGCTATGGAAGCTGCCTTCAAAGAAAACCTAACTGGACTTTTTAATCTAGTGAACAATGAAAGCATCTCAAAATATGATTTGCTAAGGTTATTCAATAAGCACTTTAAAGAGGAGAAGCTACTAATTAATGCCAATGATAATTTACAGTTGGACAAATCATTGCGTTGCACGAGAATGAATGATTTTAGCTTTAAAGTACCATCGTATGAGCAACAAATCATTGAGATGAAAGAGTGGGTTGATAGCCACAAAGAATTATATCCATTTTATTTCTAATACGTATGAAAAAAATAAAAGTCCTAACAGTTGTTGGCACACGTCCTGAGATTATACGCCTATCTATAATAATAAAGAAACTAGATGCTTCAGAAGCATTTGAACATATTTTAGTTCATACTGGTCAAAATTACGACTACGAACTGAATGAGGTTTTTTTTGAAGATTTAGGAATAAGAAAGCCTAACTACTTTTTAAATGCTGCTGGAAAAAATGCTACAGAGACAATCGGGCAGTGCATTATTAACATTGACCCGATTCTAGAAGAGGAGAAACCCGATGCTTTTCTAGTTTTAGGTGACACAAATAGTGCAATGTGTACCATACCTGTAAAGAAAAGACACATTCCAATTTTTCACATGGAAGCTGGAAATAGATGCTTTGACCAACGAGTACCAGAGGAGGTAAACAGACGCATTGTAGACCATCTCTCAGATATAAACCTAACTTATAGTGACATATCAAGAGAATGTTTACTTGCAGAGGGCTTGCCAGCTGACCGTTCTATTAAGACTGGTAGCCCCATGTTAGAAGTCTTGACTGAATATATGCCAAAGGTAAACAGCTCAGATATTCACAACAAGTTGAATATTGAGAAAAATAAGTATTTTGTTGTTTCAGCACACAGAGAAGAGAATATAGCTTACGAAAGAAATTTCTTTAATCTTTGTAAAGTACTGAATTTAATTGCAGAAAAATATGGATATCCTGTAATTGTTACAACGCATCCACGTACACGCAAAATGATTGAAAAATACGCTATCGAGTTTAATCCACTCGTACGATTGGAAAAACCATTTGCGATGAGTGACTATATTAGTTTGCAAATAAATGCTACCGCTACTCTTAGCGATAGTGGAACTATTTCTGAAGAGTCGTCAATTCTTAACTTTCCTGCACTTAATATTAGAGAGGCACACGAGCGTCATGAAGCTATAGAAGAAGCTTCTGTAATGATGGTGGGAATGTCTCCTGATAGAGTAATGCAAGGCTTGGAAATTTTAAAGAACCAGGAAAGAGGAGATAAACGTACATTGCGACTTGTTTCGGATTATGCTATGCCCAATGTCTCTGATAAAGTTCTACGCATCATTTTATCTTATACCGACTATGTTAAACGTGTAGTTTGGAGAGAGTAATGAACAAAAAAAACTACTGGGTTGTTTGTGAATTTTATTGGCCAGTATTAAATTCTACTGGCCAAATAATTACTCGTATTGTTGACGCTCTTTCACTAAATGTAAATGTTAATGTGTTAACAGTTGGAAATGAAGCAGCAGATGAACGCAATAAAAACATCAAAACATATAGAGTAAAAGAATCTAAAGGTGATAAAAATAATTTAAAACAGAGATTCATTAAATTAATAATGACCTCATTAAGGTTATTTTATCAAGCAATTAGAAAAATAAAAAATGGGGATACTGTCGTTGCAGTTACAAATCCCGCGTTCTTTCTCATTCTAATTGCCTTATTAAGAAGTATCCGCAAGTTTAATTTCATTCTTATTGTTCAAGATGTTTTTCCAGAAAATGCGTCGGTCATTGGACTAATTAAAACAGATAGTCTTAAATATAAATTAAGCAAACAGATTTTCAACTGGGCATATGGCAAGGCCGACAAACTTATAACAAATGGTTGTGATATGAAGGCAACTGTACAAAGTAAAGTCAATTGCGCAGAGAAAGTAATTAGACTTTCTGATTTTGCAAATACTAATGCTATCTATCCCACTGAAAAAAACAAAAATAAAATACTCCTAGATAATAATCTAACAGATTGTTTTGTTTTGTTATTTACAGGAAATATTGGGAGAATGCAAGACATTCCTAATATTTTGAAAGCTGCAGAACTTCTGAAGTCTAACTCTGATATAAAATTTCTATTTATTGGTGATGGTGCTTTGGGTAACGAAGTTGATACATATATATCTAACGGTGGTACAAATGTTATCCATTTACCTAATATGAGTAGTGATGAAGCCATTCACTTTCTAAATGCAGGTGATGTAGGAATCGCTTCGCTAATACACAACATAATGGGTGTTGGAGTGCCAAGTAAATCGTATGCATATATGGCAGCAGGAAAACCTATTCTAGCTGTAATGGATAAGGAGACAGAAATAGCTCGATTAGTAAATACTTATGATGTGGGGTGGAATGTAGAAGCAGGAAATCCCCAAAAACTAGTTGATACAATTTTATATTTAAAAGACAATCAGTTAGATATAAAAAAAGCTAGTAAAAAGGCCTATAATTTATCGCAAACCGAATATAGCGAGGATGTAATTATAAGAAAATACATAGATGTAATCTTATAATACAAAATCAATTTCCTATTACAGACCAATGAATAAGTATTATCCAATAACTTATAATAATTCAACACTAATATTTCAGAAAATGATCCTTTTATTTACAGGTGCATCGGGTTTCTTAGGTAATCATTTAAAACCTTTATTGAAAATCCAAAATAATATAACTACGCTAGGAATAGATAATAAAGATAATATACAGTGTGATTTATCTAAAACGGTGCCTATTCTCCCAAAAACTTATAAAGTAGTGCTTCATGCAGCTGGTAAAGCTCACTCAGTACCTAAATCCGAAGTCGAAGTTAAACTTTTTTTTGATGTAAACTTACAAGGCACTATTAATTTGTGTAAGGGCTTGGAAATGGTTGGAGTACCTGAGTCGTTTATTTTCATTAGTACGGTAGCAGTATATGGACGGGAATCTGGAAGCCTAATTACGGAAGACCACGCACTTAATGGCACAACACCTTACGCACTAAGTAAAATAGAAGCTGAGAAGTTCCTAACAAAATGGTGTGAGAAGCACAAAGTTATACTTACCATACTAAGACCAGCACTTATAGCAGGAGAAAATGCACCAGGCAATTTAGGGGCTATGGTTAATGGAATTAAAAATGGTAAATATCTAAGTATTGCAAAAGGTAAAGCAAGAAAAAGTGTATTAATGGTAGAGGAGATAGCCAAACTAGTTCCAAGAGCTGCCAAGGTAGGGGGCGTATATAATATATGTGACAATCACCATCCTTCTTTTAGAGAGTTAGAAAAAACAATATCTAACCAACTTGGTAAAGCAACTCCTATTTCAATACCATACATAATCGCAAAAGGAATTGCTCTAGTTGGTGATCTATTAGGTGACAATGCTCCCTTAAACTCATTAAAGCTTTCTAAGATAGTAAAGGATTTGACTTTCTCTAATGAAAAAGCAAAAAAACAATTAGATTGGGAACCTATAGATGTACTTTCAAATTATAAAATCTAAATAAGCGATGATTCAACTAGCCATTATAGCGCTACTGCTGGTAGTAGCCGAACTACTTTACTTCCGCCTAGCGGACAAATGCAACATCATAGACAAACCGAACCAACGCAGTTCGCACACGGCCATTACGATACGGGGTGGTGGTGTAATCTTTACCATCGGGATGTGGTTGTACCTGCTCTTCTACGGGCTGGAGTATGCCTGGTTTGTGGGGGGTATGACGCTAATAGCGGGCATCAGCTTTGTAGATGATATAACGCCCCTACCCAACCGCTACCGACTCTTGATACAGTTTGCTGCCATGGGCATGCTCTTTGTGCAATGGGGTACGGTGGGTGCTGGCTGGTGGATTTGGTTGCCGTTGTTGCTAGTGCTCTGCACGGGTATTATCAATGCCTACAACTTTATGGATGGCATAAATGGGATTACGGGTATCTACAGCCTGGCGGTATTGCTACCGCTGGTGGTGGTAAACCGAAGCACGCCTTTTGTAGATGAGAAGTTGCTGCTGGTGGCGATGCTGAGTGCATTGGTCTTCCTCTTCTTTAACTTCCGCAAAAAGGCGAAATGCTTTGCAGGGGATTCGGGTTCGGTAGGGATGGCTTACTTGGTTATCTTTGTACTGGGTGCCTTGATCTATGCAACGGGCGATTTCAGTTACTTGGTCTTCTTGGCAGTATACGGGGTGGATGCAGTTTGTACCATCATTCACCGATTGATGCTGAAGGAGAACATTTTTGAGGCGCACCGCAAGCATGCCTATCAGTTAATGGCGAACGAGCTAAAGATAGAACACCGGGTGGTATCGGCAGGCTATGGCCTGTTGCAGTTGATGGTATCGGCTGGGGCTATCTTTTTGCCTATGAATGGATATGCCTACCTAGCAGGGGTAGTCATGGTACTTAGCATCGGTTATATACTCTTTAAACGCACCTATTTTCACCTACACAAAGGATAAAACATGATTATAGATAAACACTTACTAAACAAGGTAACGGAAGAGGCGCAGCAGAATGAGCGATTGCGCATGAATTACAACTTTCACGAGGGGCCTGAATCGGCGGTGCAGCAGTTGCTGAATGCATTGGAGCCAGGTACAGAGGTACCCATACATCGCCACCGCCACACGGCAGAAACCTACATGCTGCTACGAGGACGCATGAAGGTGACCTTTTATACGGAGCAAAAAGAGGTGAAAGAGGCTTTCTTACTCGATCCGCTGGCCGGTAGCTACGGCATACACATCCCACAAGGTACGTGGCACGGACTGGAGGTGCTTGAACCGGGTACGGTGATATACGAAGTAAAAGAGGGTCCCTACAAACCCATTACGGAGGAGGATCTCTTAAAATAATTCGATTATTGTTAAGGTATAATTTTTTATCTTACCTTTACCACATGAAACAAATATACAGAACATTTTTAATACTAGGGGTTCTCTTTATGGTAGCTATAGCAGCAAGAGCCCAGTTTACCTATGGAACCACGGGATTACTCAATATGCCTACGGCTGATATGCAGCGAGATAAGACGGTGATGATTGGGGGAGGCTATTTGGAGAACCATGCTACTCCTACTCGATGGTTTTACGATACCTACAATTACTACTTGAATGTTACATTTTTTCCTTGGCTAGAGGTGGCATACACATGTACGCTCTTTAAAGCTTTAGAAGATGATCCGTACGCACCAGGCTTTTGGGTGCCAAGAACTTATGGGACGTTTGTGAATCAAGATCGTAATTTTTCAGTACGACTACGACTCTGGAAGGGGGGGTGGTGGAAAGCGTGGACACCTCAGATTGTAGTAGGAAGTAATGATGTATTAAATGCTTCTCATAAAGGTGGAAGTATTAATCCACAAACAGATATAAGCAATGGTCATTACAGTCGTTACTATATTGCTGCCACCAAACACCTAGATTTTCAAGGCATTGGCAACTTAGGCATACACGCAGCCTATCTCTACAACAAACGTACCGACTATGACCTTAACGGCCCCGCCCTAGGTGCTAACTTCCAACTAGCCCTGCCCGAAGACAAACTGCTAAACAAAGCGCTGAATGGAGTAAACCTAATGGCGGAGTACGACAGTCGCACTATAAACATAGGGATGGGGTACACCCTTTGGAAAGACCACATAAACTTGATAGCCGAACTGAATGAATGCAAATACCTATCGGCTGGGGTATACTTTAAAGTGCACCTAAAATAAAAAGAACAGAAAAACAATAACGAACCATGACTTTCAAAAGAAACATCTTGATTACCGGCGGAGCAGGCTTTATAGGAAGCCATGTGGTACGCCTGTTTGTAAATAAATACCCGGAGTATCGCATTATTAACCTGGATAAGTTGACCTATGCAGGGAACTTGGCCAACCTAAAAGACATTGAGGCAGCACCCAACTACACCTTTGTACGCGAGGATATCTGTAACTTTGAGGCGATGCTGGCACTCTTTACCGAGTACCAGGTGGATGGGGTGATTCACCTAGCGGCAGAGAGCCACGTGGATCGCAGCATTAAGGATCCATTTACCTTTGCACAGACCAACGTGATGGGTACGCTCTCGTTGCTACAGGCGGCGAAGGCGACTTGGGAGGCTACTCCCGAGAAGTACGAGGGGAAGCGTTTCTACCACATATCGACCGATGAGGTGTATGGTACGCTGGAGATGGACGATACCTTCTTCGTGGAGACCACCAAGTACGATCCGCACTCGCCCTACTCGGCATCGAAAGCGAGCAGCGACCACTTTGTACGGGCCTTTAACGATACCTACGGCATGCCTACGGTGGTAACCAACTGTAGCAACAACTACGGGCCGTACCAATTCCCCGAGAAATTGATTCCACTCTTTATCAACAACATTCGCAACGGGAAACCACTACCGGTATATGGTAAGGGGGAGAATGTGCGCGACTGGTTGTATGTGGTGGATCATGCCCGGGCGATTGATGTGATCTTTCACGAGGGGAAGACGGCAGAGACCTACAACATAGGCGGATTTAACGAGTGGAAGAACATAGACCTGATTAAGGTGATGATAGCGACGGTAGATCGCCTACTGGGCAACCCCGAGGGGCACTCACTGGGATTGATTACCTACGTGACGGACCGTGCAGGGCATGACCTACGCTACGCCATTGATAGTAACAAGCTGAAACGGGAACTGGGCTGGGAGCCTTCGCTGCAGTTTGAAGAGGGGATTGAGAAGACGGTGCAGTGGTACTTGGAGAACAGCGAGTGGATGGAGAACATTACGAGCGGTGAGTACGAAAGCTATTACCAAACCATGTATAACGGAAAGTAACGATGAAGGGAATTGTACTAGCGGGGGGAAGTGGCACGCGCCTCTACCCCATTACCAAGGGGGTGAGCAAACAGATGTTGCCCATATTTGACAAACCGATGATTTACTATCCGCTATCGGTCTTGATGTTGGCGGGCATCCGGGAGATCTTGGTGATCTCGACTCCACACGACTTGCCGGGCTTTCAACGCCTACTGGGGGATGGGAGCGATTACGGTATTGAACTGAGTTATGCGGAGCAACCGAGTCCCGATGGATTGGCACAGGCCTTTATCATTGGCAAGGAGTTTATAGGGGATGACGCGGTCTGTATGGTACTGGGCGATAACATTTTCCACGGAAGTGGGTTTAGCAAGATGCTGAAGGAGTCGGTACGGGCAGCCGAGCAAGAGAACAAGGCGACGGTGTTTGGCTATTGGGTAAGTGACCCGGAGCGTTACGGCGTGGCGGAGTTCGACAGCGAGGGCAACTGCTTAACCATTGAGGAGAAGCCGGCAAAACCGAAGAGCAACTACGCGGTAGTGGGGCTCTACTTCTACCCCAACGAGGTGGTAAAGGTGGCGCAGGAGATTAAACCCTCTCCGCGGGGGGAGCTGGAGATTACGACGGTAAACCAGGTATTCCTATCGGCAGGTAACCTAAAGGTGCAAACCTTGGGACGGGGTTTTGCGTGGCTAGATACGGGTACGCACGACTCGCTAAGCGAGGCTTCGACCTTTATCGAAGTGATAGAGAAGCGCCAAGGGTTGAAGGTGGCGTGCCTAGAGGGCATAGCGCTACGCCAAGGGTGGATTACTCCGGAGAAGATGCGGGAGTTGGCTCAACCGATGCTGAAGAACCAATACGGGCAGTACTTAATGCGCGTAGTGGAGGAGTTGGAAGAGGGAAAATAGAACAGTGCTACGCCGAAAGCGACGCTGAAAAAAGAGAACGAGGCCTCTCCTATCCCATCGAGGAGAAAGAGGGGCCTCTTTAAATAAGTGAACCATGAAGGTAATTGAAACAGCCCTTGAGGGGGTAGTAATTATAGAGCCACGCGTCTTTACGGATGAGCGAGGCTATTTTTTTGAATCGTTCTCGGCACGGGGCTTTAATGAGCAGGTGCGCGAGGTGAAATTTGTACAGGACAACGAGAGTAAATCGAGCTACGGGGTACTACGGGGGTTGCACTTTCAACGCCCACCGCATGCACAGAGCAAGTTGGTGCGGGTGGTAAAGGGTGCGGTACTGGATGTAGCGGTCGATATACGCCAAGGCTCTCCTACCTACGGGCAGCACGTAGCGGTGGAGCTAACGGAGGCCAACAAGCGTCAGTTGTTTATTCCCCGGGGCTTTGCACACGGTTTTGTGGTGCTGAGTGAGGAGGTGATCTTTCAGTACAAGTGCGACAACTTTTATGCACCGGAGTGTGAGGGTGCGGTACGCTGGAACGACCCGGCACTGGGCATCGACTGGCAGGTACCGATGGAGAAGGTGGTGCTTTCGGGCAAAGACCAGGTGAGCCCGCTCTTGAGTGAACTGACCGAGGGGTTTGTCTATGGCGAGGAGTTGTACTAGGAATGCGGTTCGTTTAAAGAGAAGCAAAGAGAATAGCTCGCTGGGCTAGAACTGGGCATGGCCAAAGTTTCCCCTCCCCCACTCCGTTTGAAACGGAGCTGGGGGTGGGGAAACTTTTTTTGTGGGGGCAACTGTTGCAGGTTACTACACGAATAGTAAGCCCCCGATAAACTACCCGTTGTAGGCTGTTTTTTGTTTCCCTTACTTTGTGCTCAAAACTAAAAGTTATGAGACACAGAATGAGTAAAGATGAATTTCTGTCGATTTTAGATCGCCAGCGTCAAAGTGGTTTG
>JBOFRN010000194.1:0-1369 GCA_051651025.1 Phocaeicola sp.
ACCTAGCAGCTGCGGGCAAAACTCAACTTCACATTGCCGAGACTGAAAAGTACGCACACGTTACTTTCTTCTTTAACGGTGGTCGTGAAACTCCATACGAAGGCGAAGAGCGTATCTTGGTAGCTTCTCCTAAAGTAGCTACGTACGATTTGCAACCTGAAATGAGTGCCTACGAAGTAAAAGAAAAATTGGTTGAGGCCATTGCTACAGAGAAGTTTGATTTCGTAGTTGTAAACTACGCAAACGGCGACATGGTAGGTCACACAGGTGTGTACAGCGCAATTGAGAAAGCAATTGTAGCGGTTGATAACTGCGTAAAAGATACCGTTGAGGCTGCCAAAGCACACGGATACGAAGTAATTATCATTGCCGACCACGGAAATGCAGACAATGCAATGAACCAAGACGGAAGTGTAAATACTGCACACTCATTGAACCCAGTACCTTGCGTGTATGTAACCGAAAACAAAGCAGCAACGGTAGAAAATGGTATCTTGGCCGATGTGGCTCCAACTATTCTGAAAATCATGGGTATGGAAGTACCTAGCGAAATGACGGGAAAAATATTGATCAACTAAGAAACCGTTCACAACGAACCATAAACAAAAGAGGATGTGTACTTGGTTCACATCCTCTTTTCTATAACCCCAACCCAATAACGAAAAGAGAAAAGAAGATATGATACAAATAGATGATGTGGTTGTTTCACTCGATGTAATCAAGGAGAAGTTTATCTGCAACCTCGATGCTTGCAAAGGTATTTGTTGCATTGAAGGCGATGCAGGTGCCCCTGTTGAAGAGGAAGAGGTAGCTAAGCTAGAAGAGGTGCTTCCCGTAATCTGGGACCAACTCTCGCCTGCTGCCAAAGCCGTTATCAACAAACAAGGGGTGGTTTATACCGACGAAGAGGGTGATTTGGTTACCTCCATTGTTAACAACAAAGACTGTGTCTTTACTTGTTACGATGAGCGTGGCTACTGCTATTGTGCCATCGAAAAGGCCTATCGCGAGGGTAAAGTAGACTTCTACAAACCCATTTCTTGCCACTTGTACCCCATCCGTGTAGGCGATTATGGTCCTTACAAGGCGGTGAACTACCACTGTTGGGATATCTGTAAAGCAGCTGTACTCTTTGGGCAAAAAGAGAATGTTCCCGTTTACAAATTCTTAAAAGAGCCCTTGACCCGCAAGTTTGGTACCGCTTGGTATGCAGAGCTAGAGAATGTGGCCGAGGAGTTGAAAGAACAGGGATTGGTGTAAGAAAGTTAGGAGTTTTTTGCTCTACTATCTTTACTTAATAAGGGGTGTAACGCGTTATGTAATACGTTACACCCCTTATTAGGTAAAGATAGTGAGTATACCCCAATAG
>JBOFRN010000195.1:0-1583 GCA_051651025.1 Phocaeicola sp.
ATAAGGTCTTTAACCTCGGTCTTACTTTCTCCTACCCCGAAGCCAACTGCACCGGCATGAAGTGGATGGGACGCGGTAACTACCGTGTTTGGAAGAACCGCCTAGCAGGCACTCACTACGGCATTTGGCAAAAGGATTACAACAACGTAATTACAGGCGAAAGTTTCGAGAACCTAATCTATCCCGAGTTCAAAGGCTATCATGCCAATATGTATTGGGCTACGTTAGAGAGCGATACCACTCCCTTTACCGTTTACTCGCGTAACGATGGAATATTCTACCACATCTTTACCCCCGAAGAACCTGTGGGTAGGGTGCGTAGAACCATGCCTCACTTTCCCGAAGGCGATATCTCGTTCTTGTTAGACATACCGGCTATCTGTTCGTTCAAACCCATTGAACAGCAAGGGCCCAACAGTCATCCGGGCAATATCCGCATCAAGCAAGGCGATGAGGGATTACACCTTGATCTGTTGTTCGATTTTAGACAAATGGGCAACTAGCTAAGTAGCCTATAAAAGTAAAAAAAGAACCCTATCAACAGCCATGAGCGGCCGTTGGTAGGGTTCTTTTCTGTTTAGATGGTACCATCCATCACGTTGGGCAGCCGATGTTTTTTGCATTGCCCGATGTGGGTATACATCGGTCGAATTCCTCGTTACAGTATCTCTAGTGCAATCATGGCGCAGGCCTCGGCATCGGCTAGGGCGTGGTGGTGGTTGCTTAAATCGAACCCTACATGCGCCGATACGGTATGCAGTTGGTGGTTAGGCAAATCGTGAAAAGCGCGTCGTGAGGCCGATAGGGTACAGTAAAACTGGTAATTGGGATAAGGCATGCCGTAGTGTTCGTGGCACTTTATGAGGTGAGGCTCATCAAACCCTTTGTTGTGTGCTATTAGGGGCAATCCATCAATGCGCGGAGCAATCTCGGCCCACACTTCAGGAAAGAGTGCCGCATCTTCTGTGTCTCTTCTCGATATACCGTGGCACTGCGTAGCCCAAGTAGCATAGTAGTTGGGGTAGGGTTTAATAAGGCGGTAGAACTTGTCGGTTACCTTTCCGTTGCGTACAATCACCACCCCTACACTGCACACACTGGTGCGTTGGTGATTGGCTGTTTCAAAGTCAATGGCTGCAAAGTCTCTCATAGCGTATCTTTTTTTACAAATGTACAATTAATCTCTCTTCTTGCTGCTATTTTCCTTTTTATCCTTCCAGAAAACTTACTCCCGCTGCTCTCTTTTTCTCCCTCGGCTAACTCTATTCTCTAATTTACAGTGAAGATTGCGTAATTTACAGTGAAAATTACGCAATCTTCACTGTAAATTACGTAATCTTCGACAGAGATTAAAGAATAGATAAGCTTCTTTACCACTTTCTATGCGGTTAGGCGGTAGAATTGTTTTAGCTATTTGCAGCAATTTACATGGCCTCTTTCCTCGCTGTTATGCCGTTCTATTTGAGTGGCTCCTACTATTTTATGCCGTGCTATAAGTCGTTGTTAACCGCTGTTCATAACCCTTTCTTTACGAAGTAACTATGAATTTTAGTTTATTAACTATGTAAATTAGTTTTAGAACT